>NZ_WMJY01000001.1 GCF_009711055.1 Myroides pelagicus
TTTAAATGCTGTTGCATTTATTTGTTGAATCTAAGTACCTTAAATCTTGTCCCAATCTTTGAATGGGTGTTGATCTGCAGTCCAAAGTGGATAGAAATACCCATCTATCCATTCTTGTGAAATCTCTTCGAGTAAAGCAGGAGTCCATTGTGGGTTTTTATCTTTATCGATTAATAAGGCGCGAACTCCTTCTGGAAAGTCTGGGTGCATGGCACATTGACAAGAGAGGTTTAGCTCCGTTTGAAAGGCAAAAGCAAGTGACTTTCCCTTATTGAGTTGAAGTTGTCTAAAGATAACAGCTGCCGAACTGGGGGATCCGCTTTTAAAGATTTGATAACCAGCATCTATCCAAGCGTTATTTTTTGCTAGTTTTTCGATGGTTTCTTGAAAGGTAAGTACATCTGATACCTGTTCAAAGGATTCTATCGCTAGGCGATTCGCTTCTGCTTGAGAAGTAGTTTTATCCTTTAGCTCAAAGGCAGTTAAGCTTTCTTTTAGTTGTTTATTTATATCTAGTTTAGGATCTAATTGAGTAAGCTTTTCAATTAATTGCTGCTTAACAAAAGAAGGCAATACATAGTCCGCAAGTCCTAAGTAGTGAGCATCTGCTCCATTAATACGTGCTCCAGTCATTCCTAGGAATAAACCATAGGCAGATGGCATTTGATTAAGGAAAAAAGAAGCTCCTACATCGGGATATAATCCTATGCTAATTTCTGGCATAGCTAACAAGCTACGTTCTGTCACGATGCGGTGTGATGCACCAGCTAATAGTCCGAGTCCACCGCCCATAACAATGCCATCTCCCCATACAACAATGGGCTTCGAATAGGTATGTATGGTGTAGTCCAAGGTGTATTCAGCGATAAAGAAAGTCTTGCATTTCTGTGGTATTTGAGTGGGGTCTATGGCTGCTTGTTCTTCAATTCCTTGTCTCATCTCTCGAATGTCTCCTCCTGCACAGAAGGCTTTCTCACCACTGCCTTGTAAAAAGACACAATGTATGGTATCGTTACTTCTCCATTGATCAAGTAATACTTGTATTTGATCTACCATGGGTTGAGACAGTGCATTAAGTGAACGCTCTGCATTGAGTGTAATAATTCCTAGGTTGTTAATGATTTCACTTGTGATTAGGCTCATATTTATTGTTTTTATCGAAGCCAAAAGTTAAACATTTTTGTTCAGAGTAGCGAGGTTTAGTTCGCTTTATATAGGTCTAAAATTATTCATTCCGCTCTCTATATTCTTCTAAATTGTACTTAATTTCTGATTTCATTCAATTATTTTACGATTTTTCACTAGTGTAATTTGTTTATTTTCAGTATTTTGCAATTAATATAGTGTATTTGTTTGAAAAAACTTCTCAGTGCGATGCAAGATTTGGTAAATATGGGGTTTATATAGTGTATAGTAAAAGAATATAGTTTGTAGTATTAATTTCGTAAACTATGGTGTTAAGAAAAGTTATATTAAGTAAACTAACAAAAGTTCTAAGCAGTGTATTATTACTCAGTGCATTGGGTTGCGGTACATCTGAAGCGAACGATCTCACGATGCTAGACCGAGTTAGCTTGGATAGCGTTAATGGTGAGTATGTTAGTTTACTTAGTACTTTTCACAATCAATACAACGTATTCCTTACTGTAGATAAAGATAGTTTAGTGTTTAAAAACTTTCCGCTGTCTTCTCTGTTAGTGCATGCAAATGAATTAGAAGGAATAGCTGAAACCATTGGCTTCAGCATTAAGTATGATAGAGTGTTGACGGAGCACAAGATGGGAGTAGAGTTGTTTTTAGAACCGACGACTATAAAGATTAGTAAGAACAAAGAAACAGGTGGCGAAAAAGAAATAAATTTGTTGTTAGAATCAAAAGGAAAAGGACTATATATTGGTTCAGAGAAGAAGATTAAGTTTGACTTAAGATTAAAGAAAATTGTTGTAGATAATAAAATAAACATTCTCAAGACCCCTGTAGTTTTTTCAATAGAAACTGTTCTAAAGAAATAGTAGGAGTATAGTTCTTTTTTTCCTTTTAAAGAGTTGTTTGTTAGATAGATGTTATTAGAAGGTCAGGAGGAATCCTTAGTTTCTCGCTTACAAAAAAGAGAGCCAAAAGCTTGGAAGGAGTTTTATGACTTCTATTCGAGTAGCTTGACCTATGTCTGTATGCGATATATTATTAAGCAAGAAGATGTACAAGATATATTGCAAGACAGTCTAGTAAAAATGTATCATGCGATAGAGAAATTTGAATACAAGGGAAAGGGAGCCTTACAAGCGTGGGCAACACGAATAGTGGTTAATGAGTCATTGAAGTTTCTAAGAAAAGAAAAATATAACTTCACTGTCGATGAAGAGCTGATAGAAGATGTAGTAGAGGAAGAAACATCAGACTTTGAAGGGGTGTCTCAAGAAGATATTTTTGAGATGATACGCAGTCTGCCCGATGGGTATAGAGCAGTATTTAACCTTTATGTCTTTGAACAAAAAAGCCATAAAGAGATTGGACAATTACTTGGAATTGCGGAGAATTCATCAGCTTCACAGTTTCACAGGGCGAAAGGAATATTATCCCAAAGAATAAAAGAGTTTAAAAAACTAAAAGTAGCGTTATGAGTAAAGAATGGAATGAAGAGCTGCGGAAAAAAATGAAAGGTTTTAGTCATCAGGCACCTGTTGACGTTTGGGATAATGTAGAGAAGATAATATTTGAGGATAAAAAGAAGGCAGTAATCCTACCTTTGATTCCACAAAAACCTTGGTTCAAACAACCTGTTGTCCTTTATAGAGGAGGTCTATTGATTGGCGCAGCAACAGTTGCTCTGATGTTGTTTGTCAAACCCTCGGTTAATGAGCATATTACAAAACCGATAAAGGAAAAGGTTAGCTCAAAAGTTAATGCAGTCGCTACAGCGATAGAACGTCAAGATGCTGAGGTTGTCGAACAACGTACAATAGCACCAAAGCAAGCATTGATCGCTAAAGTAGAAAGAGAAAAGCAGTCCACACTGTTTAATCATAACTACTTAAATGAACATACGGAAAGACATCAAATAGCTGGTGAGAGAGCAGTCGCTTTTACTGAAGTAGCAGTTACTTTTGCTGGAGATACAAATACGGAGCCTATTAGTCTAGAAGAGTTAATAGAGAAAGAAAAGGCTTTTTGGGAACAAGAAGAGTTAATCGCTACGTCTAATAACAAACTAAAGAGTAAAAGAAAAGGTTGGGATGCTGCGGTACATACGAATGGTATTTTTGCAAAATCACAACAGACTATTCCGGGTTATGCAACGATGAACGGAACGACTCTGGGTATAGATTCAGAAATAGTACAAAGTATCAATGGAGGTACTAATGCTTTTTCTGATATATTCAAAGCAAATCGAATAGAAGATGTAGTAACGAATGTTACGCATAAAGCACCGATCACAGCAGGAGTGTCTATTGGGTATGGATTAAGTGATCGATGGAGTGTATCAACGGGATTAACTTATACGATCATGTCATCTGAGCTAGAATCAGGACAAAAGTATAATCGAATGGTTAGTAAACAGACGTTACACTTCTTAGGAGTTCCTTTACAAGTGAATTATCGTATGTTTAATTTATCAAAAGTTAATACATATGTAACAGCTGGCACGCTATTTGAAAAGACTATATCTGGCAACACGAAGACAGATTATATTGTAAATGATCAGCTTAGTAAGCAAGTGGATAGTCGTACAAATATTAAGGAAGTACAGTTGTCGCTTAATGCAGGAGTAGGAATGGAATATCGCGTGTCTGATTTGATAGGGATCTATGTAGAACCAGGGGTTCAATATCATGTCAAAGACAACAGTGAAATTGGGGTTTTTTATAAAGAGAAGCCTTTTAATTTTAACCTTAAAGCAGGTTTACGCTTTAATTTATCAAAATAGAACATACTTTAACTATTATTAATAACCTTTAGGAGCCAGACGATTTTATTGTCTGGCTTCTATGCTTTAGACTACTTGGATAGTTGCGAAGTTTATTGTCTGGCTTCTATGCTTTAGACTACTTGGATAGTTGCGAAGTTTATTGTCTGGCTTCACTTTTATCTTCTGTTTCTCGTTACTAAGCGGTTTACTCTTGCCATAAGTAGAATGCCTAATATTCCAATAGCTGTTACGACATATCCTACGATATCGTAATTCATTAAGGGAGAGTTTTCTGTATCTTGGAAGACAATAAAACCGGCAACGGCAGATGCTATCCCTCCCGCAATCTGTTGTAATGAGGCATTGATACTCATAAATGCACCTCTGTCCTTAGGCTGTGGAACAGCACTTGTTAACGCTTGCGAAGGAACCATACGACTCATTATACCTATCATTAATAAGATGTTTAGCAACATGACTAACCATAAGGGTACAGCAAATAGATTGGTATAGATAATACAAATCAATAACATCCAGAGTGTTGCTATAACAAATAGTTTATACTTGTCCATCTGATCGCTCAGCTTACCAATAAAAGGCATGATAAGCAGGGAACAGGTTCCAGAGGCCATAAACAAGAAAGGGAGTTCTTCCGGAAGTACACCTAAGTTATTTACGGCGAAGATTGTACCAAAAGGCATCATCATAAAGCCTCCAATAGACAGAAATACTGTAGCTAAAAAGCCTATGCGATAGTCTTTGTTTTGTATGGTATGCCAAAGATGAAGAAGTGGCTTTTTATCGTTTGGTATTTTCAAATGTTCATTGACAGGTTTTAACTTAAAGGCAATAGCAAAAGCGATGCAAATCGATAAACCAACAATCATCAGAAAGGGTGTCTCCCACGTATATTTGTTGGCGATGTATAGCCCTATCGGAATACCAAGTACTTGACTAGCTCCAAAGCCCATCTGGACAAAGCCCATGACACGACCTCTCTGTTGTAGGGTGAATAAATCGGTTATAATAGCCATTGAAATAGAACCTATCACTCCACCAAACAACCCTGTTATAATACGTGCCATAACTAATGTAGAGTAGGAGTTGGCTAGTCCGCAAAGGAATGTCCCGATAATAAAACCACTATAAAAAACTAATAACAGCCGTTTGCGGTCAAACTTATCTGCAAATCCAGCAGTGAGTAGTCCTGATATGCCAGCACTAAAGGCATATGCTGAAACGACTATACCGAAGTCTGTGGGATTGATGTGTAAGTCTTTTAATAGTAAGTCTCCTAGTGGAGCCATGACCATGAAGTCAAGTATAATAGTGAATTGTGTAATAGCGAGTATGAAAACTACGAACTTGTCATAGTTAGAAAACCCTGCTTTGTTTTCTATTGTCATTTGAATTGGGTTTGTTTGTAAACAAAGATAAGGCTTTATGTTAGCTATTTAGAATATTTCTATACTAATGGCTTTTGTATGGTAACAAAAAAGCCCACTTATCTAATTAAATTAGGCAAGTGGACTTTTTACTATGTTGGTTATTTAGGCGTCTTGTTTGGTATCTGAGATAATTAATTCTCTCAATAACACACTTTGAGGTAAGTCATAAGCAAACTTAATCGTACGAGCTACGTCAATTGCTTGAATGCGGTTTGCACCAGATGACTGCATCCATTGCTTGTATCCGTCTTTGATTTGGTCACTTGTCGTATGTCCAAGTAGTTCAGTTGCTACTGCTCCTGGCTCTACTGCGATTACACGTACATTAAACGGACTTAGCTCCAAACGCGCTGTTTGTGTCACTCCTCTTACGGCATATTTACTGGCACAGTATGCAGCGTGATTAGGGAAGGGTAGTACCCCAGCAATAGAAGAAATATTGATAATTGTACCTCCTTGTCTTTCTTTCATATCACCCATTACAGCTTGCATTCCATTCATTACTCCAAGTACATTGATATCCATCATCTGTTTCCACTCTTTCGGGTTTTGTGTAGCCAAATCACCCAGTAGCATAACTCCAGCATTGTTAATTAACAAATCAGTCTTTCCATATACTTGTTCTGCTTCGCGAATAGCTTGTTCAAAAGCTCCTTTGTCGCTTACATCTACACTTTTGCAAATAGTGTTTGGAAGATTTAAGGCTTCCATTTTATCAAGTCTTCTCGCTAATAATAACAAAGGATGACCACTATTTGAGAATTCTTTTGCTAGTTCCATTCCAAATCCTGAACTAGCGCCTGTGATTACTACTAATTTTTTTTCCATTTCTTTCTTTATTTTTACATTGCAAAGTACGTAGAAATCTGCTTTTGTAATGTGTTTTCTTGAGTAATTTTCACTATAAATTGTATTTTTATGATTTTATTAAGTATATTTAATATATGGTGTATAAGGGAAGGGTTGCTTAATAAAAATGAGAAGTTAAATATCTTTTACTTTTCTACTTTATAATGTGGTAATAAAAATTTAACTTACTATTTTTACGCAAAATAATCAGTTGACTATGGCTAATACGGTATTATCCCTTAATGGTGTAGATATTTTTCAAAATAAACACAAAGTGCTTTCAAACATCAATTTGAAAGTAAATAAAGGTGACTTTCTTTATATAATTGGAAAGACTGGAGCAGGTAAAAGTAGCTTTATGAAGACGCTTTATGCTGACCTTCCTTTGACTGAAGGACATGGGACGATTGTTGACTATAATCTAAGAGAGTTGCGCGAGAAGGATATTCCTTATTTGCGTCGTTCTTTAGGAATTGTTTTTCAAGACTTTAAATTACTTCCTGATCGTACTGTATTCGGCAATTTACACTTTGCTCTTAAAGCTACTGGTTGGAATGAGAAAGAAGAAATTAATAGAAAAATAGAGGAAGTACTTGAAAAGGTAGGTATGAGTAGTCATATTGAAAAGATGCCTCATCAACTTTCAGGAGGGGAACAACAGCGTATTGCTATTGCTAGAGCGTTGTTAAATGATCCTGATTTAATCTTAGCGGATGAGCCTACGGGTAATTTGGACCCTCAGACGAGTGTAGAGGTAATGGAGTTACTTAAAGAAATCAATGCAAACGGTAAGACGATCATCATGGTGACGCACGACTATGCTCTGTTGCTGAAGTATCCTTATAAAACATTAAAATGCGAGGACGGTACGCTATTTGAAGTGGTGTACAAAACAACATAAATTACAAAGAGGCTATTTCTGGTAAAGGAAATAGCCTCTTTGTTTATTTTGCCTTTGCTAACTTCAAATCGCTATATGATTGATCAATTAGCTGATCTGTTCTAAGGTGAAAGTACTGGAAGTAGTAGTCACATTGAGCTTGCAATTCTTCAGGCGTTTTGTCGTTTCCGGCATTGCATGCTTCTACTTCTATAAAGCTTCCTAGTCCATCTACTTCGTCTAAGTGAATACTTATATTTTCCTCTGGCTTATAAACCTTTCGCGTTTTAGCTACTTTTACTTTAATGCCAAACTGCATTTCTAGTATAGCTACTAAGGCTGTATTGGGCTCATGTTTGTAGTAAATTACATCAGATTGTTTTGCTCCTGCCTGATTTTCGCGATGGTAATAAATAAGCGAACTATAATCACCATATTCTCTTAATTTTACTCGTCCAATAGGCACATTATAGTAGGTATCGACTTGTGTGTAAATACCTTCTAAAGTGACTTGTGCTCGCTTGAGTTTGTCTTCTAAAGGAAGAATAGAATCCACGCTAGCTTTAAACTCTATATTCTTTAATTCCAATGGGGGAGTTGTTTATTAGGTTAATGGACAAAACTATTAAAACTGATAGTTTGTCCCAATAGAAAAACAGAATTTATTCTGCCGAATAATCTCCTAGCATATCTAGGGTAGGTACAAAAAACAACGCTCCAGTTACAGCTTTTGAATAATCCAAGATACGGTCATAATTACCCACTGGATTACCGATAAACATATTTTTTAGCATCTTATTTGTAGTGCTAAAAGTACTAGCATAAGAGATAAAGTAGGTCCCTACTTCTCCCTTTGATGGATTTCCAAATGGCATATTGTCTCGAACAATTTTCAATGCTTCGCCATTTTCGTCTTTGACATTCGTCAGGGCAGAATGAGAGTTGTTTGGCTTTACCTTATCAGTCATCTCTATATCAGACATTTTATATCGACCGATTACTTTTTCTTGTTCTTCTATAGGCAGTTTGTTCCAGTCTGTCATATCGTGAATGTATTTTTGTACGAATAGGTAACTACCTCCCTTATATGTTGCATCTTCCTCTCCTACAATTCCGTAGAATTCGCGATCTTGACCCTGAGGATTTTCTGTTCCATCGACAAAACCAATGATTGAACGACCATCCCAATATCTGAATCCATGCACTTCATCTAAGCACTCACTCACAGGGATTAATACTTCTGATAGTGCCATTGCCATATCAAAGCATGCAGACATACTTTTTCCTCTTAAGTGGAAGTGTAAATCTCCTGGTGTTGATACTGCTTTGTGTTTATCTCCTTGTATTGATTTAAAAGGCGTTAATTCTTTCGGCATGGGCTGGGGCATACCTAAGCGTAGCCATGCATCATAGCCTATTCCCATGACACAACTTGTCTGTGTCTCTGGTAGTCGAGTTTGAAAAGAGTTGTTGAAATTTTCAATAAGTCCACATACGCGTTCAAAAGCCTCGCTTACTTCTATATTTTCTTTAAATTTCCAAGTTGTAAAGATTGTATTCACATTAGGTGCATCAGTTACATTCTGTGCGTTAAATTCTTGTTTATTCATAAAAATATCCTTTGCAATAAAGATAATAATATATTGAAAAATAACGGGTGTTTCCTTGTTTTTAATTATTGAGTTTTCTTTGATATAGTATATATTGGCATTCGCTGTATTTTTAGATTAACTTTGTCGCAATTTACTAACGCGAACACTATACTAACATGAAGTATTATCTAGTACACTTAGCTTTAAGTTGTATTCCTTTATATTTGGCACAGGCTCAAGATTCTTTAGCCATACATTCGATAGAGGAAGTGATTATTCAAGCCAAACTTCCAGAGAGGAGTTTTTCTTCTAAAATGCCTTTAACAAGTTTGGAGACTCCTCAGTCGTATGATCTGATTCAGTCTAGTACTTTAGAAAAACAAGTTACGACTAACTTAAAAGATGCCTTAAAAAATGCTACGGGTATTGCCAGAGCATGGGAATCTACAGGAGTTGGAGTTATGGGGGGGAGAATATTATACTCTAAGAGGCTTTGCCCTTCAACCTAATTTACTCAATGGGTTACCTAGTTTGAATAATGGCGCACTAGAAATGGCCAATGTTGAACAAGTGGAAGTGATTAAAGGGCCAAATGGAACGTTGTATGGAGGGAGTGTAGTGGGGTATGGAGGACTGATCAATGTGATTACCAAAAAACCACATGATACGTTTGCTTCTTCTATGACCTATACTGTGGGTAGTAATCAATACAATCGTTTCGCCCTTGATTTAAATACGCCTGTTAGTGAGTCTTTCCTGACTCGATTAAATGTATCCTACCAAAAGGAGAATAGTTTTAAAGATGCAGGTTTTAAAGAGTCTTTTTTTGTGGCTCCATCAATGGAATACAAGATCAACAAGCGCGCGACGCTATCTTTTGATTTTCAATATGCGCTGTCACAGGCAGTTCATGTGCCAATGATGTTTGTATCTACAGCAGTTCCAGTTGGTTTTAATACGCTTGATTTGTTTGAGTCAAATTATAAGAATTCATATACTACAAATGATATTGCCATCAAGAATCCAACACTAACTGGTCAGTTGAAGTTTGCTTATGACCTCGCTGAGGGCTGGGTTAATACAACTGTAGTTAGTAAAAATCAAACGCTAGCAAATGGTTATTATCAAGTCTTAGATGATAGGGGAGATAGCGATCATTTTCAGCGATTTATTACTCGTATAGATTCTAAGTCAAAGGTATTGTCTGTGCAGAATAATCTTACGGGAAACTATCAAATTGGCTCATGGAAGAATAAGCTTTTAATAGGTGTTGATTATTTGTCTAAAGAATTTATTAGTCGAAATACGGATTATGTGGCAATGGGAGTAGTTTCTTTGGTAGAGCAGACAGATAGTGGTAATCTGAGTTTATCGGCGATTGATCGTCAATTGGAGCAGGCATTATATGTCGATAATCAGGCAAAAATGCAGACCTAAAGTGCGTATCTGTCTAATGTGACTGACTTGTCAGAAAGGCTTTCAATGATGATGAGTATTCGTCTGGATCATCTCGTCGGAAGTACATCGACCTTTGAAGCAGAGAAAGTTTATCAAACAACTTATTCCCCTAAGTTTGGATTAGTATATCAATTAATGCCTGATCGCTGGGTCGTTTTTGCCAATTATCTTAACGGATTTGTATTCTTGGATCCGGCTATTACTTCAGATCCTGACGGTACAAATAGGCGCATTAAACCTTTTGATCCAGAACAAGCAAATCAATTTGAAATAGGAACTAAAGCAAAGCTCTTTGCTAACCGACTAGAGGCTACCCTGAGCCTATATACAATAGATGTGTATAATAAGTTGATGACCGATATTACCAATACTCAAAATTTCAAACAAGGAGGAAAAGTAAACAGCAAAGGAATAGAGCTTACCCTACACGGTACGCCACTACCGGGGCTGACCATAATAGGCGGTTATAGTCACAACTATAATCAAGTAACTAAGTCTGAACCTTCTGATGCCAATTTAGGACTAAGGCCTGAGGAAGCAGGGCCAGCTAATCTTTTTAATGCATGGATAGATTATGAGATACAGGCTGGTACTTTCAAGAATCTAAATATTGGAATGGGGGTTTTTGGTGCGAGTAGCCAACGATCATTAAATCGCTTGACTTTAGGCGCGATGAAATTGCCTAGTTATACTTTTTTAAATGGGGTAATAGGCTATCAACTGGATCAATACAACGTTCGCTTTAAGATTGACAATATGTTGAATAGAAAGTATTTTACAGGAAATGCTACTGTCAATCCACAGGCTTTGCGAACCTTTCTTGTATCGTTTAATTATTCCTTTTAGTCGATATAGTGTATTGAAGGAAGTAATCAGGAGTGATAAGTCTTCCTAAAGGAATGACAAAGTGTTTAAAAATTGATTTTAATTAAGCAGAGTAACCTATATTTGCCTTAGGCATCTCAGCGAAGAAGTCTGTGTTAAAGAAAAAATAGATAAGACTATGCAGGACAGTGAAAAAGAACTATTGAAAAAGCGAACCAAGCGAGCAATACTGATTGATATTACACTTTTTGTCCTGTGTACAATTAACTTGACCTTATGGCTTATCCGTGCTAGTTATGTAACGGGAGTTATGGATCACTCAGTCGCTATTTGGGTCTATGAACAGCTGTTTACGCCTATGTATTATGCTTTATATGCTTTACCTATACTATTGGTACTTAGTTTTATTAACCGACGAATCACCTTTGATTCTTTTTCTTTTCTATCGGTTAAGTGTTTGGCGATTACTTACTTTTTGATTTTTACTGTTAGTTAGTAAAGTTTCTTCTAAAGAAGATGTCATAAGCATAGTCATCGTTAGGTGTTGCGAGGATTGTAGTTTTGTCTATGATGCGTGCAGAATACGAACAGTATGCTTGAGGTTTTCTTGCCAAGAAAGCCCTTCTGGGGGACTAAAGGCGAAGAATACTGCACTTATACCCCAAGCTTGGAAACAAAAAGACCCTAAACAAAAGGAATTTGCCCCCCTCTAAGAATATGTAGAGTATAAAAAAAACAGCGCCCGTACCCAGAGTGCTGTTTTAACTAACTAACCAACAGAATAATGAATCTTTTTATCTTCAAATTTTCTGATGTAAAAGTACTATATGTGTATTAGGGAAATATTAAGGCAAGGTTATCAAAGTGATAATGTTTTAGTTAAGCTAAAAAAGAAGAGTGCATTCCAAATGGTTTATTTGGAAATGTTAAAGAAATAGATAAAATAAGAAATAACAACTGTAGGGTTAGTCTACTTTTGTAATTTTGCACTAAATTATTTGTAATTATGAACTTGATTAAACAGGTAGCTATTGTGATTGGCTGTCTTGCTTTTGGGGAATTGGTCGTTTACCTAACAGCAGTCAAACTTCCAGCAAGCATTATTGGCTTAATACTCTTGTGGATACTCCTCAAAGTGGAATGGGTAAAAGTAGAATCTATAAGTGGAATAACTGATTTTTTATTGAAAAACATGGGGATATTCTTTGTGCCTCCTTGTGTAGCAATGCTCAACTATTTTGGATTGCTTAGTGCGTCTATTGTTCCGATAATTGTAGCGACCTTAGTCAGCACCATCTTAGTTATTTTTGTCACTGGACTTAGTCATCAAATTTTAAGAAAGAAAAAATGAGTTTTCTCAATAACCCCACCTTTTTGTTATTTCTTACCTTAGCTTTGTATGCGATGGGTATTTATTTGACAAGTAAGAAAAAATGGATTATTTTCAATCCAATAATATTTGCGACAGCGATTCTAATCAGTTATTTATTAGTGTTAGAAATACCGTATGACAATTATGCTCAGGCAGGACGTTATATAGATTTCTTTTTACAGCCTTCCATTGTAGCACTGGCGATACCGCTGTATCTGCAATGGGATAAAATCAAAAAACAACTTTTCCCGATTGTATGTAGTCAGTTTATCGGATGCCTAGTTGGAGTGATCTCAGTAGTCTTGTTAGCCAAGTGGACAGGTGCTGATCGAGAGATAATTTTGTCATTAGCTCCTAAAAGCGTTAGTACCCCGATTGCTTTGGAAATTTCAAAGACGGTAGGGGGGATTCCTTCAATAACAGCAGCGGCGGTGATGATAGCGGGAATATTCGGAAGTATGATAGGTTTTAAGTTTCTAAATATGTCGCGAATTACCAATCCAATGTCACAAGGAATAGCGATGGGGACGTCATCACATGCGATGGGAACCATGAAAGCTATGGAAATCAGTGAAAAATATGGAGCCTTTGCTAGTGTTGGAATGATTTTTAATGGAATTTTAACAGCGATACTTGCGCCTATCATTCTCAATTTTTTAATGCCCTACATATCTTAGAAAAAGTTAGTAAAATAAAGGCTTTACCTGTGCAATATATTGCTAAAAAATATGTTTTAATTAGTATATTAAATATATTTGGCAATAAATAAAATAAACTCAAATGCGCAAGAATATAAGATTAGCCTATTTAGTTATGGCTTTGGGGACCATGACCATGAGTGCTCAACAGTCAGCAGTATATAATAATGAATATCAGGAGTTTGAACATGCGGTGCGTCTATTTAATGAAGAACAATACTTAGCGGCACAATTAATTTTTCAAAAGGTTAAAAATACACAGTTTGCACAGAATAAAGAAATGGAAGCAGATTGTGCTTATTATATAGCCAATTGTGCTATTCGCTTAGATCAAAGTACTGCTGAGCAAAAGATCGATGATTTTGTAAATAAATATCCGACTAGTGCAAAACAGCATCAAGCTTATCTAGATGTGACGGACTACTATTTTTCAAAAGGAGATTATAGAAAGGCACTTCACTACGCAACCAAAATACAGGATCCTAAGTATGTAGGGGATTTAGCAGAAGATAAATATAACTTTCAAAAAGGATATAGCTTTTTTTATGTAAAAAACATGAAAGAAGCAAAGCGTACCTTGCGCAAAGTACGTCCAGGAAGTGAGTGGGGGGATCAAGCCTCTTATTATTTGGGGTATATGGCATATGATTCGGATAATGTAGAAGATGCAGAGAAATTATTTGAAAAAGTAGGAGACAAATCTAAATACCAAGAGCGCATTGGCTATTACCGTGCTGATATGAATTTTAAGTCTGGTAACTTTGAGAAAGCTATTGCTGAAGGCCTTGGACAACTAGATAAAACAGAAGATGAAGCACAGCGCTCTGAACTGCAAAAAATAGTAGGTGAAAGTTACTTTAATACTTCTCAGTTTGAAAATGCTTTGCCTTATTTGTTATCTTATGAAGGAAAAGAGGGCAAGTGGAGTAATACTGATTACTATCAATTGGGGTATGCGTATTACAAGCAAAATGACTACGAACAAGCAATAGAGCAATTTAACAAAATTATCTCAGGTAAAGATGCTGTAGCGCAAAATGCTTACTACCATTTAGGCGAAAGTTATTTGCGTACAGATAAGAAAGTACAAGCGCTGAACGCGTTTAAGAATGCTTCAGAGATGAGTTTTAACAGGGATATTCAAGAAGATGCTTTCTTGAATTATGCTAAATTGAGCTATGAAATAGGGAATGCTTTTGAGAGTGCCCCTACTGTATTAAATGCCTTTATCACAAAATATCCAAGATCTACTCATAAACAAGAGATAGAAAACTTACTGATAGACTCATACGTAACTTCAAAGAACTATGAAGACGCGTTAACAATTCTAGAGAATAGTCGCGGAAATGACAATGCAGAAGTATATCAGAAAGTGTTGTTTTTGAGAGGTATTGAGTTGTATTCAACCCAACAATATAGCCAGGCTTTAAAGTTGTTTAACCGAGCAGCAGGAGAACATCACAATCAACGCATGACAGCTTTGGCGAACTATTGGCGTGCAGAGTCATTATTTGCATTGGGTAGGTATGATGAATCTATACGAGGGTTTGACGACTTTAAGAAAAGTGAAGGCGCTGGCTTGACAAATGAGTACAAACAAGTGGATTATAGCATTGGTTATGCCTACTTTAAGTTGAAAAAATACGAACAAGCTATTGGAGCGTTTACTGCTTTTACAAAGCTTGGAGGTGTAGATAAAAACAAGCTAAACGATGCTAATCTACGCATTGGTGATGCTAATTTTGCAATAGGTAAATATTGGCCAGCGATGGATGCGTATAATTTGGTTATTAACAGTGGTTCGCTTGATGTAGAATATGCTAAGTTTCAAAAGGCAATTTCATATGGATTTGTCGATAGAAACCAGAAAAAAGTAGAAGACTTACTCGCTTTTGTAAGCGATCATCCATTGTCAAATTTGGCTGATAAAGCACAATATGAAATTGGAGTATCTTATGACCTGCTCAATCAAAAAGATAAAGCATTAGGTGCTTATACAGCGTTAATTAATTCTTTTCCAACTTCAAATTACCGCACACGAGCTGTGTTGCGTCAGGGATTGATTTATTATAGTATAGGAAAGAATGATGTAGCTTTATCTAAGTTTAAAGAGGTAGTATCAGACGCACCCAATACGCCGGAGGCTTTAGAAGCTGTGCAGAATGCTCGTCTGATTTATGTTGACAATGGACAGATGGATCAATATGCTAATTGGGTGAAGGGGTTAGACTTCGTAGAAGTGAGTCAAGAAGAGTTGGATAGCGATACGTTCGAATCAGCAGAAAGACAATATATTCAAAACAATAAAGAAGAAGCAATTAGAGGCTATGAGCAATACCTTAAGAGCTTCCCAAATGGGCAGAAGGCATTACAATCTCATTATTACCTAGCACAATTGTATGCAGGACAAGGGCAAGACAACAAGTCATTGCAACACTATGAGGCGGTATTGAGAGCTGGACAAAGTGAATACTCAGAAGTTGCTTTAGTACGTGCTATTGAAATGTATCTGAAAGCAAATGATGAAGGTAAGGCAATCGATCGATTGAAGCGATTAGAAAAAGAAGCAATACAAGAGCAAAATAAAGTATATGCAATGTCTAATTTGATGAAGCTATATTACGAGCAAAAGAATTATACTCAAGCATTAACTTATTCAGAGCAAGTAAATGAAAAGCAAGGAGTTGATAGTCGAATCAAGAATGATGCACAGGTTATTATCGCTAGAACATCACTTTCAACAGGAAATGAGGTAAAGGCCAAACAAGCATATGCAGAAGTATTAAAAAGTGCTAGAGGTGAAGTTGCAGCAGAAGCTTTATACTACGATGCTTACTTCAAAAATAAAGAAGGACAATACGAATCGTCCAATGAAGCAGTTCAGAAATTAGCAAAAGAATATTCATCGTATAAATATTACGGTGCTAAGGGTTTGGTCCTAATGGCAGAGAACTTCTATGCACTCAATGACAGTTATCAAGCAACTTATATATTGGAAAGTGTGATGAAGAATTTTGGAGATTATGTAGATGTAAAAGCTCAAGCTCAGAAAAAACTGAATCAGATAAAAGAAGAAGAAGCTAAGCATAATTCATCAATTGCTAACTAGATTTTTTGATAAGGAAGAAATATGAAAAATAGAAATATATATATAGCCCTAACTGCCTTTGTGGCTTCTGTTGTGTCTGTACAAGCACAGAATAAAAAACCAGATTTGGGAACTGAAGTGGTTAATGTAGTTAGGAATTATGAAGGAAAGGTAGCTGATGCTGATAAGATGACAGAGCTGCCTAAAGAAGATAAAGATATTGTAACAGAGAAAAAAACAGTAGAGTACAATATTAATTCTTACCCGGTAGAGTCAACCTTTGTACCAGAGAAAGGAGAAGTCGCAGAAGTAGAAAAACGCGAACCACTAAAGACGTTTAACAACTATGCGCTAGGTTCATTTGGATCTTATACAACGATTAATGGGGAGGTGTTTTTGAGTCATAAATTCAAAAACAATAGTTATGTGGCAGGATTTGCAAACTATATGTCTTCACAGGGAGGGTTAAAAGATTTATTATTAGAAGACAATTACTCAAAGACAAGTGCTAGTGCTCACTATGGAGGACAAAAAGGGAACTTTAGCTGGACAACTGAGTTAGGAGGAAGTTTTCAATCGAGTCATTGGTATGGTTTGCCAATGGAGGAGGTAAACTTCAACAGAGGAGATATTCAAGGAGTAGATTCCCAACAGCGCTATAAAGATATTTACTTCAATGGTAATTTTGAGTTTAAGCAATCTCCATTCACCAATCTAGACGTAAAGTTTGACCGTTTTTGGGACGACTACAGTTCTACGGAGAATAGATTTTCTATTAAACCGCAAATATCTACGCGTATTGGCTTTATGAGTAATGCTAATTTAGGGATAGTATTGGACTATGTAAGTACAGAATTTAAAGATCACTTGGTGACACAAACAACGCAAAAGACCACCCACTTCAATATCGGATTAGAGCCTAACGTCGCGTTTAAAGGAGATAAATATTTTGTACAATTAGGGTTAGGTATTTACTATAACGATGGTAAAGTAGCTAATCAGAGTGATGGAAAATTCTACGTATATCCACAAATAAAGGGTACTTATAACTTAGTGCCTAATCTATTAAGTGTTTATGCCGGTATAGAAGGAGGGTTGCAACAGAATTCATATAAGGAATTAGTAGAGGTTAATCCATTTGTAGCGCCTAATTTACTAATCACTCCGACGAGTAAGAACTACGATATTTATGTAGGAATGCGTGGAAAGTTAGATCATAATATTTCCTATAATGTAAAAGGGTCGTATATGAATGAGTCCGATAAGTTGTTGTTTATTCATACCCCTTATTCGACCAATACGGCAAAAGTACCATTTGGTTTTGGAAACTCATTCGCGACAGAGTCACAAAAAGTAAAGACTTTTTCGTTGTTAGGAGAACTGAAATATGAATTTAATAAAGAGGCTTCCATTGGAGCTTATGCACAGTGGAGCAACTATGATACAGACGGAGAAAAAGCATGGAATTTACCAACTACAAAGTTTGGGGCAAATCTAGACTTATCGTTTAGTCAAGCGTGGTATGCTAATCTTGACCTCTACTATGTCGGTAGTCGCTATGATGCATTCTCGATTTCAGATATAGAAGGGACGATTGTAGGTGATCCAGAAGCTCTTCAAATGAATAAGGTGCGAGAGCTAGACGGTTATGTAGATTTGAATTTACAAGTAGGATATCGAATTACGAAAAACTGGACAGCCTTTGCAAAGCTGAACAATGTATTAAATAATCAATACGATAAATGGGATAATTATAAGGTACAAGGATTCCAAGCAGTAGGAGGAGTGATGTATAAGTTCGATTTTTGAGAAAAAAAGCTTAATAAAAGTTTAAATTTTGACTATTTGATTGTTTTTTTGCTCGACAAGCATACAAATATGTTGTATTCATAGGTCTAAAGGCTTACTTTTGTGTCACAAAACAACAATAATCAGACTCCAGATAGGAGAATGTATAAAACATTAATGATGACACTAAAAGAAAGACTTAAAACAATTTGTATCCAGCGGTTAGAGGATAAAATTAGTGCATTTCGAACTATCGTCAGTGATATGTCAGCAGATGCTCAGACCGATGCGAAAAGCTCAGCAGGAGATAAACATGAGACGGGATTGGCGATGATGCACATCGAACAAGAAAACTTAAGTAAGAAGATTAAAGAAAACTTAGATATTTTGGAAGTAGTTTCTAAGATAGACGAGAAGAAAGTAAGTGATAAAGTAGAATTTGGAAGTGTAGTTAAGATTAACTCCGTTACTTTATTTTTCAGTGCAGCTTTGCCTAAAATAGTTTTAGACGATATGTCAGTTATGGCAATTTCTAATGATGCTCCGATAGCTAAGGAGCTTCTAGGTAGAAAGTTAAATGAGACATTTGTATTCAACAATTGTGAGTTTAAAGTAAATTATATAGAATAAGCTTTTTTAGATACGATGTAAAAACGCAAGAGTAGCCCTCTTGCGTTTTTTTATCGAAAAAAACAGAGAAAAAGAAGGGTTAAAAACTGCGAATAACCAAGCTTAAAACTTGATATAGTCTTGGAGATAGTTTATATTTGTAGTTACTTATTTTATATAAAAATTATGAGCCAGGAAACAAAGCATAATTATTCAGCAGATAGCATACAAGCTTTAGAGGGAATGGAGCACGTAAGGATGCGTCCATCGATGTATATTGGAGATGTGGGAGTGAGAGGACTTCATCACTTGGTATATGAGGTTGTGGATAACTCTATTGATGAGGCATTAGCAGGATATTGTGATACAATAAAAGTTACAATTAACGAGGATAACTCGATTACAGTAGAGGATAATGGACGTGGGATTCCTGTAGATATTCATAAGAAAGAAGGAGTATCAGCCTTGGAGGTTGTAATGACTAAGATCGGTGCGGGGGGTAAATTCGACAAAGATTCATACAAGGTATCAGGAGGTTTACACGGAGTAGGTGTTTCGTGTGTGAACGCCTTATCAGAACAGTTGATTGCAACAGTGTATCGCGATGGAAAGATATACGAACAAGAATATTCAAAAGGTAAAGCACAGTATCCAGTAAAAGTAATTGGAGAGACAGAGCTAAGAGGTACAAAAGTAATGTTTAAGCCTGATGTTTCTATCTTTACTCAAATCACTGAGTATTCTTATGAGACATTAGCTGCACGTCTACGTGAGCTGGCATTCTTGAACAAGGGGTTAAAGATTACTTTAACAGATGAGAGAGAAAAGAACGAGGATGGTGCCTATAAAGAGGAAACATTCTTTTCAAAAGAAGGTCTAAAAGAGTTTATCAAGTTCTTAGATGGAAACCGAGTGCCAATCATTGGGGATGTAATTTCTATGGAGAATGATAAAGGAGATGTGCCTGTAGAAGTAGCGTTGATTTATAACGATACTTATGCTGAGAATATTTATTCTTATGTCAATAACATTAATACACATGAAGGAGGTACACATTTGCAAGGTTTCCGTATGGGACTTACTCGTACACTTAAAAAATATGCAGATGCTTCAGGACTGTTAGATAAATTAAAGTTTGAGATCTCTGGAGATGACTTTAGAGAGGGATTGACAGCTATTATTTCTGTAAAAGTAATGGAGCCTCAATTCGAAGGTCAAACGAAGACTAAGTTAGGAAATAGAGAGGTAGTATCTCCAGTAAGTCAGGCTGTAGCAGAAATGCTAGAAAGCTACTTAGAAGAGAATCCAAACGATGCGAAAATAATCATTCAGAAGGTAATCTTGGCAGCACAAGCACGTCACGCTGCTAAGAAAGCACGTGAGATGGTACAGCGCAAAACCGTGATGACAGGAGGAGGATTACCAGGTAAACTGTCTGACTGTTCAGAACAAGACCCATCTAAATGTGAGGTGTTCTTAGTCGAGGGAGACTCGGCGGGTGGAACTGCCAAACAAGGACGAGATAGAGCTTTTCAAGCAATTCTTCCATTAAGAGGTAAGATACTTAACGTAGAGAAAGCGATGGGACACAAAGTTTTTGAAAACGAAGAGATCAAGAATATCTTTACCGCTCTGGGTGTAACAATAGGAACAGAGGAAGATAGTAAAGCGTTAAACCTAGAAAAGTTAAGATACCATAAGGTTGTAATCATGTGTGATGCCGACGTGGACGGAAGCCACATTGCTACACTTATTCTTACTTTCTTCTTCCGTTATATGAGAGGATTGATAGAGAATGGATATGTTTATATCGCGACACCACCTTTATACATGGTGAAAAAAGGACAGAAAAAAGAATATGCTTGGTCTGAAGAAGAGCGCTTAACACTTATGGAAGCTATGGGAAGTGGTTCTTCTGTTCAACGATACAAAGGTCTTGGAGAGATGAACGCGGAACAGTTATGGGAAACAACAATGAATCCAGAACACCGTATCCTAAGACAAGTAACCATTGATAGTATGCAAGAAGCAGATAGAGTATTCTCCATGTTGATGGGTGATGAAGTTCCACCACGTAGAGAGTTTATCGAGAAGAATGCTACTTATGCAAAGATTGACGCATAATAACTTATACTAAAAGGTCATGCATTTTTGTATTGACCTTTTTTTAATCACTAAAAAATATTAACGTATGAAAGTTTCAGTAATTGGAGCAGGAAATGTAGGAGCAACCTGCGCAGAAGTAATTGCAAACAAACAAATTGCTAGTGAAGTAGTTCTAGTGGATATTGTAGAGGGATATGCTGAGGGTAAGGCAATGGATATAATGCAGTGTGCTGCTACTTCAGGATTTGGTACTGTAGTATCAGGAGCTACTAATCAATACGAGAAGACAGCAAATAGTAATGTGATCGTTATCACTTCGGGTATTCCTAGAAAACCAGGAATGACTAGAGAAGAGCTAATAGGAACTAATGCGTCTATTGTAAAGACAGTTATCAATAATTCATTAAAATATTCGCCTGAAGCAATCTTCGTTATTGTTACTAATCCATTAGACACAATGGCTTTAGCAGCAATGAAAGTAACAGGATTGCCAAAGAATAGAATCATCGGTATGGGGGGAGCATTAGACTCTTCTCGTTTTAGATATTTCTTGAGTCAGAAATTTAATAAACCAATTGCAGATATCGAAGGCATGGTAGTGGGTGGACACGGAGATACTACTATGATTCCACTAACTCGTTTTGCAACGTATAAAGGTATCCCATTATCAACACTTGTCAGTGAAGAGGAATTAGAAGAAGTAGCTAAGCAAACAATGGTTGGAGGAGCAACTTTAACTAAGTTATTAGGAACATCGGCTTGGTATGCACCAGGAGCATCTGTAGCCTATTTAGTAGATAGTATACTTAGTGATCGCAAACGCATGATACCATGTTCAGCCTATTTAGAAGGAGAGTATGGAAAAAAAGACCTATTTATTGGTGTACCATGTGTGATCGGTAAAAACGGTATTGAGAAAATAGTAGAGTTGTCTTTCAATGAGTTAGAGCAATCAAAGTTTGATGCAAGTGTAGAAGCGATATTAGAAACGAACAAAGAGTTAACAAATTTTTTATCTTAAGGGATTGAAATGTTAAAATAAAGTGATACTTTGTGCATCGTTTTGCCGATATTCTCTCGTAAAGTGTTGGTAAAGTATCACGCAATATTTTATATTTGCTCGTTTTTAAAGTAATAAATAATTAATTTTTAATAATAATGCAGAACAAAGGACTCGTTAAATTTTTCGCAGTAATATTTGCATTGGTAAGTATTTACCAACTTTCATTCACCTTTGTTACCAACCATTATGAGGATAAGGCAAAAGCATTTGCTGGTGGAGACGCTACAAAAGAGTTGCTATACCTTGATTCAATTGGTAATCAAACGGTATTTTTAGGACAGACATTTAATGAAGTAAGAGCTAAGCAAATCAAGAAAGGATTAGACTTAGAAGGGGGGATTAGTGTGACTTTACAGATATCTATTAAAGATATTTTGAAAGGTTTATCTAATAACTCTAAAAATGCTGTTTTTAACCAGGCATTAGCGAATGCTGAATCTAAAAGACAAGGGAACCAAACATTCTTAGAAGGTTTCTATCAAGCTTTCGAGGAAGCGTCTAATGGTACAGTAGGATTAGCTTCACCTGATATCTTCGCTAATAGAAATCTAAGTGAGATTACTATTGGAATGCCAGATAGCCAAGTGAAAACAATTCTTGAAAAAAAGGTAACAGAATCTGTAGAGAGTGCTTACCGTGTATTCAGAGAGCGTATCGACAAGTTTGGTGTTACTCAACCTACAATTCAGTTGTTAGGAAATTCTGGACGTATATTAGTTGAGTTACCTGGGGCTAAAGATATTGACCGTATCAAAAACCTTTTACAGAGTACTGCACAACTAGAGTTCTGGGAAACCTATAAAAATAATGAAATTAGAGGTTTTGTATATGCAGCTAATTCTTATTTACAGACCACTGAGAAATCGGAAGAGCCTAAAAAAGAAGTAGTTGAAGCTTCAGCGGAAAGCTCTGAAATTGATGCAATCCTAGGAGGTGTTAAAAAGGATAGTGTTGCAGCAGAACCGACTTCTAGAGGGCCATTATTAGATTTAATGATCGGAGAAGGTAATCCTGAGGGACCTATCGTAGCTTACTTCCACACAAAAGATACTATTAAAGTAAACACTTATTTAAAACGTCAAGATGTACGTAATTTATTAAGTGCTGATAAGAAATATGCTCGTTTCGTATGGGGTAAACCAGCGAAGAAAAACGAAGGTGTTGTTGAATTATACGCTTTAAAAACAAACCGTGAAGGAATACCTCCACTAAGTGGAAGTGTAGTAACGGGAGCTCAAGATGAGTTTGATCAATTTGGACGTCCAGTAGTTGGAATGCAAATGAGTCCAAAAGGAGCTAAAATATGGGAAGAACTTACAGGTAAAGCATTCAGAGAGAAATCACAAATTGCTATTGTTCTTGATAACGTAGTATATTCTGCGCCTGGAGTAACTACAGGGCCTATTACAGGGGGTAGATCATCTATTTCAGGAGACTTTACAATCGCAGATTCTAAAGACTTAGCAAATATCTTAAGAGCTGGTAAGCTACCAGCTGGAGCAGATATTGTTCAGTCAGAGGTTGTAGGACCATCATTAGGACAAGAAGCTATTGATGCAGGTATGTTGTCAGCAATTGCTGGTCTTATCATCGTAGCTGGTTGGATGGCTTTCTATTACGGTAGAGCAGGTTGGTATGCTAACGTAGCATTATTGGCTAACTTATTATTCTTATTTGGTATCTTGGCTAGTTTAGGTGCTGTGTTAACTTTACCTGGTATTGCCGGTATTGTATTAACAATGGGTACTGCAGTAGATGCGAATATTATTATTTCTGAACGAGCGAAGGAGTGTCTGCGCAAGGGCATGAGCTTACCAGAGACAATTAAAGAGTCTTATAGCTGGCAAGGTGCTATGCGTCCAATCGTTGATGCTAACGTTACACATATTTTGACAGGGGTTATCTTATTTGCTTTTGGAGCTGGACCTATTAAAGGATTTGCTACTACTTTATTAATTGGTATCGGTACATCTTTATTTACTTCGATCTTTATCGCTCGTATTTTTATGGATAAGGATATTATTAAAGGTAGAACACTTGCTTTCTGTACAAATATCACTAAGAACTGGTTTACTAATTTTAACTTTGATTTCTTAAAAGTTAAAAAGGTGACTTATGGTATTTCTGCTGTTATCGTTATCGTTTCTTTTGTATCTTTCTTTACTAATGGATTTGATGAAGGAACTGACTTTGTAGGAGGAAGAACATTCCAGGTTAGGTTTGACCAACCTGTAGAAGCTAGTGAAGTAGGAGACCACTTAGGTGATGTATTCGGAGTGAATGTAGAGGCTAAAACCTTTGGTAATAAAGAGCAACTTAAAATTACTACTAAATACAAAGTAGATGAAGAAGGTGCTGCTGTTGACAAAGAGGTTAATGAAAAAATGTACGAAGGACTTAAGTCTTATTATAAAAATGAATTGACTTACATTGAGTTTGTAAATACAGGTGAAGGTAAAAGTTTAGGTATTATTCAAGCTTCTAAGATTGGACCTAGTATGGCAAAAGACGTTAAGCAAAATGCTTACTGGGCTGTGTTAGGATCGATGGTAGCTATTTTTATCTACTTAATCATTTCTTTCCGCAAATGGCAGTATTCATTAGGAGCTATTATTTCAGTAGCACACGACGTTATCTTTGTATTGGGTATTTACTCTCTTACTTATAAGATTATGCCATGGCACATGGAGATTGATCAGCACTTTATCGCTGCAATCTTGACAGTGATTGGTTACTCGATGAATGATACCGTAATTGTTTTTGACCGTGTACGTGAATATATCGCTGGAAAAACAAAAGGTGATTTCAACAAGATCGTTAATGACTCTGTAAATACTACAATCTCTCGTACAATTAATACTTCTGTTACTTTATTAATGGTATTGTTAATTATGTTCATCTTCGGTGGTGATTCTATGAGAGGGTTTGTATTCGCGATGTTAATCGGTATCTTAGTAGGTACTTATTCATCTTTATTCTTGGCTACACCGGTATTAGTGGATACTATGCCACGTAAAGACAAGGAGGCTATTGAAAAAAGACACCAAGAAGCTCAAGAAGAACTAGCAGCTGAAAACGCTTAATTACTTCTTAGCTTAATAGTATAAAAATAAAACGACCACTCCGAATGGAGTGGTCGTTTTTATTTTTAGCAACGGTAGTTGTTTAGTTTTTCTTATTAATGTTTTCTTTGACTGTGTATAAAGCGAAATAAGGCTATTAACAAATGCGCATCAGTCAATTTGTCAATATTATCTATTAGTTCGTCTAATTTTACCCAATGCAGGTGTTCACTTGCCTTAGCCAGTGTTACAACATAAGGATATACTTGCTCTGGAGTCACACCAATACTCGGAAAGTATTTCTGACCTAGCGTTTTAAATGCTTTGATAGGTGAACCTTCAACAATTAGTTTTTCTAAGTATTGCTCTAGATCCCATAAATCCTCTATTTTCTTGGATAATCTAAAAGCAGGTATGGTCAATAGAAGGCTATTGTCTTGATGGAGTTGTGGAACAGGTAAGCTGCGTTGTTCTAACCCTATATAGACTTCTTGATTGTATTTATATACTGGAAGAACAGTAACTGTATTGATGCTGTAGTTCGTGGGATAGGTGTATTCTAAGACTACATTACTATTGTCAATACCACGTTCGGCGAATACTGCACGACGAGTCGTTAGAAAGTTAACAGTTTCTGCTGTTGGGATATATTCCTTTGCGCGTTGATCAAGTATATCAGATAAGTTTGTCACCGATAAATCATCAATTTGCTCAGGCGTGAGCTGTTCTCCCAGCCATTTAGGCAATTCTACTTTCTTCTGGGCTAGTAAATAGTATATATTTAATTCCAATCGGGCTTCGACCAATGCTCCTGTCTGAGCAGTGTTGAGCAGTTGAATAGCGTCGTATTGTTTTAAACATCCCATGTCTTTAAATCCTGTTCTTGCTTTTGGCAATCCGCTTGGTTTAAAGTTGAAGTTGTCCGTTAAGGGCAAATACTGAGCAACTACTCGTTCATTGATCCCTCCAGGAGAAGTATAATAACTCAATCCTTGTTCTGCTGCTAGATAGTGTTTAGCCATAATATTAAAGCGCTGGGCTACCTCCTCAGCCCAATCTGCACTATCAGCCAAGGCTAGAGCCTCAGGAATATAACCACTATAGCGTTTGCCGTCAAGTATTTGTCCGCTTTCTGTCAAAATACACAGTGGGCGGGGATAACCGTGCTTAGCAATAACTTTAAGATTGTTCTCAATCCATTGATAAGGGAGAATATCTACTACTTGATTTGGACGTTTTACTAAGTCAAATACTTGTTTGTTTTTTACGTTTAAAAAGGAGCTATATTCTAAATAAGGGGTTGAAAGTAAAGGAAGGTGTCTGGTTAATTGCAACTGTTTAGCTCCAGTAACTTTTTCTCCTGCAATTAAGTAATTCGTTGGAGGTAGTCCAATGTCATTTCCTTCTAAATCATATATAGTAAAGGCTCCTTTATATCTATTATTGATAATCCACTGATTGTAAATAGGAGTAGAGACAATGATGCGCAATCCTAAATCGCGAAAGGTATCTTCAAATTCTTTTTGCGTAAAGTAACCATATTCTTCTTGTAATTCAATATCCCAGTTTGCATAATAATCCTTTCGACGTATAAATTCAACTACATCTGTATAAAATGCCTTAAAACGTTTAGTATTGGATTTTAAGGTTTGTACTTCTTCTATAGGAAACCCCTTGTTTGTGGATAAGCAGCGAGCCGTTTGGCTAAACTGTATAAATAAATCCGTATCACTTGGCCGGTCTTCTTTAGCAAGGGTAGAGAGTTCTAAGATTACTTCTTTTTCCTCTACTTTGACAAAGTCGCGTACCACGAGTACTCCTTTGTCTTGCAGTAATTCAACCTGTCTCTTTAAAGTATTGAGTGCTCGGTTGTTGTCATAGTCGTTATAGGAGGTGATGTGATGTATCGCTGAGCAATTAAAGAAGCCGCTAACTTTGTTTTCTGTAAAGCTCGTCAAGGTTTCTCCATCATCTTCGCGAAAGCTAAGATTTGGTAATTGATAGGTTTTTTGAGCTATATTGACCATTTTTGGGTTAATATCTACACCGATTACTTGTAAGTGAGGAAATAGTTCTGCTAGAATAGCAGTACTAGTACCGGAAGCCATACCAACATCAACCAACACATTACCTTGTTTGCTATGAAAAAACACACTGGCTGAAGCTACTTTTTCGATGGCTATCGCATCCATGGCTTCTAGGTATTGTTGGTACTGTTTTTTATCTCCTCTGTCCTGAGTGGTGTATTTTGTAGACATAATATATAGGGCGTGTTTGATTCTTTTTTGATTTGATATTTTTGGCTATGATCTAATGTGAAAGATAGTGTTTATTTGAGCAAGTTTAAATAGGTTTATTTATATATTTGGGTATGTTAAACTATTATTATGAAAAGATTTGAAAAAAATAATTGAAGTCAAGCTAAAAGGCATGTTGAATCCTGATTTAGATGTCTTAAAAGCAGAAAAAGAGCTCAATAACTTAGGTATGCAAGGGTGGGAGTTGGTTAGTGTAACTCCTAATATAAATTCTGGGACAACGTATAAACAGTATTGTACATTCAAAAGAGCATTATAAACAAAAAGAGCTAATCAATAGTATTTGATTAGCTCTTTTTGTTATAATGAAGATACGCTTATTCATATCGTCTATTTTTTGCAGTTGCCCAGAAGTAAATTCCTATAATGATAAAAGGAATACTTAACCATTGGCCGGTAGAGAACACCCCTAATACATCTTCAAAACCTCCTTGACTATCTTTGACAAATTCAACAATAAAGCGAACTGTCCAAAGAAGTACTAAGAATACGCCAAACAATAATCCTAAATGTTTTCGTGCATCTGTTTTCCAATACATATAGTATAGAATGATAAAGACAAAGATATAACCAAATGCTTCATATAGCTGTGCTGGGTGCTTCGGTGTGACATAAGCAAGTGCTTCAGCAAATTGAGGATTGGTCTCAATTGCATTATATGCTTGGTTGTGATCTGTAAGCCCTGTTAACTGTCGCGCTTGGTTTGGTGTAAACTTATCGCGAATAAAACGAACGCCCAGTGATGCTGTTGTTTCGTGTCCTACTATTTCTGAGTTGAAGAAATTACCAATACGCACAAACACACCACCAATACTAACAGGAATAGTTATTCTATCTAAAATCCAAAGCATAGGTTTGTGTACAATATTTTTGCTGTAATAATACATTACAATAATAATAGAAATAGCAGCACCATGACTGGCTAATCCACTAAAACCAACGATTTCAAACTTAGGTGAAAAACGTACTGGTGATATAATTTCGAATAAATGATCCTTGTAATAATCCCAATCATAGAAGAATACGTGCCCTAATCGCGCACCAACAAGAGTAGCTAGTACTGTATAGATAAACAGTTTGTCTAATTTTTCGGTTGACTCGCCTTCGCGGTCAAAAATTTTCTTTGTCAAAAACCAGCCTAATCCAAAGGCAATGACAAACATTAAACTATAAAATCGCAGGGTTATAGGTCCAAGGTTAAAACCTTCTG
Source organism: Myroides pelagicus (assembly GCF_009711055.1). Lineage (GTDB taxonomy): Bacteria > Bacteroidota > Bacteroidia > Flavobacteriales > Flavobacteriaceae > Flavobacterium > Flavobacterium pelagicum. Next base: position 28,274 of record NZ_WMJY01000001.1, read on the forward strand.
AGGGATTCCAAATCATATTCAATGAGTAAATCATAGTTATTGTATCGTGTTAAAGGATAAATGTAAATATTTTTTGACAAATAAGCGTCAAATATTTGTTAAGGCACAGGATCATATCCTTTACCTCCCCAAGGCCCACAGCTACTAATTCGCTTAATTGCCAACCAACCTCCTTTGAATAATCCATGCTTTTTTAAGGCCTCTAATGTGTACTGAGAGCACGTAGGGCTATATCGACAAGCAGGTGGAAAAAAAGGGGAGATGGCTACTTGATAAAATCGAACAAGTAGAACAAAAGGAAAGATTAATATTTTCTTTAACATGGGAGCTATATGAATGAAAAGCTATAAGAGAAGACCCTTATAGCTTTTTGATTATTGTATTATATAGAGAAGGAAGTTCCTTCTTTTCCATCTTTTAATTGGATGCCTAGCTTTGCTAGTTCATCTCTAATGTGATCAGACATGGCGAAATCTTTATTCGCTCTAGCTTCATTTCGCATACTAATTAGCATATTAACTACACCTTCTAGTTTTGCGTTGTCTTGACCTGTAGCTTCTTCTTGTTCTAGCCCTAGAATATCAAAGACAAAGGCATTTAGACTTGTTTTTAATTCTTCTAAATCGACAGCAGAGATGGTTTCTTTACCTTCTTTAATAAGGTTAATCATCTTCACTGCGTCAAATAGATGAGCGATTAAGATAGGACTGTTGAAGTCATCGTTCATCGCATCATAACAAGTCTGCTTCCATGCTGCGATATTAACCGTAGAACTAGCAGAGACTGGTAAATCTTTTAAAGCTTTGATCGCTTCCATCAATCGGTGGAAACCTTTTTCAGAAGCCATGATTGCGTCATCAGAAAAGTCAAGAATACTTCTATAATGTGCTTGCATAATGAAGAAACGAGTTACTGCTGGCGAAAAAGCTTTTTTTAAAATTGAATTATCTCCTGAGAACAATTCATTGGGTAGAATATTGTTGCCAGTAGATTTAGACATCTTTTTACCATTTAAGGTAAGCATATTTGCGTGCATCCAATAGTTAACTGGAGAGTTACCCGTAGAAGCTTCATTCTGTGCAATTTCACACTCGTGGTGTGGGAATTTTAAGTCCATTCCTCCTCCGTGAATATCAAAGTGTTTGCCTAAATACTTTGTACTCATCGCTGTACACTCTAAGTGCCAACCTGGAAACCCATCTCCCCAAGGAGAAGGCCAACGCATGATGTGTTGAGGCTCTGCATTTTTCCAAAGAGCGAAGTCTAATGGATTGCGCTTGTCTGATTGTCCGTCTAACTCTCTTGTGTTAGCCAACATATCTTCAATCTTACGACCACTTAGCACACCATAGTTGTGCGATTGGTTGTATTTCACGACATCAAAATATACCGAACCGTTTACCTCATAGGCAAATCCATTGGCTATAATTTCTTCAATAATGCGAATTTGCTCGATAATATGACCGGTTGCCGTAGGCTCTATACTCGGTGGAAGATTGTTGAATTGCTTTAAGATATTGTGGAAGTTCAATGTGTACTTCTGTACAATTTCCATTGGCTCTATCTGTTCGATACGAGCTCGTTTAGCAATTTTATCTTCTCCTTCATCTACATCATCTACGATATGACCTACGTCAGTGATATTACGAACATAGCGCACTTGATATCCCAAGTGTTTCAAATAACGATATACCAAGTCAAAAGAAATAAACGTACGACAGTTTCCAAGGTGTACATAGTTGTAAACGGTAGGTCCACAAACATACATCCCTACTTTTCCTTCATGGATAGGTGTGAAAATCTCTTTTTCTCCTGTTATGGAGTTGTACATTTTTAACTGTTGATTTTGATATAATGTCATTTTAATCTATATTAATGGATTAGAACTTTGTTTCTAATTTTATGTATTCTAAAAATTCTTTGCGAACGCTTTCCTCTTGGAATTTTCCTCCAAATTCAGCAGTCACTGTGCTACTCTCGATATCGCGGATACCACGTGAGTTTACACATAAGTGTTTTGCATCGATAATACATGCTACGTCCTCTGTATTCAATACTCGTTTTAATTCATTTACAATTTGAATAGTTAAACGCTCTTGTACCTGAGGTCTTTTAGCATAAAAATCTACGATACGATTCATTTTAGACAAACCTACAACTGTACCATTAGAGATATAAGCTACGTGTGCACGTCCTACGATAGGAAGTAAATGGTGCTCACAAGTAGAGTAAACAACGATGTTTTTCTCTACCAACATTTCACTGTACTTGTATTTATTGTCAAAAGTTGAAGAGCTAGGTTTCTTAGCAGGGTTTAGCCCTCCAAAAATTTCCTTAACAAACATCTTAGCTACACGGTTAGGCGTTCCTTTCAAACTGTCGTCTGTAAGATCTAAACCTAAAGTATTCAAAATGCTTTCAACATCTTTCTTTATCAATTCTATTTTTTCATCATCTGTGCGGTCAAACGCATCACTTCTCAGAGGAGTAGCATCAGTACCAGAACCAATGTGGTTATCTCCCATGTCGTCGTGAAATTTTTCGTCTGTATTCATTTATATTTGTTTTAATACATATTGTTTTTATCGGATACAAATATAAGTAATAAATGCAGACGAAAGAGTCGTCTATTAGATAAATGTACAATAGCAGCATAGGTGTATTCTATTGCAATTGTTTTGAGTGAGTTAAAGGACTTATTTGTTATTTGTTAGCGCTTTTTTATTGTTTTTTTGGGTTCATTTTACTGTCTTTTAGTATGTATAGTTCAACTTTATTGCTTACCAATAGTATTCTTTTAAGTTTACTTATTTCTTTTACACATTTAGAATTGATTTGCTACTAAGCGATGATAGTATGATACAGTGTATCTATTGGCCTATTGCCAATATTTGAATTGTTTATTTCAAATGAAAAGCACATGACCTATAGATGTGTTTTTTACTATTCGCAAAACATAAGGTTCTTTTGGTTGAAAAAATCAGTTCTACAACTACCGAACTATCGATGAGTTCAATGTATTCAGTGCTTTCTAAGTTACTTCTTCGAGTCATCTTCGAAAGGAATGCCTAAAATAGGGGCTTTTACCGAAGATGACTCGAAGAAGTATCGGTTAATGCCTTGTAAATATTGGGATTTGCTACGTTTTAGATCAGTTTTTTAATAAAAATGAGAAGACAAAATGAGAAAATAAAACACCTAGAGTATTGGTGTTTTTTATTGGGTGTGAAAGTATTTTCTATGCTTTGAATTGCTTTACTTTCAAAATCTTCTGTATCAGCTATACAGGCTGATTTTGTACAAAATAAGAATTTAGACAAAAAGATTAAATAGTTTTAAACCTTTTGTTTTTAAAGAATAAGACTAGCGTTAGAAGGTTCTACAAAAACTGTAATATGATCTTTAAAAAGCGGTAAGTTGACGTGCTAAAAGTTATTTCTTTTACTCTTTTAAGTAGAATATGTCAAAAACTCTATCTATATATAATTAATAAATAAACACACCCAACAGTCTGTAGGCAAGAGAAATGAGAAGCAAAACAATCATATAGTGATAAAAAAGACACTAACAGAGTGATAATAGTTTAACTTTGTGATTAAATCATTTTTTATGTGTGCTTATAAATCCAAAGATATTTATGAATCTTATAGCGTTCGATTGGCTTTAGATATTCTCTCTAAAAGCTGGAATGCATGGATTTTAATGGAGTTAGAGTTAGGGCCACTTGGTCTGAGTGAATTGCATCGGCTAATAGAAGTAGCCCCTAGACGCGTATTGACCAAGCAAATAGGAGAATTGGAACAAGCAGGCTTATTGACTAAACAAGTATTTCCAGAAGTGCCTTTGCGCGTTGAGTACAGTCTTTCAAGTCGAGGACAAGAATTGGTATATATCATTAAGCAATTAAAGCTGTGGAGTAATAAGTATAAAAAAGATTTAATAGCAATAATGGTAGACTAATCCAATAGGATTGGTCTTTTTAATTTAAATAAGATCACCATGAATAGAGTTTATTTAAGAGATTTTGAATTAATCGATGCAGAGGCTTTATTTGAGATATATTCAGATAAAGAGGCTATGAAATATAGAAATACGTTACCATTCGAAACAATGGAGCAGGCTATTGCTTATGTAGAAAATACAGCTGCAGGTAATAATAAGCTTAAAAGTTATCGTTGGGTGGCGATACACAAAGAAGAAAAGGCAGTTATGGGTACAGCTTTTTACAAATTTGTCAGAGATAAACAAACGGTTGAAGTTGGAGTATCAATAGGAAGAGCATTCTGGAGTGGTGGCTTTGGTAGAGAAATATTACAGTTATTAGTCGATACAATAAAACAAGAGTTGCCTCAAGTCAAAACGATAGTAGCTGTAGTTAATAAAGAAAACATATCATCTGTTAAAATGATTACACGCGTCGGCTTTAAGCTTGCCGAAGATAAAGGAATTAAGAGTCAATTCGAGTATAAAGTCAAGTAAAGAATAATTACTATATCCTATTTATATAAGGTAAATTGAGTAAATTCAACGCGCAAACAGTACAAAGCATGAATGCAAAACAACAGTTGTCAGAATTAGAACTAACTATAGCAGATGGAGATGTTGCAGCAACATTAGCCTTGTTAAAATCTGTAGGTGAGACAGAGCGGTTTTCTTGGAGTAAGTCTATTGGAAAATTAGTAAAACACTACAGTGAGATTATAGCGTTAGACGACACTAATAGACGCTTTGGAGCCAGAGGAAGTCAATCACAACTAACAGCAGTAGATACAGCAGCTTTAGTTTGTATGAGTTACAAAGATATCAAAGCAGTGCGAATAGCTGATAAACAGGTATATGAATCTGTTTTAGCATGGTATGTACCAGATTGGTTACCACAACGGATCAATGATGCTATCGGAAAAGACTTTATTAGTCCACCATTTCACGATATTGCGTTTTGCTATGAATTAATAAAGCGCATTGGGCGTGAAGATGAAGTTAAAGAAGAAACTTGGGCTAAGATTTTAGCTACACACCCAGATCTACAATTAGCGGATCGCTATCCTACCTTCTTTTTTAAACATATCTGGCATATGTTTGCTTATGAGACAAGTATATGCTATTCTCATAAACGTATAGATGATCAATTAATTAATTGGCAATTCATCATTCAGCAATTGGTGGACGATGGGCGATTGGATCGAATAAAGGTGGTTGAAGCAATGATAAAAGGGGCGGTAGCTTTTAATAAAACACCTTTAAATAATTGGTTTGCAGAGATGATATCGTTTCTATTAACTGACAAAGAAGCGATCTTGGTTATGCAAGAGCCATTGCAGGGAATGCTATTGAGTCCATATTCTAAAGTGGTTAATACCTCGCTTAATTTGCTATTATCTGTTGTTCATGATCCGTCATTTGACGATAAGAGTTGTATTGCAGCTATGTCAATGGTTTTTAATTCAACAGTGAAGACCGTATTAAATGAAGGAATAAAATTAGTTACTCAACTAGTCAAAAAAGATAAGTCAAAGAATCAAGAGTGTGCAATAGTATTGCTAGCAGGGTTTAGTATGCAAGACCAGACTATGCAGAAAAAGCTAGCTAAGCTATTAATAAAACTCGTCACGCCTAGTCAACCTATAAAAGAAGGATTACATCCTTATCACTCTTTACTACTAAGTGATACGAAAGCCTTGTTAAAGGATTATATAGTAGAACTACAAGAAGTAGGTTTGCCTGAAAAAGGAATAGAAGAAGACAGCGAAGACAGATTTATCAATCCAATTGATAATGCAGAAGATTTAGTCTTTTATCTTACCAGTGCATGGGGAAGTGCGACTATATACACCTTTGAATATGCTGTTGATGCTATCCTGCATTTCATACCTACTATGCAGCAAGAAGATTTTGATAAGCTTCTGCCTGTATTTGATAAGGCGTATAAGGTAATAGGCAATATATGGAGTGCAAGTCATAGAGATATGCTCTTAGGTATGTGGCTGATAGAGTGGAGTCGTTTATTGAGGCAAGATTCGAGATTTAAGATAGAAGCTTTAGAGAAAATATATCAAAAGCACTTAAAAAGCAATAAGTTAGGAGATAACTTTGGGTTTACCTTAGAGACAATATCATTAGTGTCAGAAGGAAATATGAGGCACTTTTATGTAAATGTACGCTTGTGGTTGCCGATTTATTACCACAGTTTAAAGATGGTAACAGAAGGAGTTTATTATCCTGTGCTTTGCGTACCAAGTGTTGAGCCGTTTTATTTAGATGCTAAAGCATTAATTAAGCGCCTAGCTCTGTATCAAAAAGGAGGCTATCTGTTTGATTCAATAGATCTACAATTAGCGATAAGTCGTCTGTATGTAAAGGACCTACAAGATAAAACAGAAGCAATAGCACTAGCTAAAGAAGTGCTAAACGAGGATTGTTTGGCTTTAATACGTTATGTATTAGGAAGCACAATACAAATAAAAGGAAGCAAAGAATTGATTGATGTATGGAGGTATGCTGCTTCTATTCGTTTTCCTGAAACCTTTGAGGAAACTCTTGGAGGTGATGACTACACAGAGCAAGAATACCTATATTGTACCAGCTGGTCTAAAAGTTGGGATTCAATAGATGAGCCCTATACTTATACTGCTTGGGATGCCAAAAGCAAAGAGATGAAGCCAAAGACGGTATATAACAAGAAGATTGTAATTCAACCATTATCATTGAGTGTTGATTCCTCTGTTATTTTTTCACGTATTAATCAGGCATTTGATGTTAGTGGAGTAGGGCATTCTTTTAAAAGCACAAATCTAATGGCTTTACTCTCTTATCAATTAGCAGAGCAGCGCTATAGTGTAGATGGTGATTTGATAGCGTATACACCAAGGAATATTGATGTGGTATTAGTTAAAGTAATTCAACAAGCACTATCTTATGGAGGGAGTAGTACATACGAAGTAGCAGAAAAAAAATTGCTTCAAGGTCTTTTGGTTAATATATTGCAATTCAAAAGTATTCAACATACAGAAGCTTATTATTTATTCTTGGCTTTAGCGCTAATAACAGAAGATAGGGTATCTCGAGCGTTAGCAGCTGAATTGTGGATTAAAGAAGTCGCAGACTTAGATCAAAAAGTGCTTGGAATATATTTGGCTAAAATACAGCGCAATGAGTTTGCTAATCTAAAGCGATTAACGGATACTATTCAAAATACTTTTATTCACATTAGTCAGCAGCATACTACTGCCTTGCAAGTTATGTTAGAATCAATGATAGCTCATATGGGACATGAGCCAATAAAAGGATTTAAGACAATACTTGAACAATACTTCGAAATAATAAATAAACAGGGGTCGGCATTGACTGATGATGGGGTAATTGAGAAATTGTCGAGTTGGTCATCAGTTACTGCAACTAAGAAAATTATTAAATCGTTATTAGCATTGAAAAAATGAAATTAAGAGCAGAGATACTTCCAAACTTTGAAGTGGCTAAAGAGCGGTATGACGAAGTCTTGAAGCAAATACTTGACTATACGGCGTACTGTGATGAGTATGAAGATCAAGATCAGATAATTTATAATAAAATAGCTGCATATTTGGCTGAAATAACTGGTAAAGACATATCTGTTTACAATCTTTATGAGTGGTGGGAAGAGGAAGAAGCACAAGTATTAGCATTTAGGATAGCCTTACCAGCTCCGATAACTCTTAGTGATATTACAATGGAAGAATTACGTGCAGTAATATCAAAGATTAGAACATTTGATACCTTTGAGCAGGAAGGAGAAAACCTTACCTTTGAACAAGAGTTTAGTCTTTATTTAGATGACTATTACCACGCGTGGTTAAAGCTAAATTTCAAAAAATACAAGTATTCTCTATTTAACCGATATAAGAATTCAAAAGGAGAATACCTTGAATACAGTATAGATGAATTAGTCAATTTTATTTACTAAAAGAATAAACAAGTGAATTATACAAAAGTATAGATGAAAGAAATAAAAAAAATAGAGATTGAGTTATTTGATAAGGCAGTAGCTCTTCTTAGTCAAGAGTTCACAATGACCAAATGGAAGTTGACCAAAACTGGAGAAGCTAATTTTATTCGAAATTTTGGAGAAGAGGTGGGAAGCTTCTTTATTAATCATTCGTATCAATCAGGTTGGCGATTTGGGAAGAATTCTTTCTCTCAAGTCTATCAGTTGCATGGATTTAATTACAACAAGAGTAATAAAGCAATTTATAAAAGAGGTTATTATATCATCGGAAGTGGACTACACAATGATCCTATTGTGTTTAACACAAATACAGGTACCGTAGGGTTTATAGATTCGGATTTGTTTTATCGCTCAGAACAAGAGATTGATATAGAAGATTTATTCAAAGATACTGGTTTAGATATGGGGACATTTTATTACCGATCAATCGTAGAAGGAGATAAGTTTTATGGTAGGGCAAGTGATCTTGTTTGAATCACATAAAGGCTTTGCAAAGGATAGTTTATAGAAAAGACAATCCTTTTGTTGTTCTAAGGCAATTTAAGGCTTTATTTTATCCGAAAGCTATTCGGGTTACGAAAACAATAGATAAATGAATACAAAGGGTGTAAATGATTTAAATAGACAACTTGTTTAGTTTTGTTAAAAGTATTTAATGTAAAAGGTAGTTTCATAGTGAAGCTACCTTTTTCTTTTTGAAAAGAATTGAGCTTAGCCTCGAAAATTTGAAAAGGAACATCGTTGTATTACTTACATTCAAAAGGGAATAAAAAGTAAGGTTTAAAAAATGAAGAAGATAAGTCTAAAGAAGGTGTTGATTGAAATGTAAAAAAGACAATTGTAATCTATAGCAATTGGTAAACTTTCCCTTTTTTAAGTACTTCAAAAAGACAGCTTGTCACTTATTAAAACAAAAGTGAAAAAAGGCAGTAAGCGATCAAATAGGGTGGAGTAGATGCTTTAGAAGTAAACTATTCAAATCAGTAATCTTTGATTAAAATATAAGCGTCTTTTTCACTAATTTATTTACTGACTAATATTACAATGGTGTATTTTATATTTGGATAGGTGAGTCTCATTATTTAAAGCTTTACTTTAAGTATTCGTTTTTGAATGGTGTAGCTAATTAATGTATCAGTAGTTTATTAAGCTATTACTGAAGCAAAGGTGTGTTTTGTCAAAATGTCAGTATTTTAATTATCTAAATAATATCTTAAAATACAGCTTAGATGATAAAATTGTTGATATAATTAATCAAATACTTTGTTTATGGCTTGTTTTGAAAAGTTTAAATATATCTTTAAGTTAAACTTTAATTAATTTGATATAACTAACTGATTTGTAGTTGATATTAATTTGATTTTAAATTAACAATCTAATTTATTTTTAATTACCTTTGTTTATGTTGTCGTGATTACTATATTTGCAACAACAAAATAATTGAAATGAGAACAATACAAGACAATTACAATAGGTTTTTAGAGGTCTATAACCAGTGGGAAATAGCTTTAAAAATGTACTCAGACGACCAAATATGCCAACCGACTTCAGTAGACTCCTGGACAATTGGACAAGTTTACAACCACTTAATTCAATCCGTAACTGAGTTTCAGGCACCTGCTATTTTAGCTTGTTTAAATAGTAAAAAAGACGTTTTTACTAATAAGAATATTAAAGGTGTTTTAGTCTTTAAAGTGCTGAATAAATTTCCTCCAGCAAAGATAAAAGTACCTGCTTCGGACGACTATACGCCTAAAGCTCCAAAGTCTAAAAAAGAAGTCAGTGAGGGTATGCTTCAAGTGCTGGATTTAATGAGTAAACTAAAGGATCAAATCGCTTCAACTAGCAGTGGAAAAACACCACATCCTGCCTTTGGTTATCTCAATGCAGAGGAATGGTATCAGTTAATTGTGATGCACTGGGTACATCATTTAAGACAGAAAAAAGAACTAGATAAAGTACTTTTTTCTAATCAATAAAAACATACTAAAGAAGAGAACTATGAATGAACCAGTCGATTTTCACTTCAATGTACCAGAAGAGAGTTCAGGGTATTTATTATGGCAAGTCACCATGGCTTGGCAACGCTCAATGAAGCGCAAGCTTGATGAGTTAGATATTACGCATACGCAGTTTGTTATTTTAGCTGCTTTGGCTTGGTTGAGTAAAGAACAGGAAGCTGTTTCCCAAGTTGATATAGCTCAACACAGCAATACCGATCGTATGATGGTCTCAAAAGTGTTGAGAACTTTAGAAGACAAGAAGTTAGTCGTTAGGGAAGACCACCCTATAGATACTAGGGCGAAAATTATTAAATTAAGCCCTTTAGGAGGTGATTTATTAAAAAAAGCACTAGTAGTAGTTAAGGCTGTAGATGATGCTTTTTTTGACACCTTAGGGCCTTATAGAGGGGTGTTAGATCTAAATATGAAAGCTCTTTGGGATAAAAGTAAAGATGTTTAAATGCCTTTTGCCTGGTTGTGTTATAGAAAGTAACTATAGGATTTGCTCAACTTGTACAGTATAGCTATGTTTGGTGTTTATTTATAAACCAAAAACAAATGAAAAAAATAGTACTACTTCTAGCGCTTAGCTTTACTTCTTTTATTGGAAATGCTCAAGAGCAAGCAAATCAGTCAGCTCCAAAGGCATTTATGCAACAATTGTGTCAATTGGTGGGGAAAGCTTTTAAAGGAAATATCGTATCTACACCTGTTCCCAATGACTTTAAGGACAAAGAATTGATTATGTATGTGATGAGTTGTCAAGATAATCAGATTAAAATACCTTTTTTTGTAGGTGAAGATCTCTCTAGGACATGGGTTTTTACTCAGGATGATAGAACAATAGAACTTAAGCACGATCATAGACATGAAGACGGCAGTCCAGATAAGCTGACAATGTATGGAGGTAAAGCAACGAATACAGGGATGTCTGATATACAGTTTTTTCCAGCTGATCAACAGACAGTAGATATGCTGCCTAGTATTGCCGGTAATGTATGGTACGTGACTGTGAATAAGCAGACTTTTACTTATAACTTAAAACGCGTAGATAGAACCTCTCAGTTTAGTGTAGAGTTTGATTTAACCAAACCTGTAATAACAGATAAAAGACCTTGGTAAAAAAAGATTTAATTTTTAAGAGCCCGTGAAAACTTCACGGGCTTTTTTAATGTTATCTGTGAATTGTACTGTTTTGTATGTGATATAGGTTGCTGTTTAGCCATGGGCTTGTATTACTTTTGTTTCTGTAATTAAAAACAGCTACAAATGAATAACTTATTAATTTACGCTATATTTATTGGTATAGGTGCAACCATTGTTATGGACTTGTTTGCCTTGTTACTGTTGAAAATCTTTGGTATTCCTTCTTTGAATTATGCTCTTGTAGGAAGGTGGATAGGAGGGTTTAGTCAAGGAAAATTTACTTGTCCCAATATTATACAAGCCCATAGTGTGAGAGGAGAACACGCTATAGGTTGGGCTGCACATTATAGTATAGGTATTGCTTTTGCACTTGTGTTATTGTTGATTGAAGGACTCCAGTGGGTAGATCAACCAACATTGCTACCCGCTTTGATTGTTGGAGTATTGACTACGGTTGCTCCTTTCTTTATTATGCAGCCTGCCTTTGGCTTTGGATTTGCTGCTTCAAAGACACCAAAGCCTACAATAGCAAGACTACGCAGTCTTCAGGCTCATACAGTTTATGGAGTTGGACTTTATTTAGCAGGTTTACTATTGAGTATGCTTATCAAATATTGAGTAAGTTAGGTGGACTTACTGTATCTTTGTAAGAAAGGCTGTATAAATAGATAGTCATTTTAGTCGAATTTTGATCAGTATTTGTGATGGAGGAAGAAGAGAAGTTTAAAGAGGTAAAGAATCCACAGGAGTTTATAGATATGTATTTTCCCGAGTCGGAGAGTGCGACTAGTTGTATTGATTGTGATAAGCTGGCATACGATAATAAAGCAGGCTTCTTAGAGCTGTTTTCCTTAAATGACCTTCGCGCTATTAAGCAGTCGTATCTGAATAGTCAGACGCGTAAACTCTTTTATACAATGGTGCTTATAACAAGAGGGGAGGCAACTGAGGTTATAGGTCATCATCGCTATACTTTTTCTGCTAATCAAATGTATTTTATTGCAGAAAATCAATTGCATGCTATAGAATCTTGGAGTGATGACTTAAAAGGTATTATGTGTCTATTTGATGCTGACTATTTTCTCCTGTGTTTAAAACATCAGATTAAGTTAAACAACTTTCCTTTTTTTCAAATAGGACAGCTTCCTTTTATCAATCTTTCGCAGAGAGAATCAACGATGATGGAGCACTTGTTTTGGAAACTGCAAAGTGAAGTGGCTTTAAAAGCTACGTTTAACGATGACTTACTTGTGCGTATGTTCTTAAATATTATCTTATTAGAATCGGAGCGAATCTACAACTTTCGAACACCTGAGCGCATCTATGTATTGTCTAGAAAAGAACAGTTGGCAGCAAAGTTTCAGTTGCTAGTTAATCAAAAAGCAATTCAACTGAGAAAGGTTAGTGATTATGCTAGTCTGCTGAATATTCACCCACATTATCTAAATGACACAGTCAAGGAAATTGTAGGAGCTTCGGCTAGTGCATACATCTACAAAGTAATTGCAGAAGAAGCTAAATCTAGATTAATTCAAACAAGTGATACGATAAGTATGATAGCTGAGGAGTTAAACTTTACAGACGAATCATATTTTAGTCGTTTTTTTAAAAAACAAACAGGGATTACACCATTGCAATATAGAAAGAAACACAAGCAGCATTAACTGTTCTTATCTATGGTTTATCTCTTGTAATAGCTGCTTGAAAATAGTTGTGAAAAAAGCACAGAATATTTCTGTGCTTTTTGTTTTTCTAATCTTCAATATTATTTTCTTTTAATAAAGTTTTAGCTCTATCTAAATCAGTTTCTTCAACAAAGACATTAACAGCCTTACCTAACGTGCCGTATCCTGCAGCGATACCAGATTCTATATCGTCACGGATGATATAGCCTATGTTGTGGTCTTCTAATAAGTTTCTGACAGCTAGCACCATTACTTCGCTTCCAGCATATAGTTTTTTATGACTCATAATAGTAGTTTTTATATTCTCTAAATTAAACTATTTTTGATTAATAACCTTTTAAAAGGTAAATTATTCGGTAAAAACTTACTGCCTTCTTATGATTGTAGTCTTTAATAAATACAAAAGATCCAATAGTTAAGTACAACTATTGGATCTTTTATAAGTATAATTGACAATTATGCCTGTTTATTCTTATTTATTTCGTCTTGTAATTGACGACGTATTTTTTGTTCTCTTTCCAGTGAGCTCCTTCTCAGTTCTTCTAGTTCTAACTCTGTGTCATCTAGTTTCTTGATAGCATCTTTAATATCTGTATGGCTCTTCTTATAGCGGAAAAAAATAATCCCTAACCCAATAAGCAATAGGCCAATGATAGCAGATACTATGGTTTGATAAGTAGATTTTTCTGTAATAGTACCAAATACTTCAAAGCTATTTTCTTTTTGCAAGGCTAGATCAAGGTCTCCTTGTATGGTATTTAGCTTATTAGATAACGAATCTACCGTTGAACTTTGTTCTTTTATTTGGTTGTTTACCTGATCAATGTTCTTTTGAAGAGCTTCAATAGAGTCTCCTACATTCTTCTGTAGATTATATAGCCTTTCTTTCGAAACAACTTTATATGATTGATAATTAGTTGATTCTTCTAAAAGGGTAGTAAACTGATTATTTATACTATTCTTATTGTCCTGTGCGAAGGTAATGGTTGATAATGTTAGTAAGGAAACGGTAAGAATAATTTGTTTTTTCATTAAGTGATTTAATTTATGTAAATAATACTAATAGCAGGGCTAATATAAGACTATATTTCATTTTAAGCCTAGTAAATTCAAGCCTTTTTAATAAAAAGAAGTCCTTTTTGTTTTTATTTTTTTACAAATGAATATTTTGTAATGTTTTCTTAACAAAACACCCTCAATTCGAGAATTGAAGGTGTTTGAAGTAATCAATATATAAGCAAAAGTACATCTAACCTCTTGTTAGCCATCCTCGCTTACTTGCGGTAGCGATTGCGTATGGCGTAATCCAGAAAAGTGTAAATGTATAGAATATACTATATGGATAAGCCCAGAATGACTCTAATACATTATAGCGTTTTGAATAGAATAAAACTTGAATACTAGAGAAAACAAATATTCCGGCTAATGTTGATACAATAAATAATACAGGGTGTGTAGTTATGAACAGCAACATCATGATCAAAATAGGGTAGGCCATTATTACTTTGATCCACTGATTGATAAGTAATATTCTCGGACCTATTTTTGAACCTTCTCTAAAGTTCTTGAAGGCAAAAGTACTCATCATAATATTCTCTCTAACATTACTTCGTTCCCAACGAATAAACATCTTGTAAAGGTTTTTGTATCGCTCAGGAGTATTGGTAAACACATAGGCATTGCGTTGAAATAAAACGTGGTAACCTTGTTTTAAAATCATGTTCGTCATCGCTCTATCTTCACCAATATCTGAAGGCTGCCCCATGAATGTCTGGTTAATCCAGTCTTCTAAGCAATTCATTACAGCCTCTCTTCGATACCCTGCTAGTGCTCCTGGTGTACATAATACTGATCCTAAGGCACTCTGCGCAGAGCGAATGAACTCAAAACTAAAGACAAAGCTTACATTTAGCATCTTTGGAATCATTGCGTCCTTACTGTTTAGTACTTGAACGTTTCCACCAACTGCTCCACATTCCTTATTTGTAACAAATGGAGAGACTAAGTTTCTCAATGTTTCTGGGGTTACGATGGAATCACTGTCAACAGTTACAAACACTTCTCCTTTACCTATCTTGAAGGCGCGATACAATGCATGTCTTTTTCCCATATTCTTTGGCTGTTGATAGATATCTATTCGATCTCCCAGTTCTTCTTTTGCTTTAAGCATCCATTGCCAAGTGTCATCTTTACTTCCGTCATCTATCGAGATAATTTGTAATTTATCAACTGGATATTGGCTGTCGGCTAAGCTATATAGTGTTTCATAAACTAACTTTCCTTCATTATAGGCAGGAACAATGACTGTACAAGTAGGTAGTTCTTCATCTGATACAGATGAGATTGGCTTGTACTTCATGTATAATACAACGATAAACAACAAGAAAGCCATTTGGATGCACAATAAGGCGAAAGTGACGTTTAAGAATATTCCTCCCCAAATGGTATTGAGTCTTTCTTGGTGAAGTTGATCAAAATAAGGCTTTAGTTCAAAGAATAAAAAAGCAGAACCAATCATGGCAACAAAAGTAAGTGCTAAGACTATAAGGTCTTTTTTCCTATTTGTTCCTGGTTGGAAAAGGCGGCTAATTCTTTTGGTAAAGCCTTCAGTAGATTTCCTATTTTCTGGAGTTGTTTTGATTGTTTGCATATTTCAAGTGTTTTGTAGATTACGATCAATCAATACTGATTGGAATTCTTTATTTAGAATAAGTAATCTTATTGGGTACTAAATGTATTTCAATATGCGTGCCAATGGCTCAGAATGCCTTATATCCCTGTTTTTACTATAAAATAGATGGACAGGTTGTGGAATTTAGCCACAATATGAGAGGGGATAAAACAGTGAAACAGGTAATCGATATCTTTATAAAGAAGGCAAGTGTTTTAAGTAGAAAAGAATTAACGCTAGACAAAGACACATTAAGTAGAGATTATAGTTTAGTCAATCAGTAAGGTGGATATATCAAAAACGATTTAATGAAAATTAAAGCGTTTTTGATAAAAAGTAGTATCTATTGCATTAGGCTTGTGTGATAAGAAAAGAATTTCTAAGAAATACACTAATCAAAGTATCTAAATCAACTTATCTTTTTAAGTAAAAAACATCAATACCTAAGGTGTTTTGTTTTCTCATTTTGCCTTATTGACTTTTCTCTAAAACACTATTAAAACATTACTGAAGTCAGTATTTGTAAGGCTTTACCCGATACTTCTGCGAGTCGTGTTCGGTAACTCCCTTAATTTTCGGGACTTCTACCGAAGACGACTCGAACAAGACTTACATAAATAATGTTTAAGCCTTGTTTTATAAGTTGCAAACTAACTTTTAAGCCAGGATCATTGGTTCGTTTTGAGAATGGTAAAAAACACTATATTTCACTTAGCGTATCAGGTCAAACTTACGTATATCAAAGATGAACTACCTAGGAATATTAACAGCTATTGTGGTCAATCATAGATATTAGCTTTGGTAGATCAATAGCTATAGTGTTTAAGATCATCGACTATTGTATAGTGTGAGATTGTATGTCGTGTATTTAACCACTTCAAACAAAAGTGGTTAGTGTGTATATCTCTTTAGGATTTTCGCTTGCTAAATAAGGTAGTGCCTATACTTGCACTTACTACACACAGTATAGAAAGCCATTGTACTAAACTTAGTTTTTCACTCAAAAACAACAGACCGGACAGCGCTGCAAAGGCAGGCTGTAAGCTAGTTAGAATACTAAAAGTATTGGCGGGTAACTGCTTTAAGGCTAATAAATCGAGGCTAAAAGGCAATGCACTTGACAGTATGGCTACCAATAGCCCTAAGCCAAATGTAGTCCAGGTCAAATGCTCTAAACCACCAGCGTATAAGCCTATCGGTATAATGATCAGTGTTGCAAATACCAAACCGACAGATACGGCCTCATTGGTGTTCATCTCTTTGGAAACTTTGCTTCCCATAAAGATATAACATGCCCAAAATACACCAGCCAAAAAAGCTAATCCTAAACCAAGTAAGTCAACATGGTCAGTTTTCCATGGAACGATTAATAAAATACCTATTCCGGCCAGTAGCGCCCACAGAATATCTAATAGCTTTCTAGAGAGTACTAAAGCTAAAAATAAGGGACCTATAAACTCTATAGTCACACCCAGTCCCAAAGGTATGCGCTGTATCGCTAGATAAAAAATAGTATTCATCAATGCGATCGATCCACCGTAATAAAAACAATACAACCATTGCTTGCGAGAAAATTGTGAAATCTTAGGTCTATTAATAAGGTTTAATAAGATAGCTGAAAGACCAATACGCAAAGTCGTCGTTCCGGTAGCACCAACAAGGGGAAATAAGCTCTTAGCTACAGAAGCACCGCCCTGTACACATGCCATAGACAGTAAAGCTGCACTTACTGCAGAGCCTTTTGGTGTTTTTTTCATTAATTGTAGTGTTTTGGAGTTAGGATTGTTATTTTAATCTTTGGGATTAAACAATCAAAAATAGATTAAATTAAACTGTTGTCAAAACACAGAGCAACAAAAACGGCTCCTAGCATCAAAAATAGAGTGGGTGGCCTAGTTTATTCTTTTTACTCTACTATTTCTATCAACAGCGTATAGTCACTACTTGTGGTCTGTAAAAGATTAACTCTTTCTTTATTGGTCAGAATATTGTAAATTTGATTTATACTTGACAGCGGTATTTAAATAAACTTGATTATGAAAAAATACATATTATTTTTATTGATTAGTGGAAGTGCATTTGCCCAGCATACAGAAGGCAAAAATACCTCTATCTGGACAAGAGAACTACGTCACGTAAAAGATATAGCGTATATTCAATATAGTAGAGTGGAAGATGATAGTTTGAAAATCGAGCGAAGAGTTTCAAATTTTGCTGATGCTAATACATCAGTACCAGATGAGTTAGCAGCGCTACAACTTGATCATTCCGCAAAAGAATATATTTACAAAAACAACAAACAGCAAACACTGTTTTATGCAGTCTATCAAAACGATGCAGTGGTAAGTGGTATTGTCTTAGACACACTTTCGTTTGGCAAAGATAAAAACAGATATACATTCTATCAGAATAATCAACCTAGTCAAGTATATGTTTTCGATAGAGATAAGCATTACCTATCTTTTCTGACCTCTAGTGTACACGCTAATAAAAAAGCATTAGATTATTTTTATAGTTTACCCGTAGGGGCTGTTTCTCCTACAATAGAAAGCTTTTCTGACCCAGAAGGTTTTCGCATTAAAGAGAGTAAAACAAGTAAACAACTAATTTCGTCAGAAGACACTTTAAATTTTGTTTTTTCGGATACAGAAGATTTCTTTACCTTGACAATTCACAAACCTAAGAGTATAGAGTACTATGCCGTGTTGAGAAAGGGAAATACAATTACAATTAACAGTATTTCGTATGATAATGAACAGAAAGAAGAGGGAGTATTAACTAAAGCGACTATATCTAATGTAGGGTTAGAACAGAAAAGAGCAATAACAACGACCGCTGAAGGCAAGGGGGTATGGGACGCATATCTAGAAAACTACGCACTTGAAGATTGGCAGGTCAAAAATCAATTGGTCTTTAAGTATAAAAGAGGCAGAGAAAAAAAACCACTACACATGCGCATTGTCGTCGGGGAGTCTATTGATAAGGAGAGTTACCTCTATCATTTAGTTGTCAGTATAATGCGATCTCCAGAGCTTTTTAGAAGAGATGTTATTTTAAAAGACTTTGATTATACGCAAATAGTCTCATCAAATCAATTGATTCTTAAGCCTGAAAAGGAGAGTAAATATACGGTGTTGGAATAAGCGTGTTTCAAAATGAACACATTATATCATATAATAAGCTCTAGGTCTGTGCATTGGCATTTTAACAAAAATACTTGTGTCTAGTTTATAGCATTTTGTACCTTTAGCTTGAAAAATTTATTTTAGAAATGACATATTTAGAGAAATTATCAGCGATCCGTCTTTTGATGAAAGAGAAGGGAATAGATGGTTATATTATTCCTTCTTCAGATCCACATATCAGTGAGTACTTACCCGATTATTATAAGTGTATTGCATGGACTTCAGGATTTACAGGTTCAGCAGGAACATTAGCTATTACACAAGACTTTGCTGGACTGTGGACGGACTCAAGATATTTTGTCCAAGCGAAAGAACAACTAGAGGACTCTGGATTTGAGTTAGTAAAACTTAAAGTTCAACACGCTCCAGAATATGTAACTTGGTTAGGAGAGCAGCTTCCTACTGGAGCAACTGTGGCATTTGATGGGAATCTAGCTTCTCTAGCTGTAGCGAATGCAGTTAAATCAACTTTAGAGCCAATAGGAGTAAAAGTAAATGGTCATGTTGACTTATTAGACCCTATATGGAAGGGGAGACCGAGTTTGCCAACAGAACAAGCATATACTTTGCCAATATCCACTACAGGTCAATCTACTACTGAAAAGATAGCAGCTGTACGTCAAGTATTAAAGCAAAAACGAGCTACTGCTCATTTGATTTCTTCTCTAGACGACTTAGCTTGGCTATTCAATATTAGAGGAACAGATGTAAAATGTAACCCTGTTACTCTAGGCTTTGCTTTTATTAATGAGTCAAAAGCGATTTTGTTTATTGATGCTGTTAAGTTATCTCAAGAAGTTAAAGCAGAGTTAGCTTCTCATGGAGTAGAAATAAAAGGATATACAGAAGTTCAAGACTATCTAAAAACATTGACAGCTTCTGATGTTATTCTACTCGATCCTAAGCGCACTTGTTTTGCTACATACGATTCAGTAGCTAAAGGTACGTCAATCTTAGAGGATATAAATCCTTCTACAATGTTGAAAGCGATAAAGAATGAGGTAGAGATCAACCACCAGCGCAAAGCGATGATTAACGATGGGGTAGCTTTGACTAAATTCTTTAAGTGGATAGAAGAGAATGTGGCATCAGCAGAGTTGTCAGAAATGAGTATTGCAGACTACTTAAGAGATTTACGTGCAGAACAACCAGGGTTTAAGGATATCAGCTTTGACACTATCGCTGGATACAAAGACCACGGAGCATTGCCTCACTATAAAGCTGAGCCGCATAGCAATTATACATTAAAACCAGAAGGTCTTCTTTTAGTAGATTCAGGAGGTCAATACGAAACAGGGACAACCGATATTACGCGTGTTGTATCATTAGGTAAGCTTACGCAGGAAGAGAAAGAAGATTATACTATTACTTTAAAAGGAACAATAGAAGGCTCAATGGCAATCTATCCAAAGGGTACTAGAGGGTATCAAATAGACGCAATTACTAGACGATCTATCTGGGCTACAATGCGCAATTACGGACACGGTACGGGACATGGCGTTGGTTTCTTCTTGAATGTTCACGAGGGACCACATGTATTCAATCCAACACCAACAGATATCGCTATCGAAGTAGGGATGATTACTTCGATTGAGCCAGGGTTATATCGCGAAGGAAAGCACGGTATTCGAATAGAGAACTTAGTATTGTCGAAAGATTTAGACACTAATCAGTTTGGAGAGTTTATGGACTTTGAGACACTGACTATTTGTTATATCGCAACAGACTTAGTGGATACTTCACTGTTAGAAAAGACACATATAGAGTGGTTGAACAATTACAATGCTTGGGTTTATGAATCTTTATCACCTAAATTAACTCAAGAAGAAGCAATTTGGTTAAAAGATAAAACAAAAGCAATCTAAGCTTACTATAATTAAAAAAGCCGATTACGCTACGTAATCGGCTTTTTTAATTATATCCTTAGCAATGTGCATTTTTATTATAGCGAATTAGATTATTCGTGTCAATATGAGGAATAGCATTTAGGTTAGTTAGTAATTGCTCCCCGTTTAAAAAACCATATTTATTAGCAATATCATCTATTTCATCAGAAGAGAATAGAATGAGTTCTAGGCTTTTTAGTAGACGTTCCTTTCTACAATGCTTCACCATCTCATCACCGTAGTAATACTTGAAATTATTGTTTAAAGTAGTTAGATCAAGCCCAATGCTATTAGCAATATTACTTGCAGAAGCCGTAGTACAATCATCTACTTTTATAAATTTCTCAAATACTTCTTTACAAATGGATCTATCGATGGAAGGAGTAAATGAATTACTACTTGCTGGTCTAGCCTCTGTTTTTACTTCAATAATACAGAAGTTCAATGTTATATTATGTGTACGACTATTTAGGTAAGATGTACCAGAGATAATATACTTTTTGTCGTTTACCACATCTTTACAGAAGATTTTTTGATAGCTATCAGTCTCTTTTGTCGTGCGAATTTTCTCTAAATTATCCGCAAGGTACTTAGCTATCAACTGATGACTTGGATTCTGTTGGTTAAAGTCAATGGCACGAGTTAATTGATTGTTTTTGTCGAAAGACAAACAGATATTATCTACGCTTTTGGGAACAACAACTGAGCTTTGGAACTGTACGTAATCTAAGTGATTAATAGAGCTAATCAAAGTATTCGTCATAGATGAGAAATAAGTGAAATAGAACTGTTCCCATGCTAAACCGTCATTGATTTTGTTAATTGGTATTTGTTCGAACTGTGCTATAAAGCTGTCAACTTTAGAGCATAGAACATCAAATAATTGTTGTTTCATAATGTTTGTTGTTTTTGATTGTCGTTATGGAGTCACAATGTATATAAAAAAATATTCATAATCAATTGTTATGTGAATATTAATTTTTCAGATTGATTAATTAGAATAAAGCAAAATAGTGAGTTCTTTTTTTTCAAATTGTCAATTCAAAGCTTATAGGTGGTACATACTTTGCTATATTCTTATTTTAGGAATAATATTTTTCTTCAAACAGCGATTACTTTGAGTAAAGAATTAGAATAAATAGACTAAAGTGTAAAATTGTGACATAAAAAATAGACAAGTTTATAAGATCTTTTAAAATAATTTATATTTACTCATGTTATAATTGTTTAAGTATGAATCTTAAAGATTTGTTTACTTTTGTATATGCCGTTGTATAAACAGCTAAGGCACTTATCGAGACAATATGGTTATCAATACATTAAAATATATACTTGGCATTCTTATTTTTATAACTCTCTTTAGTTGTGAAGGAAGAATAGATAAAAAAAACCAGCAGCTCCAAGAAATTGGTACTTATATCAATACATATAATCGATTTAGTGCAACTAATGAAACCAAACAAGCTGCTGACTCAGTAGGTAAGTTGCTTTTAGCACAAGGAAGTACTGAAGAGGTTAGAAAGTTATTGCGCAACTATATTCTATTGATAGGAGCAGACCGATCATATATCGATCAATTGTTTAAGTTGTCAAGGCGAAAAGGCGATTTAGAGAACGAAGCACATGCTTATTTCTTGTTAGGTAGGTATTTTAATAAACAATTTCAAACAGATAGTACCTTTTATAATTATACTAAGGCAGAGTATTTATTCAAAACTATTGGTGATTCTGTCCACTTAGAAGAAGTATATGCAGCAAAAGCAGTACTGCTGTTAAATCACAATATATTTACAGAAGGGCAGTCTCAAATCATAGAGGCAATGTCACTCAATAGAGAACACAAGAGTATTAAAGCAAAATATTCTGAAAGTTTGATCATGGCAAATGCATTAGCTGGTTTAGATCAATACGAAGAAGCATTAAAAGAATCAGCATACGCCCTGACTCTCCTAGAGAATAACGATATCAAGGCCTATTTCAACGCTGACGCCATTCGCCTAAATAAATTGACAATCTACACTACTATGGCAGAAGTGTATATCAAGCAGGGTAATTATGGTCAAGCCAAAGAGCTAATCAATAATACAATTAATAACTACATAGTCAATGAGTCTATGTATGATTCAGTGATGTTGGGACATTTGCTTTTTAATCTAGCGGAAGTAGACCTACTAAGTCAAAATTATGCTCCGGTAGAAGCCAACTTAAAAAAGGCGATAGCGTTACAGCAAAAGTTTAACAACAAACAGGAACTCTATACTTATAAAGCCCTATTAGCGGAATACTATTATCAAAGTAATCAAGAGGACGTTGCTAGTGAGTTGCTCCAAGAGGTAATGAAGTATACTGAGACTACACATGACTTAATGTTAGAAAAAAAGGTGTTGACCGTTTACTTAAAGTATAGTAAAGAAAATTACAATCATAACTTTATGCGCTATGAAAGCATAAATAAACAGATTCTCAATGAGAATAATATGATCAAGAATACCTTTGCTCGATTGAGTTATGAAGCGGACAATTTACAACGTGTAAATGATAGTTTGCTAAGTCAGAAAAAGCTAATCACACGCATTAGTGCAGTGTTGTTTTTCACTGCTATTGTAATCTTCTTTACTTTGTTATTTAAACAAAAATCTAAAGAAATAGCACTAGTTAAATTGTTTCAAAAAGATACAGAGAAGTTTTATGACTCTATATTAGATGCACAAAATGAATTAACCAAAGCAAGAGATTTAGAGCGCAAGGAGATCTCCAAAGAGATTCACGATGGGGTATTAAATAAGCTATTTGTGACACGATTTTTATTAATGCAGACTGATAAAAACTCGGTTGATGAACACAAGGAAGCGCTTATTAATGAAGTCAAAGATGTAGAACTGTACTTGCGTGGTGTATCACATGCTCTAGCCAATAAAGAGGAGTTGCGCATCAATCGTTTTGAGCAATTAATACACGAATTAGTAGAGATGCAAAATAGAAGTGAGCAAACTACATTTAGAGTAAGTTTAGCAGAAGACTTGTGTATTGAAGATTTAGATAATCAGTACAAAGTTCACATTTATAGAATAATACAGGAATGCTTGCAGAATGTACATAAACATGCTAAAGCAACGCGATGTGATGTAACCATAAAGCAATATGGATCAAATAGTTTTAAAGTAATGATCAAAGACAATGGAGTAGGTTTTAAAACAAATCGCACAAATAGAGGAATAGGCTTCACTAATATAAAGGAGCGCATAACGGCAATGAATAGCAAGCTAGTCATAGATAGTAAAGTGAATAAAGGAACTTCCGTGTCTTTTGTGATTGAGTGTTGCTAATTAATAGGATTAAAGAGTTGCTGATTTTCAAAAAAATAACGTTAGGTCTGTGAAGTACTAAATTTGGAGTAAATGGTTAAACTTAAGAGGTTATCAGACTTACCCTCTCTTTGCTCTTACCCCTTTGTTTATAATCAATCACATGAATTAATTTTACAAATATTCAAAAGAGTTCTTTCATTATCCTTCGAAAAAAGTCTTAGTTTCTTGCGAAAAAAGGTTTTTTTATGAAAGAAGAGAGGACTAAGACCAAAACGAGACTGGAAGATAATAAATTACTTTATAGTTAATAAGTATTAGCTCTTCAAACCTCCAAGACCTACCTTTATAGTCTATTAAATCTATTTTGGTTAACTCTTGAGTCAAATATTATAGGGCTTGTAGTGAAATTAGCGAATATTTATTATATTGGCATTCTACAAAAAACTATAAAGTAAGAATTATGCAACAAAATATGCCTTATGCACCTAAGAATAAGGTGCGTATAGTTACAGCTGCGGCTCTATTTGACGGGCACGATGCAGCCATTAACATTATGCGCCGTATTATTCAATCTACAGGATGTGAGGTGATCCATTTAGGACACGACAAGAGTGTGGAAGAAGTAGTAAATACAGCCATTCAAGAAGACGCTAATGCTATAGCAATGACTTCATACCAAGGAGGTCATAATGAGTACTTCAAATACATGTATGACCTTTTAAATGAAAAAGGAGCAGGACATATCCGAATTGTAGGAGGAGGAGGAGGAGTTATCCTTCCAAGTGAGATCAAAGAACTAATGGATTACGGAATTACTCGTTTGTATTCTCCAGACGATGGACGTGCTATGGGACTACAAGGCATGATTAACGATATGGTAGAGAAGGCTGACTTCCCTACGATGGATCTACAGTTACCAGAAGGTAAAGATATTTATCAGTCTTTAGCAGATAAAGATGTAACAACTATTTCTCGTTTAATCTCATTGGCAGAAAATAGAGAGGAAGACTTCCTTAAAGTATTCAAGTTTGACCAAGACAAACATAAACACACACCAGTATTAGGTATCACAGGAACAGGTGGTGCAGGTAAGTCGTCAATGGTAGATGAGTTAGTTCGTCGTTTCTTGATTGACTTCCCGGAGAAATCAGTAGCCTTAGTGTCTGTGGATCCTTCTAAACGTAAGACAGGAGGTGCTTTATTAGGTGATCGTATTCGCATGAACTCTATCAACAATCCTCGTGTATTTATGCGTTCGCTAGCTACTCGTCAATCTAACTTAGCATTATCGCGTTATGTTGAAGAAACACTTCAAGTACTTCAAGCAGCAAAATACGACTTAATTATCTTAGAGACTTCAGGAATTGGACAGTCAGACACAGAGATCTTAGACCATTCAGATGCTTCATTATACATCATGACACCAGAGTTTGGTGCGGCTACTCAGTTAGAGAAGATCGATATGCTTGACTTTGCAGATATCGTTGCCATCAATAAGTTTGATAAACGTGGGGCATTAGATGCTATCAGAGATGTGAAGAAACAATACCAACGCAACCATAACTTGTGGGATGTAAACCCTGATGAGATGCCTGTGTTTGGTACGATTGCTTCTCAGTTTAACGATCCAGGAACTAATGCTTTGTACAAAGCTATTATGGATAAGGTAGTAGAGAAGACAGGAGCAGACTTGAAAACTAACTTCGAAATCACGAAGGAGATGAGTGAGAAGGTGTTTGTTATCCCACCAAATCGTACGCGTTACTTATCAGAGATTGCCGAAAACAACCGAAAATACGATGAGACTGTACTAACTCAAAAAGAGGTGGCTCAGAAATTATACGGTATTTTCAAGACTGTAGAAACAGTAGCAGGTAAGCTACCAGAGATTGATAAGTCAGGAATAGTTGAAGAAAGCATAGCTTCTAAAGATGCAGATACACAATTGTTCATCAATTTGTTGTTGAAGGAATTTGACAAGGTGAAGATGAACTTAGACCCATACAATTGGGAAGTTATTTTGATGTGGGATCAGAAAGTAAATAAGTATAATACCCCAATATATTCATTTAAAGTACGTGATAAAGAAATCAAGATTGCAACGCATTCAGAAAGTTTATCACACCTACAGATTCCTAAGATCGCCTTACCTAAGTATGAAGCTTGGGGAGATATTTTGCGTTGGTCATTACAAGAGAATGTACCGGGGGAGTTTCCATTCACTTCAGGGCTTTATCCTTTCAAACGCGAGGGAGAAGACCCTACGCGTATGTTTGCAGGAGAAGGAGGGCCAGAACGTACGAATAGACGTTTCCACTACGTATCTTTAGGGATGCCAGCCAAGCGATTATCGACTGCTTTTGACTCCGTTACCCTTTATGGTAACGATCCAGGACACCGTCCTGATATCTACGGAAAGATTGGTAATGCAGGAGTTTCTATCTGTTGTTTGGACGATGCTAAAAAGCTGTACTCAGGATTTAACCTTGCACACGCTTTGACTTCTGTGTCAATGACAATTAATGGACCTGCACCTATGTTATTAGGTTTCTTTATGAACGCAGCTATCGATCAGCAATGTGAAATCTATATCAAAGAAAATGGATTAGAGGCAGAGGTTCAAGCAAAGATTGCAGAAATATACAAAAATAAAGGGGTAGAGAGACCTCGTTATAATGGTGACTTACCAGAGGGTAATGATGGGTTAGGACTAATGCTTTTAGGAGTTACAGGAGACCAAGTACTACCTCAAGAAGTTTACCAAGAAATTAAAAAGAATACTTTATCACAAGTACGCGGTACAGTACAAGCTGATATTTTAAAAGAAGATCAAGCACAGAATACCTGTATCTTCTCTACAGAGTTTGCACTGCGTTTGATGGGAGATGTGCAAGAGTACTTTATCACAAAGAACGTGCGTAACTTCTACTCTGTATCTATCTCAGGATATCACATTGCCGAAGCAGGAGCGAACCCAATTACACAGTTGGCATTTACATTAGCTAATGGATTTACTTATGTAGAGTATTATTTAAGTAGAGGGATGAATATTAATGACTTTGGTCCTAATTTGTCGTTCTTCTTCTCTAATGGTATTGACCCAGAGTATGCAGTTATCGGACGTGTAGCTCGTCGTATTTGGGCAAAAGCACTGAAGAATAAATATGGTGCCAATGAGCGTGCTCAGATGTTGAAGTACCACATTCAAACTTCAGGACGTTCACTTCACGCACAAGAAATAGACTTTAATGATATCCGTACTACACTACAAGCACTTTACGCTATTTATGACAATTGTAACTCACTTCATACTAACGCGTACGACGAGGCCATAACAACTCCTACAGAAGAATCTGTACGTAGAGCAATGGCGATACAGTTAATCATCAATAAAGAACTAGGATTAGCTAAAAACGAGAACCCAATACAAGGGTCGTTCATCATTGAGGAATTAACCGACTTAGTAGAAGCAGCTGTATTAGCAGAGTTTGATCGAATCACAGAAAGAGGGGGAGTGCTAGGTGCGATGGAAACAATGTATCAACGTTCTAAAATTCAAGAGGAATCTTTGTACTACGAGACGTTGAAACACAATGGTACATTCCCTATTATCGGGGTAAATACTTTCTTGAGCTCCAAAGGATCTCCTACCGTTGTCCCAGCAGAGGTTATCCGAGCTACAGAAGAAGAGAAGTTGTTTCAGATCAAAACGAAAGAGAACTTAAACAAAGCAAATGAAGCTTTAGTGAAAGAAGAGTTAGAGCGCATTCAAGAAGTTGCTATTCAGAATGGCAATATCTTCGAAGCTTTAATGGATGCTTCTAAAGTTTGTTCGCTAGGTCAGATTACTTCAGCCTTATTTGAAGTAGGAGGACAGTATAGACGAAATATGTAATAATCGACAACTTAAATGATACAAATAGAGCACTTCTGAGTAATCAGGAGTGCTTTTTATTGCAAAAACAGTGTTAAAACATAAAATTTACTCATTATCATATTAAAGCATAGATTTACTATTCGTTTGTTTTTTATGATATTATTGTAGTTTTGATAAAAATAAATATAGTTTTATGAGAGAATAGTATTAATAAATAAAGTTAGTATATTGTGACAACGTAAAGAAATAAAAAAATCCTTACAAAATGTGAACAACCCTAACTTAACTATAACTATATAATTGAAAAATTATATTACTAAAAAAGAGACTATAATAGTCTCTTTTTTTGGTTACTATAGGTATATCCGCTGTGTTAGGTTTTACAAATACTTATTTATTAAATACAGATAAGCCGGAGGATTGTGATGTGTCATTGTACTTTTTGAGGTATTAAACTTATCCATGTACTCTTGGTCGTTTATACCTTGTAAAATAACTGGGTTACCCACTCTGTGATAATTTGCATTTTTCATATATGTCGGTTCTTCTAAATGAGGTAGGTCCTTTTTAATCTGTTTAAAAATGAACGAGCCTAAATACTTATTATACTTGTGTACAGCTTTTTTAGAAGGTTTTTTAAGTCCTTTAAATAGACCTTGGGCAAACCAGCGTTTTGGCCAGCTAATCTTTTTAAACATTGCATTAGTTTCTTCCTCTGCAAATGGGCTAATTTCATTAAAGTCGGTCAGCATTTGAGCTGTTGGAGGGACCTCTGGTACCCAGTCCAGGGTGTTAATCACACTATAACTCCAATTTCTAGTTGTCGCTTCATAGCTATAATTGAAATATAAATTTCCTGGTTTGGGTGGAGCTATAGCATAAGTCTTTACTATTAGGTCACTAGGTAATTGGTGTAATGCCTTTTGTTGATTTATTGCAGCTGTTAGTAAGTAAGCAATGGCAGCACCTTGGCTATGCCCAGAGATGATTACTTCCCGAGCCCCTGTAGCTATTATACTGTCAAGTTTAGGTTGAATATCCTCTAATAAATATAATGTAGCTACTGTCCAGCCAGCATGTGTACCCGCTCTCGGATCATCCGATAAGCGATAGTTTACAATCTTATCTGTTTCTAGTTTAAGTGTTCCTTCAGCAGGAATCATTGCCGCATAATAATTAGCCATCCAGCTTAATCCTTTATTGACAGATCCACGGACAGCAATCTCATAGATATTTTGATCATTCTTATACAACGCCCATTTATTTGTCAAGCCTAATTCTTTTGACTCATAAATACGCGTATAGTTAGTCAGTGTATACAGCGTATCCTTAGCAAAGGACTTATGAAGATCTTTTGCTAGTTCTAAACTATGTATAACCTCTTGTTTATCAAAGGAAGGTTTTAATTGTTGGCTATAAGTCACTAGACTAAAGAACAATAGTAAAGTCGCTAAGAGTGAATTTATTTTCATTTATACAGGATATTATCTTAAATTTATAAAGAAGAATAGAATTAAACACAAATTTACATCTATTGATGGATATAATACGAATACTAGAATAAATTAAAAAACATAATTATGGAACATTTAAGTATCTTAAGACGTATCAGAAGTAGTATTAAGCACTGGTATATCCCTGTGCTATTGGGCGTCTTTTTTGTAGTTAGTGGTATTTATATTTTTAGTACTCCATTAACCTCTTACGTGGCATTAACGTCACTATTTAGTATCTTATTTTTATTCTCAGGAGTTTCAGAGCTAGTCTTTGCAATCGCCAACCGAAAAGAGTTAGATAACTGGGGATGGTTGTTATTCGCTGGTGTTATAGATACTTTATTAGGTATCGTACTAATTACTTCTCCTTTATTTTCTATGAGCGTATTACCTATATATATAGGTATAACATTAATGTTTAAATCGTTTAGAGGAATGACACTTGCTTTCGAACTGAAAGATTATGGAGTTAAGAATTGGCTAGGAATCTTCTTACTTTCCTTATTGGGACTTATTTTCTCTTTTATGATGGTTGCTAACTTATCATTTGGAGCTTTTACCATTGTTTATTGGACAGCTTTTACATTTATTTTTATAGGTATTTCAAGTATGGTCTATGGGTTTCAATTAAAAGGATTGAAAAAAAATGCGAAGAAAATAAGTGCAGAATTAGCCAAGCGTTATGAAGATATTCAAGAAGAAGTAAAACGAGCATTGAACCAAGACTAGATTTTAAATTAAAGTTAATAAGTAGTATTTGTATACTAAAAAGACTACTTTAGAATTTGAAAATAAAAAAATGAAATTATGAAGAAGTTTATTAGCGCAATCATCGCTCTTGTTTTAGGAGTAATAGCTGTAGGATGTACAGGTCCAGATGGACCACAAGGGGCTCCTGGAGTACCCGGACCTCTAACTAGAGTTTATGAAAAGAAAAATGTCTCTTTTCAATCAAGTCAGCAGGATCCTAAGGTAAGTGATTCGTACGCGATTGAACATCCGTATGATTTAGGTTTTGGAGACGCAGTCATGGTTTTCTTTTTAGATGGAGTAGAAGATGGAGCGCCCGTATGGACACCTCTTCCTCGAAGATATGACAACTTACTAATCAATGTAAATGGCCAACAAAAGCGTTCAGACCTTGACTATTATTATAACCTAGCACCTTTCTACATCGATTTATTTGCTAGAGGAGAAGATAACCTTATGTATTTTGACAAAGTATTTGGAAAGAATGGTTCGCTTAGTTATATAAAAGGATTGACCTTCCGCTTTGTATATATCTTAGGAGAAGATCCAATTCAATTAAAATCAACTAACTCAATTTCTTCACAACCGACTATGAGCTATGAAGAAGTAGTGAAAAAGTATAATATCAAAGAAGAAGACGTAATCAATTTATAGAATTACGGTTCAAAGGCATTAAAACGACAGTCTAATTTTAGGCTGTCGTTTTTTGTTTTTAATCAAAAATGCACATTTTGTATAAAGCACGGGGTGTTTTAGGGGGGGTATGAATAGTAAGAAGTGTGATTTTAAAAATAAATTAAAAAAAACAAAGGGGGGTGTGATGTGTTTTTTTGAACTTTTACTTACATTTGCATCATTAATAGAGGGGGTGCCTTCAAAAAACTATAATTATGTCAACATTTCGTTTTCGAGCAATTGAGAAAGCAGCGTCAAGAGAACCTGTTAAAGTAGAAGAGCTGGGTAGAAAATCATTAATTTTTGGTGACAATGTTTTTAATGATAAGTCTATGCGTCAATTCTTAACCCCTGAGGCTTACCAAGCCGTTAAGAATGCTCAGTTAGGTATCAAAATAGATAGAAGACTGGCGGACTATATCGCACTAGGTATGAAAGAGTGGGCTCTATCTAAAGGAGTTACTCATTACACACACTGGTTTCAGCCCTTAACAGGAACAACTGCAGAGAAGCATGATGCTTTCTTTGAAACTCAGTTTGACGGTGATCCTGTAGAAAAGTTTAACGGTAGTCAATTAGTACAACAGGAGCCTGATGCTTCTAGTTTTCCTAATGGAGGAATTAGAAACACATTTGAAGCTCGTGGATATACAGCTTGGGATCCAACCTCTCCAGCGTTTATCTTTGGTTCTACACTGTGTATTCCTACTGTATTTATCGCTTATACTGGTGAAGCACTTGATAACAAGACTCCTCTATTAAAAGCAATTAACGCTATTGACGATGCAGCTACTGAGATTGCTAAGTTATTTGATAAAAATGTAAAAAAAGTAACACCAACACTAGGTTGGGAACAAGAATACTTCCTTGTTGATTCAGCTCTAGCAGAGTCTAGACCTGATATATTAACGACAGGAAGAACTTTATTAGGACATACTGCCGCTAAAGGACAACAGTTAGACGACCATTACTTTGGATCAATTCCTACACGTGTATTGAATTATATGCACGATTTAGAGAATAACTGTATCTTATTAGGTATTCCGGTTAAAACAAGACATAATGAGGTAGCTCCAAACCAATTTGAGTTAGCGCCTATTTTCGAAGAAACGAATCTAGCCGTGGATCACAACTCATTGTTGATGGACGTAATGAAGAAAGTTGCTGAGAAGCACCACTTCAAGGTGTTATTCCACGAAAAACCTTTTAAAGGAGTAAATGGTTCTGGAAAACACAACAACTGGTCGTTGGCAACGGATACTGGTGTTAATTTACTTAGTCCAAGCAAAACACCTAAGAGCAATTTACAATTCCTAACATTCTTTATTAATACTATTAAAGCAGTTAATGAGAATGAAGAACTATTGAGATCAGCTATTGCATCTGCAAGTAATGATCACCGTCTAGGTGCTAATGAAGCTCCACCAGCTATTGTTTCAGTATTTATTGGTCAACAATTGACTAAAGTTTTAGAAGAACTGAAAGAAGTAACTGATGGTAAATTATCGCCAGAAGAGAAGACTGATTTAAAATTAAATGTAGTTGGTAAGATTCCAGATGTATTATTAGACAATACCGATAGAAACAGAACATCTCCATTTGCTTTTACAGGAAATAAGTTTGAGTTTAGAGCAGTAGGATCAACAGCTAACTGTGCTGGACCAATGACAGTACTTAATACAATCGTGGCTAAACAATTGAGAGACTTCAAAAAAGAAGTGGATCTATTGATGAATAATGACGGTTTGAAAAGAGATGAAGCTATCTTCAATGTATTGAGAGAATATATCAAGCAAAGTGAGCGTATCTTGTTCGAAGGTGATGGATATAGTGAAGGATGGGAAAAAGAAGCTGAAAGAAGAGGGCTTAGCAATAACAAAACAACGCCAAAAGCACTGAAAGTTAAGAAATCAGAAGAGACTATTGCTCTTTTTGAAGAAATGCAAGTAATGACGCGTAAAGAAGTATTAGCGCGTTATGAAATAGAATTGGAAGAATACGTTAAACGTATCCAAATCGAAGGGCGTGTATTAGGTGATATTGCTAGAAACCACGTAATACCAACAGCTATTCGCTACCAAAACTTAGTAATCGAAAATGTGAAAGGTTTGAAAGAAATCTTTGGAGATACTGATTTTAATAGTATTGCAAGTGAACAACTTCAAATTATTAAGAAAATCAGTTACCACATTGCCGAGATTAATGCAAAGGTTACGGATATGACCAACGCAAGAAAGAAAGCCAACAATATCGAAGATATTGAGGAGCAAGCACGCGTGTACTGTGAAGAGGTGAAGCCTTATTTTGATATCATTAGATACCACAGTGACAAATTAGAAATGAAAGTAGATAATGAGCTTTGGACATTGACAAAGTACAGAGAATTACTTTTCACAAATTAAGAGCATTAATTAATCGCTATACAACACAACACTTACTAGAAAAAAGCCTTGTCTTCATTGATAAGGCTTTTTTTATATGCTCATACTATCTTAATGATATATTAGTAGTGCCATTTTAGCAAATAAATAAAAAAACTATCAAACATGTGATTAAATTCTTTGAATAACTCTATTTGTTTTGTTTTAAGCTATTTAACGTATATAATATAGTATAAAACATGATTTTTTTTGCGCTATTTTAATAGTGTAGTAGCTTTTTATGTCTCTTTTGGCAATATTATTGATAGCTTAGACTCAATTAGTGAAGTAACACTAGAATTTGAGGATATAAACTGTTAATGATTTTTTATCTATTTCGGGTATTTTTTATTAATCAAATGTTAAAACACGCTATTTTGTCATGAATAACATTTTATATAAAAGAGCTGAATTGATTGAATAATACCAACTAAATACCGAATAAGTAAACATAATATTTGATTAATGAGTCGATTTATACATAATTATGTGTTTTTAAATTGTTAAAATTCATAAAACACTTTGATTTGTATAACTGCAATTGATTAAATGCGAAGTATCTTTGTAGTGAAATATCATACTGATTTAGTGAGAAGTATGATTGAAATTAAAAAGATTAGAAAAAATTAAAAATTGTGTAAAATGCAAAACGCTACTGCTGTAATCAAAAAGTTGAAAAAGATGCTAGGCATCAAGACTGACTTAGAATTATCTAATATTCTAAACGTAAAGCCAAATACAATCTCTTCTTGGAAAAAAAGAGATAGTCTGCAATACGATAGTATAATAGAATTATGTGAAAAGAACAAAATCAATTTAAATGATTTGTTTTATAGTGATTCATCATGTTTGTTTCCTATTAATGACCAGAGTAGAACTGTTAAGGTAATTCCTGCAGATCATCACTTTGAGTATTTCTTGAATCCAGATAAAGCATTGGCTAGTGCGCCAACTTATATATTCCCAACAACTGAAGAAGTTGATACTGCTTTTCAAGTAATAACTGAGAATATGTATCCTACTATTAAAGTAAGTTCTTATGTTATTACTAAAAAGATCACTCTGAGAGATCTTCACCCATGGCACTTGTACTTATTCACGTTAGAGAATAGAGGGATTATGATCTATCGCTTCAAAAGAACATTAGAGAATGGTAAACTTTTGTTTATCAGTGATAATACAAATTTCGAAAACCTAGAGGTTAATCCTAAAGAGATAAAAGAACTATTCTGTGTACGCGGATCATTCTTACCTAATTTTAAAAACTTAGGTGACTAAAGGGTATTTATTAGTTAGAGTAGTTGAAAAGATTAGCACTGTTGTCCTAATCTTTTTTATTTTTGTCAATCTCAATACGATATGACATGAAAGAATTATTAAATAGCCAATGGAAAGAGATATTAGCAGAGGAATTTATACAGCCTTATTATAAATCTTTAGAAGCATTTGTTGCAGCTGAGTATGCTTCAAAGAAAGTATACCCTCCTAAGGAACAAATCTTTAGTGCCTTAAATCTCTTACCTCTAAATGATGTGAAAGTAGTTATTCTTGGGCAAGACCCTTATCACGGGCCTTTTCAAGCAAATGGACTTTCGTTTTCCGTGAGTAAAGGTGTAAAGCTGCCGCCTAGCTTAGTTAACATCTACAAAGAACTACAAGACGACCTCGGTATTAATAACAAACTGAACGGTGATTTAACTCCTTGGGCTACTCAAGGTGTATTGCTTCTAAATGCTACGCTAACAGTAGTTGAAAAGCAAGCAGGTGCTCATCAAAAAAAAGGCTGGGAAACTTTTACTGATGCAATTGTTAAAAAGATTGCAGAGGATAGAGAAGGAGTAGTATTCATTTTATGGGGTAGTTATGCGCAGAAAAAAGGAAAGAGTATTGATCGATCAAAACACTTAGTTATAGAAACAGCACACCCGTCTCCTTTGTCTGTGTATAGAGGATTCTATGGTAGTAAGCCTTTTTCGAAGACTAATGAATACTTAGTATCTAAAGGATTAAAAGCTATAGATTGGCAAGTATAATACTTTATAGCTTACTAGATACAGTCTACGACTAACGAGTCTTACATAAGACATTAAAATGATTATCTTGTTCTTGGTAGAATAGTTGAAGAATTGATCAATATTGAAAACTAAAAATCTTTGATAATCACGTTCAATGATAAAAAACGGGAACCTAATTGATGACTAGGTTCCCGTTTTTATATATGAAAACTGGTAATTAATTACAAGTTTCTTCTTTTCATTTCAGTTACGATAAGGTCTAATTCTCTATTTGTTTGACCTGCTACGGAAGTATTTTCTTCCGCACGTCTAATCAAGTAAGGTATTACATCGCGAACTGGTCCAAATGGAAGGTATTTAGCTACATTGTAATTAGCTTTTGCTAAGTTGAAGCTAATGTTGTCACTCATTCCGTATAATTGACCGAAGAACAAACGCTGATCATTGTGCATGATTTTGTACTGATTCATTAACTCCATGATTAAGTACGAGCTCTTTTCATTGTGTGTTCCAGCGAATAAAGCCATACAATCCATATTTTCTAACATATATGTAACTGCTGCATCATAGTTGATGTCTGTAGCAGCTTTATCTACACAGATAGGAGATTTATACCCTTTTTCAGCAGCACGTTCTCTTTCTATCTCCATGTAAGCACCTCTTACTACTTTCATTCCTATATGAAATCCTTCAGCTTTAGCAATTACGTGTAGATCTTTTAGATATTGTAAACGATCCCAACGATACAACTGTGCAGTATTGTAGATATATGCTTTTTCTCTGTTGTACTTTCTCATCATGTCTAGTACAATCTCATCAGCTGCATCTTGCATCCAACTGTGTTCTGCGTCAATTAACAACAATACTTTGCGTTCTGCAGCATATTGACAAGCAACATTGAAACGGTAAACGATTCTTTCCCATTCCTTTTCTTCTTCAGCAGTAAAGGCTTTTCCTTCTCCTTTTTTAACAAACATATCAAATCTACCAAATCCTGTAGGTTTGAATACTGCAAAAGGAATAGAATCAGGTCTTTCTTGTGCAAACTGAATAGTTTTTAAAGTCATGTTTAAAGCAGCGTCAAATTGCTCTTCAGTTTCTTTACCCTCAACTGAATAGTCTAGTACTGACGCAACTTTACCTTGTGCATACATTTTATCTACTACTGATAGGCAATCTTCTTCACTGATTCCCCCACAGAAATGGTCAAACACTGTTGCACGGATAATACCCGTCACTGGCAAATGTGTTTTGATTGCAAAATTTGCTAAGGCAGACCCCATTTTTACTAATGTAGGTTTGCTAATCATTTTAAAAAGAAAGTGGGCTCTTTTTAATTCTCTATTATTTTTAAGTGCAAAAGCAACTTCTGTGTTGTTAAATAAATTTTCCATTACTTAAAATAAATGCGTTGCGCAAATATAATTACTCTTTTACTAATATTTTAATAGTTTTATGTATTTCTAGCAGTATTTGAATATTCTATAAATTTTAAAAGAATAGCTACTTATATGTTGCTAAAATTAGAGTTATTTATAAAGTAAATATTCTAAAATACTACTACATTGTAAATTAAAATAAACCTAAGGAATTATAAATATTTTAATAGCTCAGATTTATGAGTTTGGAAGGGCTAAAATCAGCGTAAAAGACAATCTTTTTTTTGACAAAGCCAATTGCTATGGTGCTAAACAGGGAAGCATTTTTTTGAATAGTCAGTAGCTAGTTGTGCCGCATAGAGGTTTTTGAATAATAGCTTTTGTTGCCAAGCTTGTGCAATGCGTGCGGTATACGAGCCCAGAAGCAGCTTCTTGGCAAGAAAAGGTCAAGAAAGCGTGGGAAAGTAATGACTATAAATAGATAATTAATTACAATTGAGGTACTGTTTCTAAAAAAGTAAGGCTGATTGACGTATTGGGGAGACTGATTTACAAGATACTTATGAATAGCTGTGATGTAAGCAGGAGGAGAAGTTAATGCTTTGAGAAGGCAATAATGTAAAACTACTTTTTTTAAAATCTCAATAATAGCTAATTATGTTTTTGGGATGACGACTTGGTTTCTCTGAATTAGGACTAGGGTCGTCAATAGAAATAGGCAGAAACACTAAAACAAAATAGAGTGGCAATACCCTTAGTGTTTTAAACATTATAGAGACAACAAAAGTTTAATAAAGATTTTATTCAATAAGCTTTATGAATAACCGTTAATTTTAGATATTTGTATATAAGGCACAAGAAATAGATACAATGGAAATTATACAAGCACAAGGATATGATGTAGCTTTTGGCAATGAGGCGCATCAATATTTAGGAGAGTTACTAAACCAACAACAATATTCAAAACTGATAATACTAACAGATACCAATTGTAATGAATTGTGTATGCCTTATTTTTTGGCAAACTTGCCCACAACAGTTCCATTCGAAATTATTGAAATAGAACCTGGTGAAGAGCATAAGAATTTGCAAACAGTAGAATCCGTTATTCAAGCGATGCTCGAATTGGGAGCTGATCGCAAGAGTGCTATATTGACCGTAGGAGGTGGAGTGATAACTGACCTTGGAGGTTTTGTAGCCTCTGTTTATATGAGAGGAATTGACTGTTATAATACTCCCACTACATTACTATCTATGGTTGATGCATCTGTGGGAGGTAAAACAGGTGTTGATTTAGGAAGTGTAAAGAATTGTGTAGGTACGTTTTCAATGCCTAAATTAGTGATAGTTGATGTGGCTTATTTGGATACCTTAGAAGCCGCACAATTAAAGTCTGGATATGCAGAGATGTTGAAGCACGGATTGATATGTGATAAGGATTATTATATGCATCTACGCGATATTCGTGCAATTGATTTTGCCGATTTAGAAACCTTTATAATGCATTCGGTTGCGATCAAGAATGCTGTGGTATCCCAAGATCCTAAGGAAGGTGGACTGCGAAAAATATTGAATTTTGGACACACTATAGGTCATGCTATTGAAAGCTATCACTTAAGTGAGAGTGAAAAAGAAACATTACTACACGGTGAAGCCATTGCGATTGGTATGGTTTTAGAAGCCTATTTATCAATGATAACTGGACGATTGAGTCAAGAATCCTTTGAATTGATCAAAACTGATTTAATGAGTATTTATACAATGCCAGAATTTACTGATAAAGACATTGAGAATATCCTAGAATGGTTGAAGTTTGATAAGAAAAATGAAGCAGGAGAAATAAAGTGTGTTTTCCTAGAAGAAATAGGAGGGGCTAGCTTTGATAATTTAATTGATAAAAACCTTATTTTTAGAGCCTTTAGAGAAAGCTTGAAAGAGGGGGTAAAATAAAAGCAAAATTGTTTTTTCATTCTGATATTTTGTTACATTTGCCGAAGTGAAAAATAATGTTTTATATATTCGATTTTGGGTGTCAAAAAGGCGCCACTTAAAGCATTTTGTTAAGCGACAGAAAGCTGATTATATATATAGTATTGTCAAATACATGAAGGAAGCGTTGAACTCATTTAGATTTAGTGAAAAGATGCCAATCATGTTTGCCAATATTCGCGTTTGAAAATAAACTTACTCTCAGGACTAATGTTTATTACAACCGATTTTTATTAATTTTTAAAAAGTATTTTTATAATGAATACAAAATATGTAGATTTAATCAATCAAACTTTTTATTTTCCACAAGAAGAATTTAAGCTTAATAAAGATAATTTATTATTTCACAATATTGATTTAGTGGGGTTAGTTGAAAAATATGGTTCTCCATTAAAATTCACTTACTTGCCTAAGATTTCTGAAAACATCAGCAAAGCAAAGGGGATGTTCAGAAAAGCAATGGAGAAGAACAAATATAAAGGGAACTACTACTACTGCTATTGTACGAAGAGTTCGCACTTCTCTTATGTATTAAACGAGGCTTTTAAAAATGACATACACGTAGAGACATCTTCTGCGTTTGACGTAAATATCGTTGAGAAGTTATTAGAATCAGGTAAGATTGATAAAGATACATTCGTGATCTGTAACGGATTTAAGCGTGCGCAATACATTGATAATATTGCGAACCTAATCAATAACAAACACGATAAAACTATTCCGATCATTGATAACTATGAAGAATTAGACTTGCTTCAAGATCAAATCGAGAAGAAGTTTAAAATAGGTATCCGCATCGCTTCAGAAGAGTCTCCTAAGTTTGAGTTTTATACCTCTCGTTTAGGAATTGGATATAAGAGTATTGTCCCTTTCTATAGAAAGCAAATAGCAGAAAACCCAAA
The DNA here is from genome assembly GCF_009711055.1 of Myroides pelagicus. GTDB lineage: Bacteria > Bacteroidota > Bacteroidia > Flavobacteriales > Flavobacteriaceae > Flavobacterium > Flavobacterium pelagicum. Next base: position 67,642 of record NZ_WMJY01000001.1, read on the forward strand.
GGTAGAGCTTAAAATGTTGCACTTCTTCATCAATACAGGGATTAGAGATACTGCCTATTATTGGAATGAATTAGTAAAATGTTTGAAAGTATATATAACTTTAAAGAAAGAATGTCCTACCTTGGATAGTTTAAACATTGGAGGAGGTTTTCCAATTAAGGACTCTTTAGCTTTTGAGTTTGATTATCAGTACATGGTTGATGAGATTATTAATCAGATTAAAATTGTATGTGATGAAGCAGAAGTTGATGTACCAAATATCTTTACAGAGTTTGGATCCTATACAGTAGGAGAGAGTGGAGGAGCGATCTATGAGATTTTGTATCAGAAACAACAAAATGATAGAGAGAAGTGGAATATGATTGATTCGTCATTCATTACAACACTTCCAGACTCATGGGCAATTAATAAAAAGTTTATTATGTTGCCGATCAACCGATGGAATGACACTTATGAACGCATATTATTAGGAGGTCTAACGTGTGATAGTGATGATTACTATAACTCAGAGCAAAACCTAAATGCAATCTACTTACCGAAGTACAACAAAGAAAAGCCATTGTATATTGGATTCTTTAATACCGGAGCATATCAAGATACCATTGGAGGTTATGGAGGGATACACCACTGTTTGATTCCACAGCCAAAACACATCTTAATAGATAAAGATGAGAATGGAATAATCGCTACTGAATTGTTTTCTGAACAACAAACAGCAGAAGACGTATTAGATATTTTAGGATATAATAGAAAAGAAAACGAGTAATCTTATTAATAATAGAAAATATAAATAAAATGAGTAAAGGACCAATTAGTCAGTTTATTGAGCACAACTACAGACACTTCAATGCTGCAGCTTTAGTTGATGCAGCGAAAGGATATGAAGCGCACTTAGACGCAGGAGGAAAAATGTTAATTTCTTTAGGAGGAGCGATGAGTACTGCTGAGTTAGGAATATCTTTAGCAGAAATGATTCGTCAAGACAAAGTACAAATCATTTCTTGTACAGGTGCCAACTTAGAAGAAGACGTGATGAACTTGGTTGCTCACTCTCACTATAAAAGAGTTCCAAACTATAGAGATTTGACTCCTGAACAAGAAAGAGAGTTATTAGATAACCACTATAACCGTGTGACGGATACTTGTATTCCAGAAGAGGAAGCATTCCGTCGCTTACAACAACACTTAGAAGACGTATGGCACTCAGCAGAAGCAAAAGGTGAGCGTTATTTTCCACACGAATTCTTATACCAAGTGGTTAACTCTGGAGTTTTAGAGCAATATTATGAGATAGACCCAAAAGATTCGTGGATTGTAGCAGCTGCTGAAAAGAATATTCCAATCGTATGTCCAGGATGGGAAGATTCGACAACAGGTAATATCTTTACTTCAAACGTAATAAAAGGTAAATTAAATGTGCATACTGTAAAATCAGGAATTGAGTACATGATTTACTTGACAGAGTGGTATAGAGCGAACTCAGGAGGACACGGAGTAGGATTTTTCCAAATCGGAGGAGGTATCTCTGGAGATTTCCCTATCTGTGTAGTACCAATGATGTACCAAGATTTAGAGTGGGAAGATGTTCCTTTCTGGTCTTACTTCTGTCAAATTTCTGATTCGACAACGTCATATGGTTCATATTCAGGAGCTGTGCCTAACGAAAAAATCACTTGGGGTAAATTAGATATAGACACTCCTAAATTTATCGTTGAGTCAGATGCTACCATAGTTGCTCCATTAATTTTCAACTATATTCTTGGTAATTAATTTTTAATTTTTCGGATATAAATTAATAGTTTTTTTTATTTGTAGTTTACAATTTACCTATTACATTTGAAGCCGAAATAAAGCAAAAACAAAGAATGAAAAGAGTAATTGTTGATTATGCAAAATTAACGAACGAAATTTTGACATTATTGGTTGAAAAATTTCCTGACGGATATGATGATTCGGATATTATTCGTTTTAAAAACGTTAAAAATGAAACAGTTGAGGCAGTTGAAGTAAGGACTGAGGATACGATTTACTTAGTAAAAGTAAGTACTAAATTAGCCGATAGAATAGAGAATTTTGATGATGAGGACGAAGATTATGGAGAGTCTTCAGAAGATTCTTTAGACGCATTGAAGGATTTGGAAATAGCAGATGATGAAGATTAACAAATCGATTATATAAAAGAGACCACTCCCTATACGGAGTGGTTTTTTTATGGAGCGAGATAATGAGTTGATAAGTGTGGTTCTAATCTTGTTTTAAAGCTATGAACTTGTTTATTTTTCATATATATTTGCAATCGATTAAGAATTCACAAGATATTTTAAAATATGAAAGCAGGTATAGTAGGATTGCCAAATGTAGGTAAATCAACCTTATTTAATTGTTTATCTAATGCAAAGGCACAGAGTGCTAACTTCCCATTTTGTACAATAGAACCGAATATTGGGGTTGTGAATGTACCAGATCCACGATTGACTAAATTAGAAGAGTTAGTAGTGCCAGAACGCGTATTACCTGCTACTGTAGAGATTGTTGATATTGCTGGATTAGTAAAAGGAGCAAGTAAAGGAGAAGGTTTAGGTAACCAATTCTTAGGAAATATTAGAGAGTGTAATGCTATTATCCATGTATTGCGTTGTTTTGATAACGATAATATCATTCACGTTGATGGAAATGTAAACCCGATTAGAGATAAAGAAACGATAGATATTGAGTTGCAGTTAAAAGACCTTGATACAGTAGAGAAAAGACTAGAAAAGGTAAAAAAAGCAGCTAAAACGGGTAATAAAGAAGCACAAGTAGAGGCTGACTTATTAGAGCGTATCAAAAATGTATTACTCGAGGGAAAATCAGCAAGAGTAGTAGAGCCTAAAAATCAAGATGAAGAGGAGTTAATGGAAGCTTTTCAATTAATTACAACAAAGCCAGTTCTTTATGTGTGTAACGTAGATGAAGGAGCGGCAGTATCAGGTAATGATTACGTAGTTAAAGTAAAAGAGCTAGTAAAAGATGAAAATGCAGAGGTTATTGTTTTAGCAGTAGGTACTGAAGCTGACATTATGGAACTTGAGACATTTGAAGAAAGACAAATGTTTTTAGAGGACTTAGGATTAGAAGAGCCAGGAGTTTCGAAATTAATTCGTTCAGCATACAAACTATTAAACTTACAGACTTATTTCACAGCAGGAGTAAAAGAAGTAAGAGCTTGGACAATCCAAGTAGGAGATACTGCACCAAAAGCAGCAGGTGTTATTCACAGTGATTTCGAAAAAGGATTTATCCGTGCAGAGGTTATTGGGTATGATGACTATGTAGCTTATGGTTCGGAAGCAAAAGTAAAAGAAGCTGGAAAACTAAGAGTAGAAGGTAAAGAATATATCGTTAAAGACGGTGATGTAATGCACTTCAGATTTAACGTATAATCAAAATATCAAATAGTTAAAAGCCCTCAAGTTAATTGAGGGCTTTTTTATGGGATAATGTTATTATTTTTAGCAATAAAAATAGGTTTCAACAAAACAATTTAAGTTATTTTTACATGGAGAAACTAATGATGGTTTTCCCTAAAATAATGAAAGATACATTTTAAGCAAAAAATGAAAAACCAAGCTTTTTTTAAAAAGGTTATTAAGTTGTTCACTGATTCTGTTTTCGATTTTCTAGATGATAATGCAATGAAATTTAGTGCAGCGCTATCTTATTATACCATATTTGCCTTACCACCGTTGATTATATTGATTATTTCGGCTAGTGGATTAGTTTTTGAGCAAAAAGAAGTTTCAGATTTCTTCTATAATCAGTTAAATGACTTGGTAGGAGTCAATACCTCACAAGAGGTCAAAAGAGCCATGGAGAATGTCAATATTAATCGCTCAGGAACTCTACCAACTGTTATAGGTATTGGAATGCTTTTGTTTAGTGCATCAGGAGTATTTGCAGAGATACAGAGTTCGATTAATTATATATGGGGATTGGCAGCTAAACCAAACAAAAGCATTGTTCGTTTTGTAAAGAATAGACTACTCTCTTTTGCTATGATAGCTTCAGTAGGATTCCTTCTGCTAGTAAGCTTAATGGTCAATTCATTTGTTGGTATTTTATATGAATATATAGCTACTTGGTTTGATGAAGAACTAGTACATGTGATCTATGTTGTCAATAATGTTATTATCTTCTTAGTGATTACCCTTTTGTTTATGTTAATATTCAAAACATTACCTAATGGAAAAATTGGTTTTAAAGAGACTGCGATAGGGGCTGTTTTTACCACCTTTCTATTTATGATAGGTAAGTTTGGTATTGGGTATTATTTAAGTACTACAGCTACCTCCTCACTCTATGGTGCGGCAGGGTCTATCATTATTATGCTTATTTGGATATACTATTCGGCTATGATTCTGTATTTTGGAGCTGAATTTACAAAGAATTTTGCCCTATTATTTGGAACCCCTATTACACCAGGTTCTTTTTCAATTGAAATAGAAAAGAATGTTATTAAAAAAGGGGAGTGCCTTAAAGACAGTGAAATATAGTAATCAGCGTACTTTATAAATTTTTATTTTAAGCTAAATAATAGTAATTTAGCACAAATTCCTTACGTTTCTATGCAAGATCAAAATCAATATACTGAAGACAATATACGTTCATTAGACTGGAAAGAGCATATCCGTATGCGTCCTGGGATGTATATTGGTAAACTTGGAGATGGATCATCTCCTGATGATGGTATTTATATTTTAATTAAAGAAGTTATTGACAATAGTATTGATGAGTTCGTAATGGGCTCAGGAAAAACTATTGAAATAGTCCTAAAAGACAAGTCAGTAACAGTACGTGATTATGGTCGTGGTATTCCGTTAGGAAAAGTTGTAGAGGTTGTTTCAAAAATGAATACAGGAGGAAAGTACGACTCCCGAGCATTTAAGAAGTCTGTTGGATTAAACGGAGTAGGTACAAAAGCTGTTAATGCCTTATCAGCTTACTTCCGCGTAGAATCAGTACGTGATGGACAACAAAAAGCAGCAGAGTTTTCAGCTGGTAACTTAGTCTCTGAAGAAGAAATCATAGAGACTACAAAACGCAAAGGTACTAAGGTTACCTTTACAGCTGATGAAACGATCTTTAAAAACTACAAATACCGTACAGAGTATGTAGAGAAGATGCTTAAGAACTATTGTTATCTAAATAAAGGATTGACAATTATCTTTAACGGAGAGAAACTATACTCTGAGAATGGACTAAAAGATTTACTAAGTGAAAATATCGAACTAGAAGATCAGATCTATCCAATTATACACCTTGAAGGAGAGGATATTGAAGTAGCTTTAACGCATAGTAAGACACAGTACTCAGAAGAGTATTACTCCTTCGTAAATGGACAAAATACAACGCAAGGAGGTACACATTTAGCTGCTTTTCGCGAAGCTATTGTTCGTACGATTAAGGAGTTTTTTAATAAAAACTTTGAAGCCTCAGATATCAGAAAGTCAGTTGTAGGGGCAATCTCTGTAAAAGTAGAAGAGCCTGTTTTTGAATCACAAACAAAGACAAAATTAGGTTCGACCGACATGGGGCCAAACCTTCCTACAGTCCGTACATTCGTCAATGATTTTGTTAAGACACAATTAGATAATTTCTTACATAAAAATACAGAAGTAGCAGAGGCATTATTAAGAAAGATATTACAAGCAGAGAAGGAGAGAAAAGAGCTATCAGGTATTCGTAAAATTGCAAAAGAGCGCGCTAAAAAAGCTAGCTTACACAATAAAAAGCTAAGAGATTGTAGGGTTCACCTTACAGATATCAAAAACCCAAAATATTTAGACAGTACACTTTTTATTACAGAGGGTGACTCTGCATCAGGGTCGATTACAAAATCTAGAGATGTAAATACACAAGCTGTATTTAGTTTAAGAGGTAAGCCTTTAAACTCGTATGGAATGACCAAGAAGATTGTTTATGAAAACGAGGAGTTTAACCTTTTACAGGCTGCACTGAATATAGAAGATGATTTTGAAAATTTAAGATATAATAATATTGTCATTGCAACGGATGCCGATGTCGATGGTATGCACATTCGTTTATTGTTAATTACATTCTTTTTGCAATTCTTTCCTGAGTTAATTAAAGATGGACATCTTTATATTTTGCAAACACCTTTGTTTAGGGTTAGAAATAAAAAGGAAACGATCTATTGCTATTCAGATGAAGAGCGCATTGCTGCGATTGAAAAATTAAAACCTAAGCCTGAGATTACCCGATTTAAAGGACTTGGTGAGATTTCACCAGATGAGTTTAAGTATTTCATTGGAGAGGATATTAGACTTGATCCAGTAATGCTAGACAAGTCCATGTCAATTGAGAAAATGTTGGAGTTCTATATGGGCAAAAACACTCCTGATAGACAAGAATTTATTATAGATAATCTAAAAGTAGAACTTGACGTAGTAGAATAAGATGAGCCACGAAGACAATTTTGATCCAGAAGAGTTAAACCATAGCCAATTAAATCAACCCGAAGAGGATTTAACTTCCGAACAAGAAGAAGTACAATCAGAAACAATCACTAAGATAACGGGATTATATAAGGAATGGTTTTTAGACTATGCCTCTTATGTTATTCTTGAACGTGCAGTACCTGCTATTGAAGACGGGTTTAAACCTGTGCAACGCCGTATCATGCACTCGATGAAAGAGCTTGACGATGGTAGATACAACAAAGTAGCTAATATCGTAGGACATACTATGCAATATCACCCACACGGAGATGCTAGTATCGGTGACGCTATCGTACAACTAGGTCAGAAGGAATTACTTATCGATATGCAGGGTAACTGGGGGAATATTCTTACTGGTGATGGTGCAGCAGCTTCTCGTTATATAGAAGCGCGTTTGAGCAAATTTGCTTTAGAAGTTCTTTATTCACCTAAGATTACTACTTGGCAGTCATCTTATGATGGTCGTAGAAATGAACCAGTAAACCTACCTGTTAAGTTTCCGCTTTTACTTGCACAAGGAGGAGAGGGGATTGCTGTAGGTCTATCAACTAAGGTATTACCACACAACTTTATAGAACTTATCAATGCTTCTATAAATATATTAAAGGGTAAACCTTTTACAATATATCCAGATTTTCCAACAGCGGGGATTGCAGATGTTTCGAATTACAATGATGGACAAAGAGGAGGACGTGTACGTGTAAGAGCGAAGATTTCGCAATTAGATAAAAACACTCTTGTTATCAATCAAATACCTTTTTCGACAACGACTACCTCTTTGATCGATAGTATCTTAAAAGCCAATGAAAAGGGAAAGATAAAAATTAAGAAGATTGAAGATAATACAGCAGCTGAAGTTGAAATTCTTATTCACTTGCCTGCTGGCACATCACCAGATAAAACTATTGATGCTTTGTATGCTTTTACAGCTTGTGAAACATCTATTGCTCCTCTTGGGTGTATTATTCAGGATAATAAACCTTTGTTTACAGGAGTTAGTGAAATGCTTAAAATGTCAACAAATCAAACTGTTGACTTACTTAAGAGCGAATTAGAGATTGAATTAAATGAATTAGAGGAGAAGTGGCACTTTCTATCATTAGAGCGAATATTCATTGAGAATAGAATTTACCGTTCTATCGAAGAGGAGGAAACCTGGGAAGGTGTTATCAATGCAATTGACTTAGGGCTAAGACCGTTTGTTATCAACCTAAAACGAGATATCACTACCGAGGATATTGTCCGCCTTACTGAGATTAAGATTAAACGTATTTCTCGCTTTGATATTGATAAAGCTAATCAAATTATAGAGTCTTTAGAGGACGATATTGAACAAGTAAAATATAACTTAGCTCACTTAATTGAGTTTGCGATTAATTACTTTACTAAGCTTAAAGAAAAGTATGGTAAGGGAAAAGAACGTCTTACAGAGTTAAAGAGTTTTGACACTATTGAAGCTACCAAAGTAGTTTTGAGAAACACAAAACTTTACGTAAACAGAGAAGAAGGATTCTTTGGTACTAGTTTGAAGAAAGACGAATACGTATGTGACTGTTCGGATATTGATGATATTATCGTGTTCTTGCGCGATGGTTCTTTCATTGTGTCTAAAGTAGATGAGAAAAAGTTTGTTGGAAAAGACATTATCCATATCAGTGTATGGGATAAAAACGACACACGTACAATCTATAACCTTATTTATCGCGATGGAAGATCAGGATCTTCTTATGTAAAGCGATTCAATGTAACAGGAATTACGAGAGATAAAGTATATGATTTAACACAAGGGAAAGACGGTTCTCAAGTTCTGTACTTTAGTGCAAATCCTAACGGAGAGGCTGAATTAGTAACAATCATACTTCGTCAATTATCGAACATTAAAAAGCTTAAGTTTGACTTAGACTTTGCTGAACTATTAATTAAAGGGCGTTCAGCTAAAGGAAATCTTGTCAGCAAATATGCTATCAAGAAGATTGAACTTAAAGAAAAAGGTATATCAACATTAAGACCTCGTAAGATTTGGTTTGATGAGACTGTACATCGTCTAAATGTAGAAGGTAGAGGAGAGCTACTCGGTGAGTTCAAAGCAGAAGATCGTTTATTAGTTATTACACAAAGCGGAAAAGTAAAAACGATTACTCCTGATTTGAGTAAGCACTTTGAAGAAGATATGATTATCCTTGAAAAGTGGAAGCCTAAAAAGCCGATTGCTGCTATATACTACGAGGGTGAAAAAGATAGATACTATATCAAGCGCTTCTTGATTGAGAATGAAAATAAAGAAGAACTATTTATCTCTGATCATGAAAAGTCTCGTCTAGAGGTAGTTTCTACGGACTACAGACCCGTAGCAGAGATTGTATTCTCTAAAGTAAAAGGCATTCAAAAAGAAAGTTTAGAAGTTAACTTAGAAGAGTTTATTACTATCAAAGGTATTAAGGCACTAGGTAATCAATTAACAACAGATAAAGTAAAAGAGATTAATTGGCTTGAGTCGTTGCCTTATGAAGAAGAGGAAGAGGAGGAGGAAGAAGTATTAGATATAATACTCGATGAATTACCTGAGACTTCTGTAGATGAAGACGGGCAAGGAACTATTTTATTTGATTAATGACTTTTTTATTTATGAGGAGAAAGATTATCTCTACAATTTGTATTTCTTTGTTTGGCTTACTATCTCTAGCACAAGAACAGGAAGATGCCATCTTCAACCAAGATCGAACTAATCAAGGATTGAATGAGCGCTGGGAGCTTACGCCAGAGACGAGAAACAAGACATTTACTATTAGTCCTTACAAACCAGTCTATGTTTTGCCTTTTCGCTATGTAAACAAGCCTAATGAGCAACCAGCTAGTTTGAGTCCTATAAATGTTTCTGAAGAACATAAAGATTATAAGAAGCTAGAGATCAAGTTTCAGATTAGTTTTAAGACAAAAATAAGCCAGGGATTGTTTTTCGGAAAAGGTGACCTTTGGTTAGCCTTTACACAAACGGCAAATTGGCAGGCCTATAATGATGGTTTGTCTCGTCCTTTTAGAGAACTTAACTACGAGCCAGAGCTGATCTTTAACTATCCACTAGATTTAGCTATCGGAGATTTTAAATTTAAAATGGTAGGCTTTGGCTTTAATCACCAATCCAATGGTCGAAGCCTTCCGGAGTCTAGAAGTTGGAACAGATTTACAATGCACCTAGGTATGGAATATAAGAAATGGACTTTCTTTGCTAAACCTTGGTTGCGTTTTAGAGAGACTAAAGGTGATGATAATCCTCAGATCACAGATTATATCGGAAAAGGGGAGTTTAATGTTATCTATTCAAACTGGGGACACGTATTTACTTTAAACCATAGAACTAATTTTAGGTTTAATCATAGAAATAGAGGATATACTGAGTTTACTTGGTCGTATCCAATCAAGAATCATTTAAAAGCCTTTTTAGCAGTTAGCAATGGCTATGGAGACTCTATGATTGATTACAATTGGAACCAGACTAATATAGGTGTCGGAATTACTTTAATCGAGTGGTTATAACAATCACTTCAATACTATAAAAGAAGAGGGGAGCTATTAGGCTCCCCTCTTTTTTACTAATGTTTTTTCAAGTAAACATGTAGCAAATAAACAAATGACAATCGTTATTCACTTTTTGCTTGATCTTGTTGCTTTGCGGCTTTCTTTACTGAATATACTAGATAAGCTGCAAAGAGAATAAAACTCAAATGTGAAAACCAATTAATTCTTATAGACCATAAATTGGCTGCATCTAAGTTATATATTCCATAAACGAACAATAACAGAACGATAAAAGTGATTATTTTTTCTAATTTCATAACATTTTACTTTATTACAACTACCTAAAGATACTAAATTGTCATTGAAAACAATTGTCTGTCTGGTTTATTTGCTTGTAAGCGCAAATCAAATGCCATGCAAATGTTTCTAATAAAGGCTCTCCCTTTTTTAGTTACCCTAATGGTGTTGTTGTTGATATCAATAAGCTTATCTTTCTCAAACTCATTCATCTCCTCAAGCGTCTTACTGAAATCAACTTTATCTATATCCTCTGTTAAATCTGTTGATAATGAACACATCAGATTTAAAATATGTTTTCTAATAATTAAGTCTTCTTGATTTAGGATATGACCTTTTACTACAGGAATAGTACCTTGGTCTAGTAACTCATAATACTTCTCAATGTCTTTTTCATTTTGAGCAAAAGCATACCAGCTATCACTGATAGAAGATACCCCTAATCCAATCATTACTTTTGTCTTAGACGAAGTATATCCCATAAAGTTACGGTGTATGTTACCGTTGTTTAAAGACTTGTATAATGAATCACTTTTTAATGAGAAGTGATCCATTCCTATCTCTACATAATCATTATTCAAAAGTAATTCTTTTCCCTTTTCGTATAGTAGTCTTTTTTCGTCATCTTTTGGTACATCTGAATCATTAAACCCACGTTGACCACTTCCTTTAATCCATGGCACATGTGCATAGCTATAAAAAGCTAATCGATCTGGAGATAGCGATTTAGTCTTTTCAATAGTATCTATAATGTGAGATAATGTCTGAAACGGAAGACCGTAAATAATATCATGTGAAATAGAAGTGTATCCTATTTCTTTGGCCCATAAAGTTACTCTTGCTACATCGTGAAATGTTTGAATACGGTGTATTGCTTTTTGAACTTCAGGATTATAATCTTGTACACCAAAACTTACACGGTTAAAACCTAAGTCAAATAGTGCTTGTAATTGTTCTTTTGTTGTATTGTTTGGGTGTCCTTCAAAACTAAACTCATGTTTGTCAGCTATTTTTCCCTTACTTGTAATTCCTTTTATTAGCGTGGTTAGATTCTCAACAGAGAAGAAGGTAGGCGTTCCTCCTCCTAAGTGAATTTCTTTTATAACTGGAGTTTCCCCAAACTCTTTGCAGTATAAATCCCATTCTTTTAAAAGTGCTTTAATATAAGGCTGTTCTACTTCGTGACGTTTAGTAATTCGTTTGTGACAGCCACAGAATGTACACAAGCTTTCACAAAAAGGAAGGTGTATATAAATACTAATCCCTTCTGTATCATTGGATTCTTTAAACGCTTGTTTCACTGAACTGATCCATTGCTCGGGAGTAAATGAGTCCTGATCCCAGTAGGGAACAGTAGGGTAACTCGTATATCGCGGCCCTGGAACATTGTATTTTTGTATAAGAGACATTGTCATTTTGCGTATATTTGAAACAAAAGTACTTTAAAGTCAAAATTATTACTATGACAAATGTCATTTTTTCTAATCACTATTAACATTTAAATCATGAAGAGAGCACTTATTTTAACTTTACTCTTAACTATTTTTACTACTTCTTATAGTTGTGGTCAACAAAAAGACAAAGAATATTTACTAAACAAAGATTCTTTTGAAAAAGTAATTGAACAAAAAAACACGCAACTTGTAGATGTTCGTACACCAAAAGAATTCAAAGAAGGAACTATTGATAATGCTGAAAATGTAGATTTTCTATCGGAGGACTTTTTAGATAATATGCAAAAATACAATAAAGAGGAGCCTATCTATATTTTCTGTAAATCAGGAAAGCGAAGTGCTAAGGCTAGACAAGCTTTACTGGACAATGGGTTTAAGGCTGTGTATGAATTAGATGGAGGATATACAATCTGGTAATTCTTCTTCACTCTATAAAGTATTCTAAGCAAAAGAATTAATATTTATCAATAATTTAAGAATTAAAGTTATCTTGATATTTGATTAATTTCTATTTTTGGAAAAAGCAAAAGGTTATGGATACAGCTTCATTTACAGGTTTTTTGAAAACCTTGTGTATAATAATCTTAATTTATTATGCATTCAAATTCGCTATGCGATACTTACTTCCAATGCTCTTAGTGAAAGCTGCTAAGAAGGCAAGTGAGAATTTTCAACAACGACAACAAGATTTCTACCAAAACAATGGTAATACAAACTCGTCAAATAACACCTATCAAGACACTGAGTCAGCTAACACGGGTAAAGTGCCTCGTTCGACTAAAGTTGTAGGTGAATACATCGAGTTTGAAGAAATCGATAAAAAGTAAAGGGTTCTGATTAATCAGAACCTTTTTTTATGTGGTCTTTTTTCTCTATTCTATTTTTATACCTCCATTTTATTTAGTTAATTTAGCGACTCATATATAATGCTAAAACGCTTAAGATAAATATGGATATTTTAAAAAAGATTTTGCCTCATCTATTGGTTATATTGGGGTTTATAACTATTTCTCTTCTATACTTTTCGCCTGTTCTTTCTGGTAAAACGATCTATCAATCAGACATCGTGCAATATACGGGTATGGCTAAAGAACAAATTGAGTTTCGAAAACAAACCGGAGAAGAGCCTTATTGGACTAATAGCGCTTTCGGGGGAATGCCTACATATCAGTTAGGTGCCAAGTATCCTAATAACTTTATCAAAGATATTGATTCAATTTTTCGCACTTTACCAAGGCCTGCGGACTATTTATTCTTGTATTTTTTTGGGTTTTATACTTTACTAATATCCTTGGGATTAAGGCCATTACGCTCATTTATAGGAGCTTTAGCTTTTGGTTTCTCCACTTATTTAATCATTATTTTAGGGGTAGGACATAATGCTAAAGCACACGCTATTGCTTATATGCCAATGGTATTGGCAGGGGTAATGCTCGTATTTAGAAAAAAATGGATTGTTGGAGGTATTCTAACCGTGTTTGCAGCTGCCCTAGAGATTAGTGCCAATCACTTTCAAATGACTTATTATCTGTTGTTGCTTTTATTAGTCGTGACAGCTTATTATACAGTTTATTACATAAAAAATAAAGACTATAAATCACTCGCTACGGCTTTTGGAATCTTTGTGATTGCTGCTATTTTGAGTATTGGAGCAAATGCAACTAACTTGTTAGCTACTTCCGAATATACTAAATTCAGTACGAGAGGAAAAAACGAATTAACCTTTAATCCCGATGGGAGCAAAGCGAATTCTTCCAATGCCCTTAGCTATGATTATATCACCGAATACAGTTATGGCAAATTTGAAAGTCTGAATTTATTAGTTCCTCGTTTGACTGGTGGAGCAAATAACGAAAAACTAGGGGAGGATTCTAGCCTCTTTAAATTTGCACAGACTATTGGAGCCTCACCTTTAGAAGCTAAACAGTTTGCTGACCAAGCACCTACATACTGGGGTGATCAGCCTATAGTAGCAGCACCTGCTTATATAGGGGCTGTTGTTTTCTTTTTATTTGTCTTAGCCTTCTTTACTGAAAAGCGCAAGTTTAAATACATCTTTATTGCTGGAGCCTTACTTTCCTTATTATTATCATGGGGTAAGAACTTCTCATTATTAACAGACTTTTTTATTGATTATGTACCGCTATACGATAAGTTTAGAGCTGTTTCTTCCATTCAAGTTATCTTGGAGCTATGTGTACCTGCTTTAGCTATTTTAGGCTTATATAGCTTTTCTAAAGGATCCAAACAAGAACAACTAAATGCATTAAAGTACAGTTTAGGAATTGTTTTAGGGTTACTAATTGCTTTGTTTTTTATTAAAGGCACACTGAACTTCTCAGGACTTAACGACAGTTACTACCGTCAAGCCTACGGAGACTACGGAATGAGCTTTGTAAAAGCATTGATTGAAGATAGAAAAGCAATGTATTCGGCAGATTTAATCCGCAGTTTTGTATTTGTCCTCTTAGCTGGAGGAGTCCTATATGGAGTGTACAAAGAAAAGATTGCTACACAATACAGCCTTATTATTTTAGGTTTACTGATGACTACTGACTTGGTATTGGTGGATAAGAAATATGTAAATGACACTAATTTTGTACCTAAAATACAGATGGAAAAACCATTCAGTCCTACACAAGCTGATAAAGCAATTCTTTCTGACCCAGAACACTTTAGGGTATTTGAGATGCAAGGTGGGTTTAACAGCGCCCGTGCTTCTTTTTTCCACAATTCACTAGGTGGGTACCATGCAGCAAAGCCAAGACGCATGCAGCAATTAATGGACTATCAGATTAACCAAAACAATATGGAAGTGCTTAATATGCTAAATGTTAAGTACATCATTCAAAAAGATGAACAAGGCAATGATATACCTTTAGTAAATCCTGAAGTAAATGGAAATGCTTGGTTTGTATCTTCACTGGCAACGGTTCCTAATGCAGACGAAGAAATGAAAGCGCTATCTACTTTAAAGTCTAAAGAGCAAGCAATTATTAATAACACTGATAATCCTTTGGCTACTGCTTTGAGAGCAAATTATACTACAGATTCCCTAAGTAGTATAACACTCGTAAATTACGCGCCAAACAAATTAGTTTATACAAGTAAGAATTCAAATGACGGTTTTGCCGTATTCTCAGAAATATATTATCCAAAAGGCTGGAAAGCAAGGATTAATGATAAAGAAGTCGAAATATTTAATGTTGATTATGTATTAAGAGGTATCGAAATACCTAAAGGAGAACACACTATATCATTTACTTTCGAACCTGAAGTAATAAAAAAAGGTAGTATAATTTCGTTAATCAGCTTTATTATCATAATTTTATTAACAATAATAGCTATCGGTTATACGTGTAAAAAAGATTGTAATAAAAAATGAAAGAAAAAGTTTTAATAGTTAGTTACTATTGGCCTCCTGCAGGTGGGCCAGGAGTACAGCGCTGGTTAAAGTTTGTCAAATACCTACCTGATTTTAATATTGATCCGGTGGTATATATCCCAGAAAATCCCACATACCCTCTCATAGATGCTGAAATGTCAAAGGATCTAAGAGAAGGAACTACAATATTAAAGGCTCCTATCAAGGAGCCTTATAAGTTCGTCGATAAAATAGTTAAGAAAAAAGCAAAGACGATGAGTGCAGGAATGATTCCCAATCATCGCAATCAAACTAGAATCGAAAAAATATTGCTTTGGATCAGAGGAAATCTATTTATCCCTGACTCTAGAGTTGCCTGGGTAAAACCATCTATAGCCTATCTCAAAAAGTATCTAGCAGAGAATCCAGATATAACAAAAGTAATCACCACAGGGCCTCCTCATAGCGTACACTTGATCGGCAAAGGATTAAAGGAGCAAGTAGGAGTCAAGTGGATTGCAGACTTTAGAGACCCTTGGACTACTATAGGCTATCACAAAGAGCTAAAATTAACACAGCGCTCTGCCGATCGCCATTTTGCACTGGAGAAAGAGGTCCTTACCACAGCCGATCATATCTTAGTCACTAGTAAGGGAACGAAAAAAGAATTTGAACAAAAGACATCAACGCCTATTTCTATTATTACCAATGGATATGATATTGCCCATTTTGGAAAAATAGAACTAGATCAAAAGTTTACGATTTCTCACATAGGTTCTTTTTTATCCGATCGCAACCCTCGTGTACTCTGGAAAGCACTCAGTGAATTGCGCAAAGAAAACGAAGCCTTCAGGGAAGCTTTTCACCTTAATCTGATAGGAAAGGTCAGTCAAGATATTCTAGACACTGTAGAGGAGTTCAAGTTAGGGGAGTGTACAACCAATTATGGCTATATCAATCATCAAGAGTCCTTGCTTAAAATGAGACAATCTCAAGTGCTATTACTCATAGAAATTGACTCAGAAGAGACGACATGCATCATACCTGGTAAGCTATTTGAATACATGGCTGCAGAACGTCCCATATTAGCTATAGGACCTGAAGAAGCTGATTTCTTCGAAATTATCCAGCAGACCAATACCGGAAAGATAGCGCTGTACAGCGAAAAAGATAAAATAATCGATATATTGCTAGAATACTTCAAGCTATATCAACAAAATCAACTCAAAGTATACGCCATGGGGTTACAGTACTTTAGTAGAAAACGACTAACTGAACGATTAGTTACCGCAATTAAAAGTTTATAAAATACTACTTAGAGCAGTTTTTCTTTACCATTTGAAAAGCTGCTCTTTTTTTGATTTAATTTTTAAATCTTTTGAGAGTTTGGGGAATTAATTCAAAGGCATATACTCCGCTTATAGTCTTTGGCTTGCCAAATGGTGCGGAATACGTGTAGTTTCTTTGCAGTTTGCCTGCCTAGAAGGCTGTTCTTGGGAAGAAAATCTCAAGCATACTGTACGCAATGGTCAAGCATCTCTGATTATAATTTCTCGGAAGTATTTAAAAAATGAGCAGATAACTAATGAGTAACTAACTGATTGACAACCAAAAAATCTACAAAACTTTTAAGTAAAACAAAATACTACGTTTCAAAATGTACTTAAGTCCTGTCCTAAAGTATGAAAAAATTTTTATTATATACTTATTCTAGGGCAGACACAAGACAAAAATAAAAGAGAGAGACCTTTTGGACTCCCTCTTTTACTTATAATTTTGCTTTTAAATATTTACCAGTTAATGACTTTGGATTTTTGACGATTTCTTCTGGCGTGCCGAAAGCAACCAGATTACCACCGTTTTCTCCACCTTCAGGACCAATGTCTATGATATAATCCGCACACTTAATCATGTCTAAATTGTGTTCAATAACAATAATGGAATGTCCTTTTTCAATAAGAGCATTAAATGAGTTGAGTAGCTTTTTAATATCGTGAAAATGAAGACCTGTAGTAGGTTCATCAAAGACAAAAAGTACTTTATCACGCGTGGTACCAGCCAACAAAAAAGAAGCTAGTTTGATACGCTGTGCTTCACCTCCAGACAGGGTAGAAGAGGACTGTCCAAGCTGAACATATCCTAAACCAACATCCTGTAAAGCCTGCAACTTATTTGTTATTTTGGTTTGCTTGTGCAAAGAGAAAAAAGCAAGAGCTTCATCGATAGTCATGGTCAAAATATCATCAATATTTTTCTCTTCAAATTTGACTTCAAGGATTTCTTTCTTAAAGCGTTTTCCATGGCATGTCTCACACTCTAGGTGTACGTCAGCCATAAACTGCATCTCTACAGTTACACTACCTTCCCCTTTACAAGTCTCACAGCGTCCACCTTCAACGTTAAAAGAGAAGTGTTTGGGCTGATAACCTCTTAGTTTAGAAAGCTGTTGCTTTGAATACAAATCTCTAATATCATCATAGGCTTTGATATAAGTAACAGGATTAGAGCGGGAGCTACGCCCTATCGGGTTTTGATCGACGTACTCAATAGCTTTAATACCCGCAAAATCACCTTTTAACTCCGTAAATTGACCTGGCTTATCACTTAGCCCAGTAAGTTTTTTCTGAATTGCAGGAAACAAAATACTCTTGACTAAGGTAGATTTACCAGACCCAGAGACTCCAGTAATAATAGTCAAACAATCAAGAGGAAAAGTAACATTAATATTCTTTAAGTTATTCTCTCTCGCACCGATCACTTCAACATATTGCTTGTATTTTCTTCTTTTCTTCGGTACTTCAATTGCCAAGTCTCCGTTCAAATACTTAGCAGTAAGAGAATCACCCGCCTCAATAACTTCTTGATAAGTTCCTTGGGCAACTAACTCTCCACCAAGACTCCCAGCCTCAGGACCGATGTCAATAATCTGATCAGCCGATTTCATAATATCTTCATCGTGCTCAACCACTATAACCGTATTTCCTAAACGCTTTAGATCCCTTAGCACTTCGATTAGTTTTTCCGAATCATTAGGATGCAAGCCAATACTTGGTTCATCAAGGATATAGATAGATCCAACCAAGCTACTTCCTAAAGATGTTGCTAAGTTAATGCGTTGGGATTCACCACCAGACAGGGTAGAAGAGTTACGATTAAGTGTTAAATAGCTCAATCCTACATTTTCTAAAAACCCTAAACGATTGTTTATTTCAATCAATAAACGTTTAGCAACTTGCACGTCGTATTTATTTAAGTCTAAATTGTCAAAGAAAGGAATTAAATGTTTGATTGGAAGATCGACTAATTCAGAAATAGTCTTCCCGCCAACTTTTACATAATTTGCTTCAATTCTTAAACGCTTACCTTTACAAGTAGGACACTTTGTTTTTCCTCTATAACGCGATAGGAGTACTCTATTCTGAATTTTATAGCTTTTATCTTCTAATTCTTTAAAAAAATCGTTTAGCCCAGTAAAGAAACTATTACCTTCCCAAAGCAGAGCTTTTTGCTCCTCTGATAGTTCAAAATAAGGCTTGTGGATAGGGAAGTCAAATTTATAAGCGTTATTAACTAATTGATCGCGATACCAACTCATCGAATCACCTCTCCAAGGAAAAACAGCGTTTTCATAGATGGATAATCCAGTATTAGGAATAACTAATTCATCGTCAATACCAATTACATTACCATAGCCATCACAAGAAGGACAAGCACCGTAAGGATTGTTAAAACTAAACAAGTGAATATTAGGCTCTAAAAAGCTAATCCCATCAAGTTCAAAGCGATTAGAAAAGTGCTTTTTAGTTGCGTTTTTTAAATCAAAAACATAACACTCTCCTTTTCCTTCAAAATAAGCAGAGTCAACAGAATCTCCAAGTCGATTGTAAAATTCCTCATTGTCTTTGACTACTAAACGGTCAATGATTAAGAATAGGTCATTTAGATCATAGGAATTAATTTGCTCAATATCATTATTTTGTAGAAACTCATCGAGGCGAAGCATCTTTTCATTCACAAAAATACGTGCATATCCCTGTTGAAGTAATACATTCAAATACTCAGCAAGTTCTCGGTCCTCTTCTAAATGAATAGGAGCAAGCAACAATAGCTTAGCATCAATAGCAAACTCTTTAATATAGTCTAAAACATCAGAAACGGTATCTTTCTTTACCACTTCATTAGAAATAGGTGAGTAGGTCTTACCAATACGAGCGTATAAAAGTTTGAGATAATCATAAATCTCAGTAGAAGTCCCTACAGTAGAACGTGCATTTGTCGTATTAACTTTCTGTTCGATAGCGATAGAAGGAGCGATACCCTTAATGTACTCAACTTTAGGTTTGTCAATACGACCTAAAAATTGTCTAGCATAAGAGGATAAACTCTCAACATATCTACGCTGGCCTTCAGCATATAAAGTATCAAATGCAAGGCTAGACTTACCCGAACCAGATAGTCCAGTGATGACAATAAATTGATTTCGAGGAATTACAACATCTAAGTTCTTTAGATTGTGTAATTGCGCCCCTTTTATAATTATATTTTTTTTAGGATCAATCCCTGATAGATCTATCTTCTTCATGCTGTTTTATGTTGGAGAGGACAAAGATAATCCTTTCTTTAAACTATTTAAAGCAGAGAAGAAGAGTTATAGTAAAGT
The DNA here is from genome assembly GCF_009711055.1 of Myroides pelagicus. GTDB lineage: Bacteria > Bacteroidota > Bacteroidia > Flavobacteriales > Flavobacteriaceae > Flavobacterium > Flavobacterium pelagicum. Next base: position 87,430 of record NZ_WMJY01000001.1, read on the forward strand.
ATCAAAAAAATAAATATTTGTTAATGTTAAAAAGAATAGTGAATTCTTGTTTTTTTTAACATTTAATTACTATATTTGTTGCTCAATCATAAACCCAAAACGCCTATAAAACAACATTACTTTTAGATTAGAAATAAAATATTGCTATTAAAAGAATTTGTTATGGTATATACAGAGATGCCAGATGCAAAGCTTATTAAGTTTTACATTGAGGGCGTAGAGCAAGCCTTGGAGGTACTTATTAAAAGACACCAAGCTAAGATTTATGGTTTTATCTTTTCAAAAGTTTCAAATGCAGACCTTGCAGATGATATCTTTCAAGATACCTTTATAAAGGTAATCCACACACTAAAATCAGGGAAATATAACGAGGAAGGAAAATTCTTGCCATGGGTTATACGCATAGCACATAATCTAATTATGGATCACTACAGAAAAGAGAAGCGATCACAAGTAGTGAAAGATACAGAAGAATTCTCATATTTCTCCATATTAAAAGAAGAAGGGGACAATATAGAGAGTATCTTGATTAAAGAACAAATAGAGAAGGACTTAACCTCACTTTTGGAAGAGCTACCAGAGGATCAAAGACAGGTAGTGTTAATGCGTATTTTTCAAGACTTAAGTTTCAAAGAAATAGCCGAACAGACCGATGTAAGTATCAATACAGCATTAGGTAGAATGCGTTATGCACTACTAAACTTGAGAAAACTGATCAATGAAAATAAGATTATTTTAAGTAATCAATAATAAACTGATATGTTTTGTCGTTTAATAAGTAAACAACAAAATATATCGCTTATGAAGAACATTTACATTACTAAGAAGCAGGATGTAATGCTGCCTCAGAAGAAGACTATTGATTTTATATTAAATTACTCAAAAAGTCTTACAAGCATACAGTTAAATAAATTAATACTGCCAAGCATTAGTTCAATGCAAAACTAAAAAAAGAAAACCCTAAGAGACTATTTCTTCTTAGGGTTTTTCTTTTGATTATATTGGTTAATAACAGTTTTTCTTCCAATTACAGAAGTAATCACATCTAACTCTAGATTCCAACCACGAGCAGGACTATATTGTCTACCATACCAAACAAGTTGGAGGTGGAGCTTGTTCCATTTATCTTTTGGAAATAAACGCTTAGCGTCTTTCTCTGTTTGCTGTACACTTTTACCATTGGATAAGTTCCAGCGGTACATCAAGCGATGAATATGAGTATCTACAGGAAAAGCTGGAATATCATAAGCCTGAGAAATAACAACACTAGCTGTTTTGTGTCCTACTGCTGGCAATTCCTCTAATGCTTCTAAATCAGCAGGAACATCACCATTGTATTTATCAATTAATATTTTAGACAAGCCATAAATACCTTTTGACTTCATAGGAGATAATCCACAGGGCCTAATAATCTCTTGAATTTCTTCAACCGTCATTTTAACCATGTCATAGGGATTATCTGCTTTAGCAAATAATAAAGGAGTAATCTTATTTACACGCTCATCTGTACACTGAGCAGACAAAAGTACTGCAATCAATAAGGTATAAGGATCCTTATGATCTAATGGTACAGGAATCTCCGGATAGAGGGCATCAAGTGTCTCTAATACAAATTGAATCTTTTCAGCTTTAGTCATTTCTATAGGTTTATAAGCAAAAATATAGAAACTAAATTTAATAAACTAACAGGGAGTATTAGAAGATAGTATAGTAGTATTCAAAAACTCTATTTAACATAATATGTATTATGATATAGTGTAAAGATAATTAAAATTATATAGGAGAATATCAAGTAATACTTACATTTGTAGAAAAAAGAATGCTCTATCTATTATTAAGTATTTTAGGAAGTGTTTCAGTTGGTATCTTATTTAAGATCAGTAAGAAATACAAGGTAAATATAATACAAATGGTTCTACTTAACTATGTTGTAACTATATTATTTTCATATTTTCAGTTTAATGTTAACTTAGCTAACATTCCTGAAAATCTGCCATATACATTAGTATTAGCGTTAGGTTTTTTATTACCAAGCATATTTGTTGTTCAATATTTTTCAATAGTATATTCAGGAATTATTCGTACTGATATCGCTCAAAGAATGTCTCTTTTCATTCCAATAGTAGCGGCTATTACTATCTTTAATGAACAAATCTCTACACAGCGTTATTTTGCACTATTTATTGGTTTGCTATCCGTATACTTAATTTTAAAAAAATCAAGTAATCAAAATCAAGAATTAACTATTCAAACAAAGAATTACAGTACTTTGTTTCCATTGCTAACATTTATAGGCTTTGGAGTAATTGACATTCTATTCAAGCAGCTAGCCTTATACAGTGAAATACCTTATACAAGTTCATTATTCTATGTATTCAGCACAGCATTTGTATTAAGTTTAGTATATTATATCGCGTTTAAGTTAAAAAATAAGGAAAATATACTAACTATTTCCAAGAGTACAGTATTATATGGATTAATACTCGGGACACTTAATTTTATAAATATAGCCTTCTATATGAAAGCTCATCAAGTATTTAGAGAAAGTCCAACTACGGTATTTGCCGGAATGAATTTTGGTGTTATTATTTTGGGAACGTTGGTTGGTTATTTCTTTTTTAAAGAAAAGCTATCCAAGCTAAACCTGATCGGTCTAGGATTGGTTATTCTATCAATACTAGTCATTTTACTATAAAAAGAGCCCCAATGTACTGCATTGGGGCTCTTTGATTAATTATATTTTACCATTGATAATACTATCTATTACTTCTGGGTTGATTAATGTTGAAATATCTCCAAACTCTTTTGTTTCTCCATTTGAAATAGAACGAAGAATTCTTCTCATAATCTTACCTGATCGAGTCTTAGGAAGACTCTCTACAAACTGTATTTTATCCAACTTAGCAATCGGGCCAATGTGACTTGAAATATACTGATTGATCTCTTTTCTCAAGTTTTCTCTATCACGTGTCTCCCCTTCTACTTTAAGGGTAATAAAACCATACAGAGCATTCCCCTTAATATCATGCTTATAACCTACTACAGCACTTTCTGCTACTGCGTGATGCTCATTAATAGCGTCTTCTATAGGAGCTGTTCCAAGATTATGCCCTGAGACAATTACCACATCATCAGCTCTACCTGTAATTCTATAATAGCCTACTTCATCGCGCAATGCTCCATCACCTGTAAAGTATTTACCTGGGAATTGACTAAAGTAAGTCTCTTGATAACGCTCGTGATTTCCCCAAATTGTTCGAGCCATTGATGGCCAAGGAAACTTAACGCATAGTGATCCATCTATTTGATTATCTTCTATTTCGTTGCGCTTTTCATCCATTAAGACAGCTTGTATTCCAGGCAAAGGAAGCGTTGCATAAGTTGGTTTAGTCGGTGTAATAAAAGGCAGTGGAGAAACTAAAATACTGCCTGTTTCTGTTTGCCACCACGTATCTACTATAGGGCAGCGCTTCTTCCCTACATGGTCATTATACCAGTGCCATGCTTCTTCGTTTATTGGCTCTCCTACAGACCCAATCACACGCAAACTAGACAAATCATGATTATTTACATAACTATAGTCTTCCGTCATTAACGAACGAATTGCTGTAGGTGCTGTATAGAATTGAGTTACTTTATATTTATCTATAATATCCCAGAATCTACTTGGTGTTGGATACGATGGTACACCTTCAAACATCACCGTTGTTGCTCCGTTTAATAGAGGTCCATAGATGATATAGGAGTGTCCTGTAATCCAACCACAATCGGCTGTACACCAAAAAATATCTTCTTCTTTGTAATCAAATACATTTCTAAATGAGTAAGCAGTCTGCACCATATACCCTGCTGTAGTATGTACCATACCTTTTGGCGCTCCTGTCGAACCTGAAGTATATAAAATAAATAAAGGATCTTCTGCATCCATTACTTGAGCAACATGATTACTATTTGCTTCTTCTAGTAAAGGGGCTAACCATAAATCTCTTCCTTCTTGCATATTTACATCAGCTCCTGTACGATTAACAAGTAATACTTTTTCTACTTCTGGACATGATTCTAAAGCTTCATCTACGATCGGTTTTAAAGGAATAGTCTTATTTCCTCTAAAACTTCCGTCAGATGTAATGACAAACTTACATCCACAATCATTAACACGCTTTGATATAGCTGAAGCAGAAAATCCTGCAAAAATAACACTGTGTATAGCTCCAATACGCGCACATGCCAACATACTTATAGCTAAGTCTGGGATCATTGGTAAATAGATACATACTCTATCCCCTTTTTTTACACCTTGATCCTTTAGTACATTCGCCATTTTACACACGCGATTGTATAGATCATTATAAGTTATCGTTTGTGCTTCTTCTTCTGGATTATTTGGTTCAAAGATAATAGCAGGCTTATCTCCTCTTTTGGCTAAATGACGATCGATACAGTTTTTTACGATATTAAGTTTTCCATTGACAAACCATTGGAACTTTGACTCTTCCATGTCAAATTCAAAAACTTTATCCCACACTTGATACCATACAAAGTTCTCTTCTGCTATTTTACCCCAAAACTTTCTTGGTTCTCGAATAGACTTTTTATAGTGTTTAAAGTATTGTTCTAAATTTTCTATTTTATAGTAACTCATGTTTTTTTTAGTATAATTTGTTTGATATATTATTTCTAATAATTAAATATATGATATTAGTAATAAATAGCAAAAAAGTCATACAATATTTTTAAATAAAAAAACATTGTATGACTTTATGTTATCTTTAGATTAACTTATAAATAAGCTAATTCACTTTTAGCTATTTCAAATTCTTTGATAATTGATTTTACAATTGTGTCCACAGATTCCACACTATTAATTAGTCCTGATATCTGTCCTACTTCTAATTCTCCTTCAATTAAATCTCCTTCAAACATTCCTTTTTTGGCTCTTCCTCTTCCTAGGTATGCTTTTAACTCTTCTGTATTCGCTCCTTTTGCATAGAGAGCTTGTAGATTTGTGTAAAACTCATTTTTGATTAGTCTTACAGGTGCTAATTCTTTTAAAGTTAGTGTAGTATCACCTTCTTGTACTTGTAATAACAATTGCTTAAAACTATCGTGGGCAGAACTTTCATGTGACGCTATAAACCTTGTTCCCATTTGAACGCCATCTGCTCCAAGCACCATAGCTGCAAGCATAGCTCTACCTGTAGCTATTCCTCCTGCTGCTATAAGTGGTATACTGATCTTCTCGCGTACCATTGGGATTAAAGTTAGTGTAGTAGTCTCTTCTCGTCCATTATGCCCTCCTGCTTCAAAGCCTTCAGCTACTATAGCATCTACACCAGCTTCTTGCGCTTTTAGAGCAAACTTTGAGGAACTTACTACATGTACTACTGTTATTCCGTGTCCTTTCAGAAAAGATGTCCATGTCTTTGGATTTCCAGCAGACGTAAATACTATCTTTACCCCTTCTTCGACGATTATATTCATAATCTCTTCAATATTAGGGTAAAGCATAGGCACATTGACTCCAAAGGGCTTATCTGTTGCCTTTTTGCACTTTTGTATATGCTCTCGCAGTACATCAGGATACATAGACCCAGCACCTATAAGGCCTAGTCCTCCTGCATTACTTACTGCACTAGCCAATTTATAGCCGCTGTTCCATATCATTCCTCCTTGTACTATAGGGTACTGGATATTGAATAGATCTACTAACTTATTTTTCATTGTATTTTGGTTGTTTAGATTTTCGATATAACACCCGAACCAATTAGTTCGTCATCGATATGCCAAGATACAAATTGCCCTTCTGTAATTGCAGACTGTGGCTGTTCAAATCGAACATATAGTCCCTCTTTTACCTTATGCAATACTGCTTTTTGTAAAGGTTGGCGATATCTTATTCGTGCTAATATAGGCATTGTTTCTCCTTCTTGCAATGCTAAATCTTCTCTAATCCAATGAATTTCTGCTTCTTTGACAAATAATGATTGATGAAATAAGCCAGGGTGTTCACTTCCTTGTCCTGTATAGATTATATTTTCTTTTACATCTGTCCCAATGATAAACAATGGCTCAGCTGTTCCTCCTACATTTAATCCTTTGCGTTGACCAATTGTAAAAAAGTGTGCACCGAAGTGCTCTCCTACTTTCTTACCCATTTCTGGGGTGTAGACAATTGACTTAGCCTCTCTTTCTAATGCTTCTTCTAAACTAGCTGTTGCTGTCTCTTGTTTTTTGTAAATTGGAGAGTCTTTTGGGATTTCATAAATAAAACCGTCTTTCCTTTTCAACTGTTGTTGTAAGAATTCTGGTAAACGTACCTTTCCAATAAAACACAATCCTTGTGAGTCTTTTTTATCTGCTGTAATTAAATTCATCTTAGCAGCAATCTCTCTTACCTCGGGCTTCAATAATTCACCTACGGGAAACAATGCCTTTGCTAATTGCTCCTGTGATAATTGACATAAGAAATAAGACTGATCCTTGTTTGGGTCTACTCCTGCTAATAATTTATATACGGTTTCTTTACTTCCGTCTGCTTTAGTGATAACCTCTTCATCTTTGCGACAATAATGTCCTGTAGCGACATAGTCTGCTCCTAGACTCAATGCAATCTTCATAAAGACCTCAAACTTTATCTCGCGATTACACAATACGTCTGGATTAGGGGTACGACCATTTTCATACTCCTTAAACATATAGTCCACTATCTTTTCCTTATATTGTTCACTTAGATCTACAGTCTGAAATGGTATGCCTAGTTTTTCTGCTACCATCAGAGCATCATTGCTATCCTCTAACCAAGGACATTCATTAGATATTGTCACGGAATCATCGTGCCAATTCTTCATAAATAATCCAATCACTTCATATCCTTGTTCTTTCAGTAAATAAGCTGCGACACTTGAATCTACACCTCCTGAAAGTCCTACGACTACTCTTTTTTTCATAATACTAAATATTGCGACAAATTTACAAGAAATGCCGCAATACAAAAAGTTTTTGGTTTTATCTTAAGACTATAATTTGACTAATTGAATATTAGTTCTTTCCCAATCGCTCGGATTGCAACTTAGCCCGATCAATCCCCTCCATTATTTTTTGTTGAATGTCTTGCTCTGTGAAGTATTTAATCGCTTGCTCTGTAGTCCCTCCCTTTGAGGATACCTTCGCTATCCACTCATCTGTAGAGAGTGAATGTGCTTCATATAACCCTAGAGCTCCAGAGATAGTCTGCTTAACGAGTAGTTCGGCCTGAGCTGTATCAAATCCATAGGACTTAGCTGATTGTATCATTGCCTCCATAAAATAGAATATATACGCCGGCCCACTTCCCGAAATGGCAGTTGCAGCATCTATCTTCTCTTCTTCTGATACATAGACAGACTTTCCTGTTGTATTAATCAGATTCTGAATGATGAATAATTCTTTCCTATCTAATTCATCTGAAGCCGTAAATACAGTCATACCCTTACCGATTTGTGTCGGAAGATTAGGCATTGAACGAACAATCTTATTTATCCTTAGTTCTTCTTTTATCTTGTCAATACCGATACCTGCCATTACAGAGACAATAATCTGATCTTGATCTAAAAAGCTTCTCAACTCAGTAGCTGCGGTTGAGAAATCTTGTGGTTTAATCGCTAGAATAACAATATCACAAGTAGTTATTTTCTTATCGAATTCATAATTATAGGGCAACTTATGTATGTTTCTGAAGTCCTCTTCTGTACGCTGTGTACGTGTATATACAAATACATGCTCTGGATGTATAAAGCGAGAGTTTATAAATCCATTGGCAAATGTGCTACCCATATTCCCCATTCCGATAATTGCTATTTTCATAAAAAAAAACACCTCTGAATTTGATCAGAGGTGTTAAATATATAAAAATTATTTCTTTTTATTCTGTTGTTCTTTTAGCCTTTGTTGTTCTTGTGCTTGCTCCATCATCTCTTGCATTTTACGTTGGAACTTACCTTTTGGACGTTTTTTAGTTTTGTTGTCCTCAATGATTGCTTTAATTTTCTCTTCTTTTACAATATAGTTTTTAATCACATACATGATACCAATTGTAATCGAGTTAGAAATAAAGTAGTACAAACTCAACCCTGATGCATAGTTATTAAAGAAGAATAACATCATAATCGGAGAGATGTAAATCATAATCTTCATCAGTTTACCCATATCTGGCATACCTTCTTGTGTAGGCGCAGCCATCTGTTGGTCTCCTGTAGTCATTTTCATATATACAAAGATAGCAATCGAAGCTAACAGAGGAAACAAACTCACGTGGTCCCCGTAGAAAGGAATACTAAATGGCAAATGAAGTATTGAATCGTACGAAGATAAGTCATCTGCCCATAAGAATGATTTTTGTCTCAAGTCAAACGCTGATGGGAAGAATTGAAACAGCGCATAGAAGATTGGAATCTGTAACAGTGCTGGTACACATCCTGCCATTGGATTTACCCCTGCTTTTGAGTACAAGTTCATCGTCTCTTGTTGCTTTTTCATTGGATCATTCTTGTACTTCTCGTTTAATTCATTCACTTCTGGACGAATAGCTTTCATCTTAGCTTGAGATAAGTAAGACTTATATGTCAATGGTGAAATTAATAATCTCACTAAAACAGTCAATACAATAATAGCAATACCGTAAGGCAAGAATGAACTTAATACACCAAATACTGGAATAAACAAGAATCTGTTTAACCATCCAAAAATACCCCAACCTAATGGCACAATATTGTCTAAGTTGCGATCGTATGATTTTAATACTTTGTAATCTGATGGACCAAAGAACCAATTCATATCATAGTTCAGCTCTCCATTAGTAAACTCCATTGGCAACTTAGCTACGAATTCTTTGGTAAATACAGTATCTATTTTTTCGTCATTTACTAAGTTCTTAGCTACAAGATCTGCTTTTGTAAATTTCTTATCTGTCAATAAAATAGAAGTAAAGAAATGTTGCTTATATGCTACATAAGATACATTATTTACTATTTTTTCACTAGATCCACTTGTTGGATTTAAGTCATTATCTTTTCCATCTTCATACTCGTAGTATAAACGTGTGTATCTGTTTTCATACGAAATACTCTTTTCATTGCGGAAAGACTTCAACTCCCAGTTAAGTTGTGGTGTTTTATTTAAGTCTACTATTTTACTCAGTCCTTGTGAACGAATTGAGAAATCAAGCATATAATCACCAGGTTTAAGAACATAACGATATTCTAAGAACTGACTTTCTGATGCTTTCAAACGCATTGATAAAACTTGATTCTCCCCTTCTTTAGTTAATTCTGGTTCAAAATATAAGTCTTTCGTATTGAATACTCTATTATCTGTCGTGTGAAGCTCTAAGTTAAGGTTAGAATTATTGTCTTTGATTAGTTCAACAATCTCATTTGATGTTTTACTAAATCTCTTTTGATCAAGAACCTCTACTTTACTTAAATAACCTCCTTTATTCTCAACAACTAGTGATAGTAAGTCACTTTTCAATTCTGTATTTCCGCCTTGTGCAGAAGGTAACGTTGCACTGTAAGCAAAATGACCTAAGGCAGCTCGAAGTGATTCATTTGGCAATGAATCTGATTGCACATGTTCTGTTATAGCTGTTTCAATTCTATCAGCTTCGGTTTTTGCAACTACTTCTTTTTTTGCTACTTCAGCATCCTGTTTAATAGACTCTTGCTCCTTATTGATGTTGTTTAACATCATCCAAATAAGCAAGCCGGCAATTATAATAAAGCCTACAATACTGTTACGATCTAATTTTTTTTCTTCCATTACTTAATTTGTAATTGATCTAATGATTTTAAGATTATCTATCTAAGAGCGAATATACAGAGAATTGAATTACTTCTTGTTCTCCATCGCTGCTTTCACGAAACTAACAAATAGTGGGTGTGGTTTTGCCACTGTACTTTTGTATTCTGGGTGAAACTGTACTCCGACAAAGAATGGGTGATTCTCTATCTCTACTACTTCTACTAATCCTGTCTCTGGGTTCCATCCTGCAGCAGTCATTCCTCCTTTTTCAAAGTCTTCTTTGAATTGGTTGTTGAACTCATATCTGTGACGGTGACGCTCATTGATTAATTCTTCAGCATATATAGCGTGTACTTTCGACCCTTCTTTTAATTGACAGTCCCATCCACCTAGACGCATTGTACCTCCTTTGTCTGTGATTGTCTTTTGCTCTTCCATAAAGGTAATTACTGGATACTGAGTACTTTCATTTACTTCTGTTGTATTTGCTCCCTCAAAACCTAATATATTACGAGCGTATTCGATAACAGCCATTTGCATTCCTAAACAAATCCCCAAGAAAGGAATTCTGTTCTCTCTTACAAACTTCACTGTTTCTATTTTACCTTCTATACCTCTTGAGCCAAATCCTGGAGCAACTAATACTGCATCAAGATTTTTCAATTTATCTGCTACATTATTAGCATTGATATTATCTGATTGTATAGAGATAATATTTACTTTTATTTGATTCTCAGCACCACCATGTACTAATGCTTCTAATATTGATTTATAAGAATCCTGTAACTCTACATACTTACCAACTAATCCAACATTCACGACGTGTTTTGGATTTTTTAGACGGTGAAGGAACTCATTCCACTTCACTAAGTCTGGTGACATTTTTTCTGGTAAATCTAATTTCTTAAGAGCTACTTTGTCTAACCCTTCTTGTAGCATTAAATTAGGAACATCATATATCGTGTCTGCATCGATAGACTGAACTACAGCTTCTGGCTTTACATTACAGAACTGTGCTAACTTTTGTCTGATTTCAGTGCTTAAATTGTGTTCTGTACGACAAACTAAGATATCTGCTTTAATTCCGCTTTCCATCAATGTCTTCACAGAGTGTTGCGTTGGCTTTGTTTTTAATTCTCCAGCTGCTGCTAAGAATGGTACTAATGTCAAATGCACAACAATTGCATTATTATCGCCCAACTCCCACAATAATTGACGTACTGACTCTATATAAGGCAATGACTCAATATCTCCTACAGTACCTCCAATTTCAGTAATTACGATATCATATTCACCTGATTTACCCAATAGCTGCATGCGCTCCTTAATCTCATTGGTAATATGAGGAACTACTTGTACTGTTTTTCCTAAAAACTCTCCTCTTCTCTCCTTTTCTATAACAGATAAGTATACACGACCTGTTGTTACATTATTCGCTTGAGAAGTAGGTACGTTTAAAAACCTTTCATAGTGACCTAGGTCTAGATCCGTCTCTGCTCCATCATTGGTAACAAAACACTCTCCATGTTCGTATGGATTTAATGTTCCTGGATCCACATTAATATAAGGGTCAAACTTTTGGATTGTAGCTGAATATCCTCTAGCCTGTAATAATTTAGCAAGAGATGCTGCTATAATCCCTTTTCCCAATGAAGAAGTTACTCCTCCAGTAACAAAAATATACTTTGTCTGTTTCATTTAGCTTGTAATTTGTTGTGTTGATAAGAATAAAACGGGGCAAAAATACAACTTTTAGACCTATTCTTCTAATTTTACTATATCTAAAACTACAATATTAGGCATAAATAATTGATAGACTCTAATAAACTTTATTCGCCTAGCTACTTGATGAATTGACTTTCAAGCACTTTGTACAGTGTTCGACTCAGATTAGGCTTAAGGGTTTTTCTACCATCCTAAACGACTCTCCTATTATACTGCACTACTTTACATCGCTAGTATCATACCCTATCGTACATCTATATTGTTTTTTCCTCTATTTCAGTCTAAGCAAACATTATTCTGTTTATCAATCGAAAGACAGAAGGTTATTTGGTTATCTCTATTCTAAATGAAAGTATTTTGCTTATAATATTCAAAATACCGAATTTTAACTAAAACTAAATGCCTAAATCTTTATTTTGTAATAAAAAACATATGTTTTTATGGTATTTATTAATTTATATGTAAAATATAACTTACATTTGCCTACCTAAAAAAAATGTAATGAACACAAATGACAATACAGTAAAAAGAGGTTTAAAAGCCAGACACCTTTCCATGATTGCTATTGGAGGATGTATCGGTACAGGGCTATTCATGGCCAGTGGAGAAGCTATTCGATCTGCAGGACCAGGTGGGGCTCTAATCGCTTATGCTGCCATTGGGTTAATGGTTTACTTCCTAATGACTTCACTAGGAGAAATGGCCACTTACCTACCCGTATCGGGCTCTTTTTCAACCTATGCCTCTCGCTATGTGGATCCTTCTCTAGGCTTTGCCTTGGGTTGGAATTACTGGTTCAACTGGGTAATTACGGTGGCAGTTGACGTATCCATAGCTGCTATTGTGATCTCCTATTGGGAGCCGATGACCATCATCCCTACTTGGGGCTGGAGCCTTATCTTTTTTAGTATTATTGTATTACTTAATATGCTGTCTGTCAAGGCTTATGGCGAATCTGAATATTGGTTCTCTTTTATTAAAGTAGTGACCGTTATCGTATTTCTTGCTGTCGGACTATTGACTATCTTTGGTATTATGGGCGGCGAATACATTGGTTTTAAAAACTTTAACCTAGATGATGCCCCTCTTTTAGGTGGAGACTTCTCTGGTAGATTTTTGAGCATTTTAGGAGTTTTTCTTATTGCTGGATTTTCTTTTCAAGGAACTGAGTTAATTGGTATAACCGCTGGGGAATCTGAAGACCCTGAAAAGAACATACCCAAAGCAATCAAACAAGTTTTCTGGCGTATCCTAATCTTTTATATTCTAGCGATTTTCGTGATTGGGTTAATCATCCCATATACTAGCCCACAGCTATTGGGAGCTGACGTTAGTGAAATTGCCAAATCTCCTTTTACACTTGTATTCGAAAAAGCACATTGGACCTTCGCTGCTGCCTTGATGAATGCCGTTATTTTAACCTCTATTTTATCAGCTGGAAACTCAGGAATGTACGCCTCTACCCGTATGCTGTACGCCATGGGGAAAGACGGTATGGCCCATAAAAACTTTCAAAAAACGAACAAACACGGGGTTCCAGTACTAGCTTTACTGGCAACTGCCTTGGTTGTCATGGTTATCTTTGTCATACAAGCCAACTTTGAAAAAGCGGTAGACTATGTATTAGCAGCTTCTGGTTTGACTGGATTTATCGCCTGGCTTGGTATTGCACTAAGTCACTACCGATTTAGACGTGCCTACGTCAAACAGGGCAAAGATATCAATGACCTAGTTTATAAGGCTAAATGGTTTCCTTTCGGTCCTATCTTAGCTGTGATCTTATGCGTATTGGTGATCATCGGACAAGATTCTAAATTGATCTTTGAAGGGGTGTTTGACCTAGAGGGGGTGATCATAACCTATATGGGAATTCCTTTCTTCTTGTTTTTTTACTTCTATCACAAATTGAAATACAAAACCAGTATTGTCCCTCTAAATGAGGTCGATCTATCTAAAAAATAAAAACATAGAGTACCAGCTTTTTTGCAAAAGCTGGTTTTTTTTTACCTTTTTATGATGACATTGCATTTATTGAAGCTTAACTCCCTATTTTAAAACTAGAGACGTGTAAAAAGAACTAATCACTATATCCAAAACATTCTCCAAAAAAACTTATATTTACAACTGCATCGGCAAAGTAAACAAAACAAAATAGATACTCTTTATCAAAAATTGCTCGATGAGAAAATTGAGAGGTATAACTAATCTTCCTTAGCCCACTAACTCTCACAACTTGATTTACTAATCTAGACGGGGACTATTTTCTTAACAAACACAGTATTGAGAATTACCGCTTTAGTCATTGTACAAGGCTCTATTTTTACAACATATACCTTTTATTTGTTGCCAACGGTGCGGAATACGTGCAGTATTCCTGAGGTATACTAGCCCAGAAGGCACTCCTTGGCAAGAAAAGGTCAAGAATACTGCACGTATTGCCTGAATAAATAACCTCAATGATACATCAAAAAAAAGAGCAACAACAATTGTGCTACTCTCTATTTTTAATCGCTATCCGTTTATTATTTACTTGCTAGCTTTACCTTATCCCAATATTCGTTCATCTCCTCTACAGATAGATCTGCTATACTTTTACCAGCTTGTACTGCCATCTGTTCGACTCCTTGAAAACGATTAATAAATTTATTATTTGCACGAGCCAGTGCTTTTTCAGGATCTAGTTTGACAAAACGAGCATAATTAATTAATGAAAACAACATATCTCCGAATTCCTCCTCCATTAATTCTTTATCATCCTTTACCTCTTCGACTTTGAATTCCTCGATTTCTTCCTTAAATTTTGCCCAAACATCTTCTTTATTATCCCAATCAAACCCTACTCCACTTGCTTTATCTTGAATGCGATACGCCTTGATCAGAGCTGGAAGACCTTTTGGCACTCCGCCTAAGACTGATTTATTACCTTCTTTTAGCTTTAGTTTCTCCCAATTTGCTTTCACCTCTTCTTCATCTTCGACCTGAACATCTCCGTAAATATGCGGATGTCGATAAATCAACTTGTCCGAAACAGCATCAGCAATAGTCTTGATATCAAACAGACTTTGTTCGCTGCCGATCTTAGCATAGAATACTATATGCATCAACACATCGCCTAACTCTTTCTTTAGCTCCTCATTGTCTTGCTGATCAATGCTATCTGCCAATTCATACACTTCTTCCACCGTCAGGTTTCTCAAGGACTCAAAGGTCTGCTTAGCGTCCCATGGACATTTCACTCTAAGCTCATCCATGATGGTCAGTAATCGGTCAATGGCAGTCAACTGCTCTTCTCTTGTATGCATAGTGTTGTCTTGTTTTTTTGTGATACGAAGGTATAAAATAAAAGCTCGTAGAAAGGATTCTACGAGCTTAAATATTGTAACTATCGATAACGTTTAACTATTTAGCCTCTTCTTTTACTTCTTCTGTAGTTTCAGCTGCAGAAAAAGACTCAGCGATAAGACCTCTTTTTTGTAAAATGTTATACCAGTTTAATACTTTCTTGATATCAGAAGCATATACTCTCTCCTCATCAAACTCAGGCAATACTTCTCTAAAGTAAGCTACTAACTCAGGGTTAGCTGACTTGTGAGAAATAGCTTCTCCATTATTTTCTTTTGTTGCAATACTTTTGAATACGTCAAATAATTTGATTTCATCATTGTATGTATAGATAGATATTTCTGACAATAAACTAACGTTATTTCTTAATCCTACCGTGCTTTTCTTTCCATCTGCTATTGACTCAGCGATAAATCCTGTGCGAGTTTGCACTAATAACTCATATAACCCTGGCTTTCCCGAAATAGCTAATACTTTTTCTAAACTCATTTTTTTCTAAATTTTCACATTAAGATGCACAAATATCTTAAATACTAATTAAATTCCAATTTATTTATCTTCCTTTTTTTTGAGCAAATCTCATTTTATAATCCGTAAATATTTTACCTTCTAAAATATTTGTTAGTTTTTTTGAAATTAACTTCTTCTTCAAAGAAGATATTTTATCCGTAAACAACACACCCTCAATATGATCGTACTCGTGTTGAATCACTCTAGCGGCTAATCCATCGAATACCTCTTCATGACGCACAAAGTTTTCATCATAATACTCGATTGTAATTCTTTCTTTTCTTTTTACTCCTTCATGAATATCAGGAATACTTAAACACCCTTCATTAAAGCTCCACTCTTCACCTTCTTCTTTCAATATTTTAGCATTGATAAACGTCTTCTTCAATGTTCTTAAAAACGCTGCTTCTTCTTCTGTATTGCCTTCTAATTCAGCAAAAGGTGCTGCATCAATAACAAATAAACGTATGGGTAAACCTACTTGAGGAGCTGCTAATCCTACTCCACTAGCTGAATACATAGTCTCATACATATTTTGAATCAACTCTTGTAACCCAGCGTAATCTTGAGTAATATTATCACCTACTTTTCTTAAAACAGGATCACCATACCCTACTATTGATAATATCATAATATCTATTTCTAAAAAATTTGAGTGGCAAAATTAAGGAAAAATAAACGAATAAATAATCTTCTAAATTATTTTTGGTATTTAATTTGTTTTATCTTGCTTACGTAAAACCTAGCGTTGAGCATTGAAAAAGAAAAATAACCACATGTTAACTAAAGCAAGAAAATATACTGATAATTCCCACTTTTCAGAATCCTTAAAGATTACCATATCAGCCGTTGTACCCTTTTTAGTATTAATGCCTTATGAGCAGTTTAACTGGGCCTTCGCAGCTGCACTTGGGGCCATGCTGACTGCACCTGTAGATATTCCGAGTAACCTAAAAGACAA
Source organism: Myroides pelagicus (assembly GCF_009711055.1). Taxonomy (GTDB): domain Bacteria; phylum Bacteroidota; class Bacteroidia; order Flavobacteriales; family Flavobacteriaceae; genus Flavobacterium; species Flavobacterium pelagicum. The sequence continues at coordinate 103,745 of NZ_WMJY01000001.1, forward strand.
ATGTGTTGGATTGATCGTCGGAGCCTTTACTGTGCCAGCGGTTACCCTTACCCTGTCGTTAGCAGATGGACACTGGTATTTCTACCCTATTTTTGTCTTTATCCTATTCTCGCTTAGTATGATCTCTGTCTATGGACACCGAGCGAATATGTTGTCATTTACAGGACTATTAGCAGCCAGTTTAGGACTAGCACATACCTATTCGGGAAAAGATTTATTAATGCACTGTTTAATGCTCCTATTGGGAGGGTTGTTATACTTATTAGTTGCCATTATCTTCTATTTCGCCAGACCTCGTAGATACGGAGTTTTACAGACTTCTGAATGTATGACTCTGACGGCCAAATATCTTAGATATCGCGCCAAACTGTGGAGCGACAAGGCAGATAGTGAGAAAATTGTAGAGGAACTCTTGACTATTCAAGTAAGTCTAAATGAAGTCCATGAAAATTTGCGCGAGTTTCTAATCCGAAACAAAGCTAATTCGGGTAACTCCTCAAACAACCGTCGACTATTAGTCGCTTTCTCTACTTTAGTAGAAATACTAGAAATTGCTGCTTCTACATCATTTGACCACCAAAAAATCAAAGAATACTTCAAAGATCGACCAGATATTATTGCTGACTATCAAGTTTTAGCAATCAACTTCTCTAAGACGATAGAAGAACTTAGTGAAGCGCTTAACATGGGGTTAAAATATGAATCAAAATATGATCTAACAGCCCAATTACATGGCATACAAGCTAAACTAAGCGACTTTGCCTCTGAGGAGACTTCAGCAGACAAGGTAGAAGCAATTGTATTGTTTACCAATGTACTACACTATGCGCAAAGTCAGATATCCAAAGTATATGCATTGGAAAAAAGCTTAATTGAAAAGGCCTTCACAGCAGATGTAAAAGAAAAATTCAAAGACCTCGAAAAGTTCTTAACTCCTGTACATTACCGTTGGGAGACTTTAAGAGAAAACTTAAACTTTACTTCAACAATATTTAGACATGCCACTCGATTGACCCTGACTATCTTAATCGGGTTCTTAATCGGAAAAGCCTTTTCGCTTTTAAATGCTTACTGGATATTACTGACTATTGTCGTGATTATGCGACCAGGTTTTGGACTGACCAAGCAGCGTGCCTTTGAGCGTGTGATTGGGACAGTGATCGGAGGTTTATTAGCCTTAGGGTTACTAACCTTTGTTTCTAATATCAGTATATTAGCCTACCTGACCGTTATAACCATGATTATTGGCTATTGGTTTTCACATACAGATTACAAAGTAGGAGTTACCTTTATTACGATGTATGTTATATTGATTTATGCCATACTGACTCCTGACTTTATGGACTTGCTAGTCTTTAGAATTGTCGATACTGTAATAGGTGCAGCCTTAGCCTTTGCTGCTAACTATTTGCTATGGCCTTCATGGGAGTTTTTGAATGTCAACACTCATTTGTCTAAATCTGTTAAAGCTAATAAAGAATATGTAAAAGAAATCTCCCTACTCTACAATGAAAAAGGAGAAGTGACTCTACCATATAAACTGGCAAGAAAATATGCTTTTATTGAGATCGGTAACTTGATGGCTTCGTTTCAACGAATGATCCAAGAGCCTAAATCCAAACAAACGCTTAGGGCTGAGATCTATGAGTTGGCTGTATTGAACCATACGTTCTTATCTACTACTGCTTCTATAGGTATCTATGTACAGCACAAACATACCACCAAAGCATCTAAAGCCTTTAATGTAGTCATTGATTATATTATAAAAAATCTGAGCATCGCTGTAAAACTATTGGAGCAAAACAAAACGATAGTAACTGAAAAACCAGACACCGGTATAGTTATAGAGGAGTATAATGTCAGTTTGCAGTATTTGAAGGACTTGCGTGAATACGAGTTAAAAAAGAAGTACACCGATGACGAAAAGATCAAAAACCTGATGGAAGAATCAGTGTTAGTAATCGAGCAACTCATGTGGTTATCCCAATTGTCAGAAAAGATTGTCAAATTGAGTAGAGATATTGCGGAAAAGAGAAATGAGTTACAAAAAGCAAAGAAACTACACTTGACAATACCCAAAGCAATATTTAATAAAAAGGGAAGTAAGCTAAGCTAACCCTTAAGAAGATAAGAAAAGCGCTAATTCTACAGTTAGAAATTAGCGCTTTTTATTTAATTATTGATTGTCCACAAAGTCCTGTAAGTGGCCGAATCGGTCTGTGAGCTTACCGTCTTTGACAATTGTTGATTTCTGAAGTATCTTATCTTTATCTCCATTGAAGAAAGCAGGTAAAACTTGCTCAATAAATAACTCTCCAAAACCTTCGCTTGCATCTTTTGGTAATTCACAAGGTAGATTATCAATAGCCATCACTGTGATAGCAGCAGGGTGATCATACTCTACTTCCTCCCCTTTGCCAGGATGATAACCATAGAAAGGTTCAGCGACTGTAGATGCTCTTAATGTAGAAGCAATTGGGCCTTGATCAACGTCACAAGATACATCACCAATAACTTTAAGCTGATTCTTAGGAGAATTAAGCATCTCTTTTGTTAAGATCTTAGGTGCACCTTTCTCAAAAAAATGTCCAGTGATCAAGATATCAGCAACGCGACTATACTTTTCAAAATCACTCTCAAACAACTCTGGATGCTGATAAACATCTTCTTTTACAGCTTCACTACCATCAATACGCTTGTAGTAGTCCGTCACGCCAATTTGGGTATAAACTGGACGATCATACTTCTGAGTCAGGAAATGCTCTGCAGAGACCTTCTTCATCTTCATACCGTCAAGTATCTCCATGATACCCTTGGCAACCTTACCTGTTCCGGTAACGACAATTTTAATTGGAGGAAAGAATTGTTTTTTCAAGCGATAGACTAAATCCTCTTTGTGCTGTAGAGTCTCTGCTTTAGCAAGAGAAAATAGTTCATACTTGAGTCCAAAAGCGCGTAAAGTATTATACGCTCCAACAATTCCAGCATAACGACCAAAGCCAATGATTCGCTTATTGTTTTGATCGACTAATGTTTCGTGATCCATTAATGTAATGTTCTTTTCAATGCAAGCCTGTAGTATCTTGCGATTATGTACTTGTTTTTTTATAGTATGCGAAAAGAAGATGTAAGTTTTATTGGGTATAAGTGAATCTACAGGAACTTCCTTTACTCCGATGAGTAAATTACAATCAGTCAAATCCGAGGAAAGTTCAAGCCCTTCCTTAGTATAATCTTCATCTGGAAAAACCCTAATATCAGAAGGCTCTATCTTTATACTCAACTGATTAAAAGCACTTAAAGCTTTAGAAGCAGTCTTCGGACAAAGGACAACACGCCTATCTGGAGGGGATTTCCGCTCCTTAATAATTCCGATTTTCATAATGTAAAATTGATTAGTTTTTTTGCTTGGTTTACCAAATATAGAATTTATTTTAGTTCTAGTTGATTTTTTATAATAAATACTACTTATTTTTCACAAATAAGCAAATAAACAACTCATAGTCAGCTAAGCCAATTTAATCAGTGATATAAAAAGAAAAAGCCCTTGCGAAAATTCAAAAACTTCTTATATTTGCAGTCCGTTCTTAACAGCAGAAGCTAGTTATAGTACACAATGGGGTCGATCGGTATTGACAGCGAGTGGAATTAGTTAGTAAGCACGTCGAGCGTTGTTATGTAGCTCGTAAATATCATGTAACGACTTTTTTAAACGGCGAAGAAAACTACGCTTTAGCTGCATAATCTGAATTATAGTAAGATTGCCTTTAGTTTCCACCAGGTGGAAGAGCTGAATTCTCCTTAAGAGCCTTGGTTTGTGGCGCTTTGTTTAGGGGAACCGTAAAATAGACCTAGAAGTATTGATATCTCTAAGATACTTCGAAATTTTAGAGGTTAAGCTAAGAGTGGTTGTTTTTTGCCAAGCTCTTAGTCGAAAATTTAAAAAGAAACTAAACGTGTAGAAAGCTTTCTGATTGCTTGTTTGGACCCGAGTTCGATTCTCGGCGACTCCACAGAAAACAAAAATAACCACTTGATTTTCAAGTGGTTATTTTTTTTAAACTATTTTTTTGTATAGTTTTTGTATAGTTTTAAAAACTAAAATACTTTCGATACTTAAATGCAAGCAATCCTATTACCGAAACAGGAAGTATTACCCACAGCCAATTGAATTGCTTCCTATCGACAACCTTATCTTTTTCAGCTATTTCAGTAGTTTCATTTTGCTTAACTTCTACATCATTATCGATAACTTTGTTTTTTATTTCTTCTTTTTCAACCTTGTCAATTTCTCTTTTTGATTTAACAGAAGGGTTGTACATAATTACATCACTTCCTTTTTGAATTATCGAGTCTGCCCTCAAGTCTAATTCGTAAATCAAATTGCTAAACGAGTCTTTATTTAAAACCAACTCCTTTACTTTTGTCTTATCTACAACCTCGTTATTAACTTTTTGCTTAGAAGTTTTAGTTTCTAAATTAACCTTCCTGGCACCGCAGCTAAGGAAGGTCAATATTAATATATAGAATAGCAATTTCATTATAATCGTCTATTTACTGAATTAAATACTTGTTTTAAAATATCAGCGTAATTCGGAGCGGTTGCGTAACCAGCTTTAGCGACTTCCTCAAAGAACCTACGCGGATCGTGCTTAAACTCAAGAGCTGTCTTGTAACGTGGATTATCTTCTAAGAACTGATAATACCCTTTAAAACTATCGAACGGCGTTGGGTATACGCTGAAGTAGTCTTTAACGATATATTTAAACATCGGTTTGCCCTTACGTGTAACTGGAGTTATAGAAATTATTTCAGGGAATTTATAATTTCGATGCGACAAATACTCCGTTGTTGTGATAAGTTTATTTTTCATATTCTTAGCATACTTAATTCCGAAGTAATTATTATGCTTAACGTGCTTCCCCCAACCAGTTTCAACGGCAGACACGGTTAGTAAAATTCTAAAATCCATACCGTAGATATCCTCTACAGTCTTAGCATCTGCCCATCTATCTTGTATGTATGTAGTCGCATTATCTGCTTCTAACGCTTCTAGTAAATTGTAATCGTAATAAGCCATTATTCCTCTTTATTTTTAGTTTCAAAAAATGCTTTTAAATCTCCATTCTTTTCAAAGTCATAGAGTTTCTTCATTATAAATTCGGGTGGATATTTTCCATTTGTCATTATATAGATGTTTTTCATAACCTTACTCGTTGGATAGAGCAAGGTTGTTATTTGAATAGTAATTTTAAATATCTCACCTGCTAGATTATCACCAGCTGTATATCGCAACATTTCTAGCATTACATACACCACGCTGACCGATCCTGCCATGAACATATTACGCTTAAAAAATGCGGGCCAACTGAAGCTATTATTCTTAAAATGAAATATAGCGCCAACTATCATGTTGATAAATATAGCCATACACATAAATTGCCCGAATTGCTTATTTTCGCTAAACCACCAGGATATTAAATCTAGCAACATAGCTATTGGAGCAAGACGAATTACTACTGCTATATAATAATCTAATCTATCTGATATCTTTACGAATGGCTCTGTAATCAGAACCAATTTTGCGAAGTATTTTAAAATCAATTGTTTCATTACGCTGTTGTTGTTTGACCGATTATTACTTGACTATAAGGCACCGAACTCTTTTGTCCTGGTCCTGGAGTAGTTAGATTTACTTGAGCTGTAAATGAAGATTTATGTGTAACCTTTCCATTTACTATTCTTACCGCATGGAATGTTCTTGTAAAAGTAGGACTAGTTGTTTCATATACTGGGGGCTGACCTGGCATTGAGAAACCTAATCTTCTACCATAACCTCTTTCAAACGAACCAGTAGTTATATACCAACCATTATCTACTTTACTCCCTAATTTATTATTAGACTTATAGTAATATCCTTCGTATTGTTTATTATGCTCAGATTCAGGATTCTTACCTGAGTGGTAACTATATAAATAAGTTACTGTCTCAGGACTAGCTCCTACAACTGTCCAATATTCTCCCTCAAAACCTTCATTACCTGTACTGCTCCAATAACTTATTTGCTCTTTGAAAAGAACATCTAAATACACCCTAGCCATTGTTTCAGTAAATGTACTTCCATCAGATGCCTTAGTGTATATAGTGGTAGTATAGCTCTCTGCTATGTAGTTAGTATAAATAATACCACTTGTTCCAGCACTCCAAGTTTCGTTACCTTGCTCGTCAAAAAATTTTATAGAAGGGACACCCGTATTATCTACACCGATTGTTATTCTATCTCGCAATTCATTGTCGCGAAATTTAAGACCATCTTGGCTGCTTATTTCTAACTTACGGTCATTTGATACAATGTTATTATTTTCAATTCTAAAGCCTCCAATTGAGCCAAATAACGCCTCAATTCTACCTGATATCTCAGCATCCTTAGCTATAATCTTGCCGAGTATTCCATCTAAAATTAGGTTAGGATTAGACAGGCTGGGCTCCTGACTAACAAGCTTTTGATCCTTGAAAATAAAACCTGCTAAATTAGCTTGCTCAGCAACAATTATCCTAACTGCTAATTGCTCTAGAGATGTAAGTTTTACAAATTGATTTGAAGGATTAACACCAGCAGTAACGTTGTTTAATCCATCTTTTAATCTCCACCATGTGTCAGTAGCTCTGTGATATATATAATCTATAACATCTGTGTTATTCCTGTATACATCTCCAGATGTCCATTCTCTCTGTACAACCATTTGACCTTGCTTACCAGGTTGCCCATCTCCACCATCTTTTACCTTACTAATTGAGATCGTGTCTTCGTACTTCTGATTATCTTGAGAAGTAACAACTACCTTATACACCTCTACAGTAGCTACCTGGCTATTTGAAATACTAAAACTTGAGCTAGTTCCAACAGCTGTAGTGCTAGTCCCTTTATACCATGCATAAGATTTAGGAGTAAAACCATAAGGCTTTGCCTGCAAGGTTATACTCGCAGGACTAGAGCCTTGAAATTGATTTCCCGTAGCTAATATTCGTACGTATTTTACCTTTTCCTTAACCGATATAGGAATTGTTCTTTTTACTGACATATCTTATTGTGTATTAGCTTCCATGTGCAACTTGATATTTCCTCCCTCTGCAAATACATCGGCGTACGAAATATTATATTTAGCACCCGTTGCGGAATTACCTATCAATTCACCATTTTGACGAGCCTTTTGATACTTAAATGTCCACGAGCCACCTGCACTTGTATTTGTCCCCATTATTACAACACGCGGAGTTACAATAAGCGTCTGTCCCTCATCGATTGAATCGTAAGGGATATTCGTTTCATACACAATATCATAAGGATCTGTTTCGTCCCTTACCTCCATTAGAGTCTGTGCAACAACAACATTGTTTTCCTTAATCGTACAAACGAAAGTAGCTGTTGTATCAACTTGGTCCTTAGTCACCTTGTAAGTTTTCTGAGTCGCTCCCGGAATTGTATATCTAAAATCAGCAATTGTATCATTTTTCAAATCTAGCGTTTCGTCCAGTGTTACCTTACTCCATTGGTAGGATAATCCGCTTGTTACTTCTACACCGCCTTTTTCAAGCACAGCAACTAGTGTAACCTCTTGATGGTCTTGTGTGATAACAGCACCTCGATTCGCTTGGTCTAAAATATATGCTCTATAGGTGTTAGGACTTACATTTTCCCTATTTACTTCTATATTAGCGTGCATATCGTACGTAAATCCACCGCTACTTACCTTAGCTGAAAATTCAATAAATGCGGTAGTATTTACGCCTACCATGATATCGTCCTTAATTCGTAAAGCAGGAACTTTAACCGAGCCAATCGTATGCTCAAAAACTTCGAATCTTGTATCTTCCGATGTTATCTCTTGACCATTCCATTTCCACACCTTATTACTCATAACACCTCCCGACAACGGAAATGAACTCTGAGCCGACAAACACTGAACATACACCTCTCTATTGTTGTCAGCTTCTTTCCAACTATCGAAAATATTATCATTTTGAAACTTCGCAACTAAAGGCTTAGGAGCAATTAATCGCATTGTCATGCTATCTGCTTTTTTTACAACCGATAATGTGATTGAACCTCTTACTAAATTTGCCATGTGTCTAATATTTTAAGTGCTTGTGCTGTTGTTAATTCTGTCATCTCTTCTGTAACACTTACATTAGCAAGCGTTAATAAATCTTTTTTTAAAATCACTTCCTCTCCATTTGTCGGATAAGGGTGGTTATCTTCTATTAAGCCTAATTCCTTAGCTTTATCTATACTCAATTTTACGTATATCATAATTCAATTATTTCATATTCAACACCCTTACCGCTTGCTATAAATGCTTCGATTTTCGAAAATGGAACTTTTATTTTTAATCCTTTATACTCGTATGTACCGTCTGCTTTTTTCCACCAACCAATCGTGAAAAAATCACTTGCATTTTCAATAACACCTTTATTGTTATTGAAAACAGCTTCGAATTGTACAAAATCTGTATCGGGATTAACGACTTCGGGATAGTGTATTTCTACATCATAATCACCGTAGCTCTTCTTTAAAAGTTTTTCTGATTTGTAAAGTGTGTCGGGTTTTATACTAGGTCGGTAGCCTTGTGGTAGGCTTGTTTGTTCTGCGTAGTAAGCTGTTTTTTGAGTGATTAATTCTTGAAGGTCTAGTTTTGATGGTGACCAGTTTGTAGCAGTATCTCCCTTTTCAAATTTCGGACTCGACTGCATAGGATATGATATTCTTAAATATTTTACATAAGATGGAACTATATAAGAAAATATATCCTCGGGGTTAGGTTTCCTACCTAAATAATTTTTATCCTTATCATACCAAGCCCATCTAAAATAACTATCTTCTGTATTGGTTATTTTAGTAAACCAATACTTACTACCGGGTAATACTTCGATATAATCAGTTGTAGCGTGTCCTGTACTGACAACAATATATCCATATGAATCTACCCAATAGTTTTTTAATTCTGATTTCCTAATAATCAAATTCTCCCCCTCTCCACTCAACAACCCTCTCCACTCAACAACCTCTGCATCAGCTTCTACTTTTTCTGAAACTAACTCATTGAATTTCTCTGTACAATCAGCTACTTCAACTTGAAAAACATTACCTGCCTTACTTGCATCTGTAACAACAAGCCTATCTGTTTTCTCATCTAACTCAACACCGTCCCTTTTCCAATAATAAGCCGCAGGTACTTTTTTCGCAGAACGCATTAAATCTGCTTGCAACACTAATCCTTTTTGATTAACAAAAGGAAATTGCACAGAGCCGATTGGAGCTGTTAGCTTTAACTCTGCTTGTGCTACTGCTTCTGTCACTGTTATTAAGCTAAACGACCTTTGAAACTTAGCTACACGCTTGCTCTTAGGTTCCATGTATTTAGCTTCAAATTCGATTGTTGTATCGTCACTATCGCTTATATTTTTATAGATTGTTAGCTTTCCTTTTTCTTCGTTTTGCCCAATTTTGAATTGAGCATTTGTAGAAGAAATAACATCTCCATTTATTTTCCACATAACGTCGGTAAGAGCTGAATTAACAACTCCCGATACTAAGTTATGTGGGTCTAAAACTTCGCACGTTACTAATAAAGTCAGTGGGTCTAATCGTCTATCAGGGTGGAAATAACCCGTATTAACATCATAAGTTTGACGTTGATTTCCCGATAATGTTGTTGCACTATCTGACGTACTTAAAGGCTTATATTCTATACGTATGCTTTGCTTTTGTATCATTTTCTGCTAGTTGAATTTTAAAGTTTGTGTGATAATTTCCCCCTCTACGATTGCTTGACAAGTGAACGTTATTGAACGCTCGTAAATGTTATTTGTGAAGTCTTCGGCTGTTAGATTTAGAATGCGTTGCTTTTTATCGATTGACCAAATTGCGTCGCTGTCTTGATCTTCTTGTGTAGTTCCTGAGGTGCGGAACCATTGCCACGCAACAGCTTTATAAGTTATATCCTTCCAATACCTCTGAATAGTAGGAGTTAGAGTTGTGTTCAGATCATCAGCAGTTAATAGGAATCCCTTAGCAGAATCTATAAACATATTATTTGAATCATAGCCAATAATATCATCAACATTATCAGCTGATAATCTTATATCTAGAGCACCTGATACAACGAAGCAATTATTTGAAGATATGTATTTTAAGACAATCACCTCTAATGGCCTTAAGTAGTAATTTTCTAAAGTGTATAGGAAGATAGGAATGCCTGCATTAGAGTTATGAATTATTGTTATGTAATCACTACGATTATTCCTAATTGAAACTTCACAACCATCAGCTAACTTGTCTACTTCAAAACCAAATAAACCATTCTTAACTCCTTCAACAAATGAATTACCACCTATTACATCTATATTTCTATTGGAATCTGACACACTTAATAACCTATCCATATTCACCTCTCTCCAGGAATAACTAAGCTTAGATACATAATCCCCTAAAGCATCAGATCCTAAGTTATTAATACCCTCAGCATCAACATATATAAATAGATAAGGCAGCGAATTATCTAAAATAGGTTTTGAATAATAATCCCCTTCAACTCCCTGAATAACCTTAAATTCTCCTAAGTCAGTAGCTACTATAACATCTAACCTCTTATTAGAAATAGTAGGGGATATCATAAACTCATAATTAACAGGATTAGACAACACATCTCCATTAATCTTCCATTCTGAACCAGCATTAACAACTATATTATTACCTGACTTAAAATACCCAGCATCATGTATAAAATAATCACTATCAGATAGCTTATTAATTTTTTCGTCTAAATACTTGAAGTTACCATCTACTTCACTTGATGTAAGTTGACTTCCCTTCTCTCTTCTATATACTATCTTATTCGACATAATCCTCTACACAATAATCATTTACACAATAAACCCGATCCTTGACTATTGGACCAAATGGCTCTCCTGGTACTCTAACAAAAACAACATGTCTAACCCAATATTCCTCCAGTCGTTGTGAATAATTCTTCATATACATTCTCACACATCGTTATCTCAGTTCTACCTTCGCTAAAATCCATCTCTAACCGAGTAGGAATAAACTTCTTAGAGCCTCTCCATTTGAATTCCAACAACTCATTTGGCGATACAATCCCTAGAGCCGTGCCGTCAACTTTAACATGAACTCCAGGCTGAATCGAATGAGTCATAGCTGCATAACAATAACCAAACCTTCTACTCTCATTCACTCCTGATCTCTTCCAGCTCTCCCTCCAAGATTTCTGCTCCTGCATTCCTTCTCGTTTGAAAATAAAACGCTTATCGGTATTGTCCTGAGCGTTGTCAATATGATATAATTCAATATTCATTTTCGTTGAATATCTCAAATCAGGTCTTATTAACTTCAACTCATAATCCTTCTTAGCGATTATTTTCATTTTTATTTCTTGAATTCCAACCTCTTCAAATGTTCTTTCCATTGGATTAACCAATACAGGAGGATAAATTCTTACTTGCAACCAGCCGCTCTTCGAAATTGAATAGCGTTCCTTTTCTATCTTACCAGTTAATCTCTTCCTAGTTTCTATGAAATTTTTATTATAATATACTTGCTCCTTCCATTCAATTGAGTCATCTGCATACCTTAACTCTAATGCATCTCTCAAATAGTTATTTGAATTAGGAAAATTACCCCATAACACCTCATTGTTCAATAACACTTCATATCTAAGTGTATATCCAAATTCGTTATTCTCAAACCTATCCTTAGAAGACAGTCTTGAGTAAGCAACAAGTTCTAATTCAAAATCTAAATATTTATATAACCACACGCTCGGAACCTGCACCCAAATAGGATTCTTAAGCTCCATATAAGACCCAACTACATTACCCTCATTCCTAATACCACCAACACCTATATGCACTGGTGATGACTTATTAAAATCAGGAATGACTTGCCCTGGATGAGTCCATTTAGCAATGTATTTACCATCCTTAGGTACGGGACTAAAAGAAGCATCTCCGACAAATCTCCAATTAGGATTTACCTTCCAACTATCCATAGCCTCTATTGGGCTATAAATCTTCTCACACTCTAAGTAACCTTTTTTAAACAAATCATTCTGCTCTGCTAAATCAGCACTAACTTCAACAGTCTTCCATGGAGATACTACAGATATATCAGGATCAGCATAAAACCTTCGATTTTCTACAGGTTTATTTAAATTCTCCATTCCAATAAACACACCTGAACTATCATACTTATAACACTCAATAAGCTCCTTATGCTGCTGATTAATACCTATAATGTACCACCTACCTTTCCAGGTATATAACTTACATCCTATATCATGAATCAAGCGCTCAAGAATATCATAAATCTGATCCTTTTTTTGTGATCCTAGAAATTCTACATCCGACTTCTTATATTCGTCAGCATACATTTTGCAGTCAAGGTATATCTCATGCCAGGCATAGCCATTAGTAGGCATTATAGCAGGAGAAAATAAAATATCTTGACTAAGCCCTGTTGCTTTTAGACATGTACTAATAACGTCAATAACGCTCTTTTCCTGAGAGTAGTAAGAATAATCGACAAACTCCTTCCCCCTTAAAATACCCAAACAATCAGTAGCGGTCATGGACACAAATAATGTAGGTGATTTATAAGGCTCTGAATATTGATCTGGAAGTAAATATCCTCTCCATAACAACTCATCATTCTCGTCTGTCAAATCAACTCTATATCGATCTTCAGCCCCTGTATATAGATGAAAAAATTTCCCATCAACACCGTCTCTAACAAGTAAATCAAAAACAAGAGATGATGCCATAATCGACTGATACTTATCGTCTGAACCATCATAAGACAACTTAATAGAACTTCTTGCTGCTTGATTCTCAATAGTTTCAAACTCCAATTGAGAATCAATATCAGCAACAAGAATATTCGTATCCATATCAATAATTCTAATCCTAACCTGCTTCATTATCCTATCCTATTACCGCGTTTAGCTGTTCTATCCAACACCAATCGAAGCTTAGTACCATCCAACTCAAAACCACCTCCAACAGTGACATGAACTGGACCACCACCTCCAACTGGCTCTATTAATTCTTTTAATTTGTTTAAAGGAGCAATAACTTCAGGGTTATTTGCTGCTCCAGCGTACTCACCCATTAATCCAAATGTAGGTCCTGAAACTATACCACCATCAGCAAATTTTGGAATAGATGCAAATGCACCAATAATACCAGCTATCGCAGTAGCGATGAATGCTGGCGTTGTAAATACAGCCGCTGGACCTGTGCTATTACCTGACTGAGTAGCACCTACAATAGCGTTAGCCATTGCGTTAGATAATGCCATTGACATTAATTTAATAACTACACCTGCCATTGATTGCCCAAATCGCTCTAAACCACTCTGAGCCTCCCCCATTGATCCGACAAAATTCTGCCCAAACTCATTGAACGCATTGCCAACTATGTCAGAATACATTATCGCTTCTTCTTGTTTTTGAGCTAAAGCATCACTAGCTAATTGAGACTGTAATGTCAACTCCTGCTGTAGTCTATTAATACTCTCGGAAGCATTATCGAATGAAGCTTCATCTACTTTAGCTCTCAACGAGAATTCTAAATCAACAATCTCACTTTGTAAAGCCCTGTATTTTAAACTACCTATTTCAGTAAGCTTAAGGTCTTCACGCTTCTTAGAAATCAAACTCTCAAATGCCGATATTGTACCTTCTGGAATAGGCTCTACTAATGAGATTGCAGATTGCTTTTCACGTTTTGTAAATAAAGAATCTAGCTTCTCTCTAACCGCTTCAATCTCATCTCCAAATGCTAAATAATCCTCTCTTGTTAATGCTGTAGAATCTCTTAATTTCTCTAATGCAGCTATTTGAGCATTATAATAATCAGCAGAACCCACCTTAGCATCAGAATCACCACCTCCTGAAAAATCATCTTCAACAACTACTTTCTTTTTCTTCTTCTTACCAGATTCTTCTTCTGAAGCAATTAAATCATCTAGAGCAGACACTTGCTTATTAATAAGATCAATATCTCGCTCCTTCTGCTTTAAATAAGGCTCATATCCTGCCTTAAGCTCAGCTGCCTGCTTTTCTGTAATATTTAACTTAGATATATATTTATCAAGTTCTTCGCGACTCTTAATAACTACCTGGTCCCCATAACCAATAGCTGCCCACAATTTATCGAATACATCTTGAGAAAATCCACGCTCACCTAAACCACTTAACTCCGCATCTATCTTCTTCTGAAACAACTCCGTTTTTTTAGCTAGAGCTGCCTGCTCTACTGCTTTTTTATTCAGAGCTTTTATGTAATCATTTATTTCATCAGTAGCTTCTCTAGTATTAATCTTTTCAAGCGTTATATTCTTTAAATAAGAGGGCGAAATAGCGTTCAATTTCTTAATAGCTTCTTCTCTTTTTGCCTTAGAAACATTCTCATTTCTAGCTATCTTAAGAAGCGAATCTAACTCTGCTCTCTCTCTAGCGATACTCTTCTGAGCCTGAGATTGCACATCTGATAATGTCTTTTGAACTCTTGCAGCGCTATCTGCTTCTCTTGTATAAACGTATAACGCTACACCTAATGCCGCAACTGCAGCTGTTATTGATGCAATAGGATTAGCTAATATAGCTGCATAAAAACCTTTTAAACTTGCAGTTGCTGCCAAATAACTCTTTGCTATTTGTGGTAACATTCTCACCATTGTTCCATATCCAACTAACAATGGACCAATAGCCGCAGCTACACCCCCAATCGCAACTATTGTAGTTTTAGCAGCATCACTCAATCCAAGAAACCATTTTGAAGCATCCCTTATCAAGATCGTCATACTTTTAAAAGCTGGCTCTAACACCTTCCCTATTTGAATAGACACGCCTTCTAATGCAGATTTCATTTCACGCCAACTACCGCCAACACCACCTTCCATTTGATCACTCATTCTCTTAGCTGTACCAGCAGAATTAGTAATCGATTTAGATAACTTATCGAAATCTTCAGGAGCAGCATTAACAATTGCTAGTAATCCCGATATAGCCTCTTGCCCTGCTAACATACCAGCATACTGACCCTTTTGAGCATCAGTAAGATTTGAGAACTTATCTCTAATCTGATCTAACACTTCACGAAGAGGCTTCATACTTCCATCTGCATTCTTAACCTCTATACCTAAATCAGTTAACGCTTGCTTAGCCTCTCGTGTAGGCTTAACCATTCTAGTCATCAAAGATCGTAACGCTGTACCTGCTTTTTCTCCCTTTATTCCTGCATTAGCCATTAATCCGATTGCTAGAGACAAGTCTTCTACCTCATACCCGAATGAACCAGCTAATGGAGCAGCATACTGGAATGCTTGACCTAGCATTCCTACGGTTGTATTAGAATTACTTGCCGCTGCTGCTAACACATCTACAAAATGACCAGCGTCTTGCGCACCCTTATTCATAGCGGTCAATCCATCTGTTAAGATATCAGCAACCATTCCTAATCCCTCACCACTTGCTGCAGCTAGATCAAGCACTCCTGGTATTCCCGAAATAATTTGTTGAGTCTTCCAACCAGCTAAAGCCATATAATTCATAGCTTCAGCAGATTCACTAGCTGTAAAACGAGTAGAAGCACCCATTTGCTCAGCTGTATCGGTAAGTTTATTAAATTCTTCAGCAGTAGCGTTAGTAGTAGCTTGAACCTTGCGCATACTATCGTCAAAATCCATATTCAACTTACTACTAAAGCCTGCTAATGCAGCCAATGGAGCAGTCAAATAAGTACTCATTTGAGTACCTATCTCTTGCCACTTTTTCCCATGTCTTATGAATTCTCGATGCGTATTCTGCATCTCTCTAGAGAACTCACTAAGATCTGCCCTAAAAAGGACATTTATTTGTGCTAAACCCGCCATTAATCATTCTGCATTTTATCCTACAATTTTTCTCTCTTCATCTGATCAATCTTATCCCATCGACCCTTCATGTCTTCAAATCCTTCTTCATTTTGACCATTATCTAAAATATCTTCCTGGTCCCAAGGGAAAGGTAATATTTCTCTAATACTCTTATTCTTACTCTTAAGATGTGGTCGAATAACAGCATCATATATTGTCCTAACTTGCTCCCAAGAAGTTTTGGTTTGTCGCTCTGTTTTTTGATTCCAACCGACTTGTATATTAGAAAATTGGCGTGGTGTCAAAGTATATAAATAATTAATATCTAATCCTATCTGACCACACGCCAATGCTTCTAAATCATCCCAAGTGAAATCTACTTCTTTACTTGAGCTGTTTTTTTTTTTGATCTTCATTTGATTTAGGAAGAGACTTCATGAACTCAAGAACAATTTCTTGCATCTTCTCAGGGTTAACCATAAGTGCATCAACAGCATCGTCAGAATCTAAATCAAACCCAGCATTACTTGCTGAAGCCTGAACTAAATCTCCAAAAGTGCTAAGCTGATCAAACCCTAACTCATCCTTATTTTGAAACGATCCAAATCTTTCAAACACCCCATTAATTGAGTTAATTTTCCATTTTTCACTTAGTCTTCTTAACACACCATAACCAAACTTAAGCTCGACAAGCACATCTCCGACTTGTATTTCAATCTTCTTCATAATTAAACTGTTAATCGACTTAATTCTAAATCACCATTACCTTTAAAACTAAAACTAGAAGTAGAACTACTTCCAACCTCTGCACTAATAGAAGTTGACTCAACATAAGCCTTACCCTTTAATAAAATATCTCCAGACTTACCTGTTGTCATTTCAACATCAATCTCCTTACTCTGCAATTGTAGCTGCAATAAATCAAAGAAATCATTTTGCGTACTCGCCGCTGCCTTATCAGCCGTTAACGACTCCGCACTAAGCGACCATTCATAGTTCGAAGGCACATTCACTGTACCATCTGTATCCTTTGTCGCGATAGCTTCTAGAGTTGTAGATATTGAAATCTGACAACTCGTAGAGTGATATAATGTTTTTCCATCTACACTCAATCTCAGGTCCTTACCTTTATAAATTTGCCCCTCAGCCATACTTACATTATTAAATTAAAATTCACGTTAACATATATATATCGATTTTCATCGTCGAACACTACTTGAGTAGATTGAAATTCTGCATTAGGCATCTCATCTACAGATATTTTCATTTTATCAGCAAACGAAATAGCCTTCATATAATTTTCAGGCTCATAACACAGTGATAATGTTGAAGGAAATACCCTTGCATTATCCGTTAACTGCGGTGATTCACCTATATTATAAACAGCCATTGGAAACTTCTTAGACTGTTCGCTTACAAATAATGGAGATAACCGATCATTCATCTCAGATATAAAATCAGAATTATTCCTAAAATAGTCGTATATAAATTCACTAGCCTTCTCCATTACCTACTTAACTTATTTATTCTCTTTTGAATAAACTGAGAAAACTTCTTCTCAGCCTCTGTAGTCACTTGACCTTTAGTTTGATTATAAGCATCTGTTAAGAATGGCTGAGGCTTAGTCATTCTAGCCTTACCCATCTGCCTTAACACAGCTCTTTCTTTTTTTGTTTTTCTCGTTTTGTTATTCGCAGAACCCTTCGAATTGTTTCTTACTGTAGTAAATCTTGAGTTGTTTTTAAAAAACAATTTAGAAGACTTAGAAGCTCCAGCGAAATACTCATGCCCTTCATGAACAAAGTGCGCATACCAGCCGTCAAACTTCCTCTTAGCCCTTGCTCCTACAATAATCGTAGGATTAGAACTCCTACCCGTTATTAAACCCAATGACTTTTTTAAATTACCAGGTTGTATAAATTTACCTCTAGAATAATGTTTGTTTTTAGACACTGGAACTATTGACTTAGATACTTGAAGAGTAGGTTTCGCGATCTGCCTTAAAATAGCTAAACTTTCTCTTCTCTTATCCTTATCATCTGACAATAACTTAATCTTATTTGTCAGCTCCTGAAATCCCTCAATATCTACCTTAATTCTATTGCTCATTTACACATTTTAAAATAAGATGACTCCTTCTTCCTAATTGAGACACACTCACAACATTATATCTCACGCCACAATCTTCAATTAGCATTTTAAAACCATCCCTCTCAATATCAGAGCGCCATCGGATAACATACACCCTACTCACACTACTCATTACTGCCATATCAATATCTTCTGATCCAAAATCGCTATGTAATTTCGCCCAAGGTTCACTATATACCTCAATAATAGATTTCTCTTGACCCACTCTATCTTTAGAGTTAACAACTTTCAAAATCTTTATTTTGCGATCCATCTGTCCGATGTAAGGTTTTCTTACAGCCATTTTCTATAAGGTCTTAATAAATTATTTACTGCTGTATTATTGCCCTGACTTCTATCTTCACGTTTTTCAAACGAATCACCAATCATAAGTAAAATAGCTGACTTAATAGGTCCTGGTAAATCTTCAGAATCATATCCTACAGACAACACAACCTTAATAGATTGCCCTGGCCTTAATTCAACATCTCTAAATACTATTTCATAATGTTCTGGACCACGCTTAACTTGTGAGTAAGAAGAGATAGGAAGAGTAATTGAATCAACACCCTCTTCAACTATCTCAACTTCCTCAACAGAATCATTTAAAGAGAAACGCTCTACAACAAATGATTCAGGGTTATTAACAAATAAAAAAACATGACTCTTATTAATTATCCTCTCTGTATACATTTGAACTTGTGAAATAGCAGACGCTATTGCAACTTCCACCAACTCGTCCTCTTCATTATAGTCAACATCTAAGCGCAAATGCTTTTTTGCCAACTTCAAACTAACCAATTCAACAGCATTCACTGCAACAACATCTGTATTCACAACCAAAAAAAATTAATATGAAAGGATTTATTTTACACTAATTCAGCATACCTAGCTTCCACTACTTCTGCTGCAACCTCCTTGTGCAATGCAACTTCTTGCCCTACATTATAAGGAAGTTTAAATCTACCTGCTGGAGATAATAAGAACCTGACAATTGTCTGATCCTCTGACTCAACAACTTTACTACTCACTTTTGAAATAGAACTAATTTCATTTTGTAAGTTAGAAATAATAACATCCTTACTCTCCAACAAATCACCCATTCTAACTGCTTCCTCACCCTGAGTTTTCACCACCTCTTGTAATTCAGCAATTCTAGAATCTCTATCTGATAGAGTAGCTTCTAACTCTTTTACTTTATCCAACAACACAACATCTTCATTGTTAGAAGCTACTTCTATATTATCTAGAAGAGAAGGAGCTCCAGCCCCTTGCTCTTGTTTTTTAACCTCTTTAGCCATAGATTATCCTTTTAAAAACTTATTGACAGCAAACGCTTCAGGATTAGCACACTGTACATCTGCATACAGATTAGAATATAACTTAACCTGCGCAGAACCTGCTCCAGTTATAGGATCAGCAACGAAGTTCACACCTCCCCATTGCCCAATAAATAATTCAGAAAAATCTCCATAAATCAATGGCTGTGTACCTGCTAATGTTTCTACAAGATTAGTTACAATAGTCTTACTACCATTCATCATTCCACCCTCCATTAAGAATCTTCCACTTCCTGCATCTTTCTTAGCTACCATTGCTGCTCCAGCTAAAAGAGAATTCATAATATAAGTAGCATTACCTACATTAGCATTTGAAGAAGCTACTAACTTCCAAAGCTCAACAATAGCTTCATGAGTCAACTCTTCTTCTGCTACAGCCTTAGCTAATTGAACTCCTGGCATATTTAACAATCCTAACGGAGCTTTACCTCCTGCTCCATTTAAAGCAGCCTGATTCAAAGCTCTTCCTGACGCTCCTCTTAACTTATTGTATATAATATTCTCAACACCTTCAGAAGTTTGTAACAGCAATTGATTTGAAATAGAGATACCAGCCCCAGCACGTTTAGGTTTCATCACAGGACCTCCCACTTTCTCAGCTTCTAATACAATCTCTTCTAACTCATCTAACCATTTATATTCATACTCTGAGAACTTAGGCAACCCTACATTTCCAACTAACCCTGTCATCATTGTAGCCCCAGCTTCTTCTAAAAATAACTTAGGAATAAAACCATCAACAATTCTATTCTCTTGTGTAACTAACGTCCCTCCAAACTGTCCTCCATCTTGACCTACTGTTTGCGTAGTAGCTCTAACCATTGTCGACGGAATAGAAAATGAGCGTTCTGTATTATTGAATGTTAAACTCAAAGTACCTGCTTCCCTCAAAGCCTCGTCATTCATCTCTTTTTCTACACCAGTCAAAGCCACCCCTCTACTTGCTGCTCTTGCCGCTGTTAAAAACGAATATCTTTGAGACATCTCCCCCATCTCTCTTTCTTCTGAAGTAGAGCTTCCTCCTGCTGAACCTAATGTTTGAGCAAAACGCAACTGTCTCGCTTCATTAGCTAACTCTCTTTCTATTTCAGCATCTAAGGCCTCAACCTCTTCATCCATTGCATCTATTTGCGTTTGCTCCTCAGGCGTAAAACCTCTATTAGCTGTTTCAGCAGCATCTACAATTTTTTTCTGTGCTTGCAACTTAGCCATTCGCTGTTGCTTTAAAATGTCCGATTTCTTCATCTTACTTACTCATTTTAATTTTTAAATCAATCAGCTTCGCTCTATTTGCTACACTGTTATATTTTACTTCCTCTGTATCTTCCTGAACAGGATTATCATTCAATAGATTTTGTTTAATCTCCTCTAAGCTTTCTGCATTTCTCTTTAACGCATCAGGATTAGAACCTGCTGTACAAATTGACCATTCAATCAATTCTTGTTTAGTGAAATAAATAATATCTGAATCTTCACCTTGATCTTCTATCCCTCTATGCCCTTCTTTAACATCAGCAGAAACACTTGCCATTCTAAGAATACCATTCTTAACTTTATTAAAGACCTTCTCTGCTAAAGGATTGTTTTCAGCATCTTCAAAAGTCAAAGTAGCAACTAATTCATTACCTTCTATTCTCACTACAGAAGTACCAATAACTAAATCAGGATCATCACTGTATAAAGAATGCATATAAAGAACTATAGGGTTATTGTTATTATAAAAATCTAACTCCCATCCTGACAATCTAAACACTGTTTTATGCCTATCTACTGCCTCTGTACTTATAACAAAATCAACCTGTCTATTCTGTACCTGTTCTTCTGTTAATGCTCTGGCAACTGCATATCTAATTACTCTACTCATCTTTCAATTCCTTTTCATTTTTCTTCAACATAAAATCTAACAACTGAGAATTGACAGGAGTAAGCGGTTCATCCAATCCTGGAATTGGGTCTAAATCCTCCAATGCTCTAGCTTCATTTCTCGTTATAATACCTGCATACACAAGCTGTGTTAAATAATTCTTCCTAGCTTCAGAATCTCCCCTCAACAATACCTTCTCATTAAACTTAACATATTTAATCTCTGAATCTTCTCTAGAGAACATCTTACGATTAAGCTCTAATTCAATCCTTATCGTCCACGGAAGCAGAGAATCCTGAACATGCTCAATAGACTGAGCTTGTATATTTGAGTAATTAGCATTCGTCAAATCCTTTAATTTGTGCGGCGCTATATTTAACCATCTTGCGATCTCATTTACTGAATTCTTATTTGTCTCTAAAAATTGTGCTTCAGCAGGAGTAACAGTAATAGGCTTGTATTTTAATCCTTCATCTAGCACAGGCACTTTAAACTTGTTTTTTTCAGCCAATTTCCGTGTAAAACCATCTGAAATCAACTTCTTAGCGGCAGTATCTACACCCTTCTCAGACTCAATAACACCGTACCCTAACCCTCTATCACTGTATATATCCGAAGCATATTCGTATGAATCTAACGCAATGCCTAAATTATGTGCAGCCCATTTTATAACAGAAACACCAGTTATACCATTAAGTGTAAATGCTTTAAAATGCAGAATATCACTTGACAAATGTGATTCACCTTTAATGAAATAAAATAACTTATCTCCTGATCGCTTAACTACCACATCTGAATTATCTTGAATAACCAAGCTCTGCTCAACACCATTACTATTTCTATTAACCCTCACATAGCAATTGCCCTTAAGAATTACTAACACAACAGCTAATTTCCAGAAATCAAAAGCAGTCATCATTTCGTTAGGTTCAGTAGAAATAAGATAATTGAGTGGATGATCAGTCAACTTCTTCCTAGATTCTCCTTCCTTCAAAAATACAGCCTTAGGTAATTTCGCAATGTCATTACTAAGCTGATCAACCCCATTGTAGAATGCTGGAAGCATAAGTGCAGTATTTGCCGTAGCCAATGTCTTTCCATTAGCCTTAAAAAATGACGGAAACAAATCAAAGAAACCCGAAGAACTCGAGCCGCTTTCTAAAGGCCTAAATACACTATCTAATAATCCACTCATTTTATCTATTATTATCTCTATTGATAATCACTTGAGCAAACTTAAAGCGTAAAACCTTGACAAGGTGGGAACATTGTTCCCGAAGTTTATTTTTTTTACTATATATAAAAAAGTTTACTATTTGTTAATAACATCCTTTTTTTGTTAATAAGTTAGAATGTTAATAATTTAGAAATGAACCTAAAAAAAATAATCTTTGTATATATAAATAAAAAAAATGAAGAACAAAAAAAAGATGCTCCTAACTATAGGAAGCATCCTCTTATTATTATTAACTTCTAATCTAGTCAACTTAGAAAACGGAGATAGATTAGAATTAAAATTTCCAATTATTGTTAATGTTAAAGCCTCTTTCAAGAAAAGAAAAACTATAAAACAATAATCCTAATTAAATAAGAGCTGCGCCAACAGCTCTTATTTTTTTTGTAAATATAGAAAAGTATTTAAATATTTCAAGTAAAAAAAATTAAAAAATATTATACTTTACCCAAAGTATCTTAATCAAGATAAATAACTCGAATAAAATAAAAACATAAACTATTAACTCCCTTATAACCATTCTATTAATAAACTCAAAATCTAACAATAGAGTAGTTAACATCATCACGCTCAATCCAACAACAACCAAAAAAACAAACTCAAAAAACCGCTTCATAATCCGCTTAATTTTCTATTTACAGTACGCTTAAAACTCCAATAATTCTTATACCTCTTACATCCAAAATACTTCTCATACAACTCGTTAACGTAGTTGAATGCATCTATCCTGGATGGGTACTTAGTGATATTCTTGAAATAATAATCGTAGAAGCCGTCAGTGCTAGCTATTTGCTTCATTACCTCATTTTCTTTTCGCAGCCGTTCAATTTCAACCTGTGCTGCTAAGTGTTGTTGTGTGATTGTCATAATACTTATTTTAATCGATTTCTTTATTTAATCCTGGAGAAAATACTTCTTGTTGATATGCCTGTATTTTCCACCCTTTTCTCTTGTCATTACTAAGCAACTTAATATAAGAAGCCATAGTCATTTCTTTTCGCATCACAACTTCTACAATAACGTGATCAGGAAGTGATGTTTCTATTTTTTTTGCCATATTAAATATATACTTCCGCATCAGGCTTACTGTATTTCCCACCTGTATCTTCTTCCACAGACATACTACCACCTAACGCCATTATTATTGCTATAATTCCATCTATACGCTTGCCTCCCTTATTTGATTGCCCCTTGTGGACCTTTATGTTATCATTCGCATCCCTGTAGATTACACACCCACTAAGCATCCATTGCAGAATAGGATTACCATCGTGTAGTATCTTCCCCTCGTATACAAGCTTTTCAAATTGCTTAGTAGGAAATGATATCACTCCTATTGCCTGACTGAAATAAGACACATCCATTCCTTCCTCAGTAAGCTCTTGAGCCATTTGTTCACAGTTCCACTTATCCGCCTCTATGCGTTCAATGTTCAAATCCTTATAATTTGACCTAATAGTATCCTTCACATATTCATAATCAACTACATTACCAGGAGTTGCTATCAACCAACCTGCATCTACCCAAT
The DNA here is from genome assembly GCF_009711055.1 of Myroides pelagicus. Lineage (GTDB taxonomy): Bacteria > Bacteroidota > Bacteroidia > Flavobacteriales > Flavobacteriaceae > Flavobacterium > Flavobacterium pelagicum. The sequence continues at coordinate 127,772 of NZ_WMJY01000001.1, forward strand.
ACCTATACGGCACCCTATCCTCCTTACTTCGATGTTCTATCGTATCTGCAGGGCAAAAAAAGTAAGGCTTAATGTATCTATGCCCAAACTCATCAGGCTCACTCAGCGCGACAAAGGCTGTGATATCCGTTGTTGTAGATAAATCTAATGCAGCATAAGAACCAAATTTTTCAAAAGCACTAATAGGAATTTCCTCTACTTCATTTTTCATCCATATTTCATTCGGTATCCAAATAGTAGGAGCATCTACCCACATATTTAAATGCTTTGTTTTAAAGTTTGGAATCTTAGAAGGTTGATTTTTAGCCTTGATATATTCTTTTCGAATGTTATCTAAGTCAAGCCCATACCCGACCAACGGATTAGCCTTAAACCAGTTATTCTCATCCTCCCAATCATCTCCATCGTCTAAGTCGTGTATCATTACCCAAAGGTGATCATCTTCATTCCTGCCTTCTAACACCTCGATTACTGCTTCTTCATAATTCTTACACACGCTCTGTAAGTTGGTCCCAGCGGTAGTGATGTGATAAGTAATTGGCTGCCTTCTACTAACAGAGCTACTCTCTAAATTCTCCTTAACTGTATCATCCTTATGCGCATGATATTCGTCAATGATACTTACATGAGAATTAATACCATCTTGAGTCTTACTATCCCCTCCTAGAGGCATCATTTTGCTTTGAGTTCGACTAAATTTAATCTCTCTTTGGAAACACTTGAAACCCATCGTTTTTAAACCAGGATTAGAAACAGGTGATTCTATGAATTGAGCTGCTTGACTCCAGCATAATTTAGCCTGATCCTCCTTAGTCGCACCAACATACACCTGTGCACCCATTTCTAAGTCAAAGCTCATGCAGTATAGGGCCAGTCCAGCCATTTCTGCTGTTTTACCATTCTTCTTAGCACGCTTATCATACACCGTATTAAATCTTCGCTTACCATCAGCGTCCATCCAACCAAAAATATTATAGATCGTGAATGCTTGAAAAGGCGCTAAAAAAAACCTCTGACCAGCCATCTTACCTGTAGTGTGATTCAAGAAATTTGGAAAAAAATTAATTGCTCTCATTCCTTTCTCGTGATCTATATAAAATCCCTTTGAATCAGCTTCATCTAAGAACCGATAGAACCTCTCAACAGCTAATCTAATTCGCTTTCCTGTTTTTATAGTTCCATCCGTTACAGCTCCTGCATACTCAAATGCAGGTGATAAAATCATATCTTCAGTTATCTTCATTTTTGTATATTTGTTATTTTAACAATAAAAAATTAATCATGAACATTCAAGTAGAATTAATAGAAGGATGTGTTGTAACTCTAAGAAGTGGTAGTCCGAAGTTAACAATAAAGTCTATCAACCATAATGACAAAACTGCTATAACAATTAGATTTGATAAGAATCAAGATAAATTCATCGAAGAATCTTTTAACCTAGATTCCCTTGTTTGTGGCTTCAAACCTGGAGATACTGTAAAATTAAAAACTGGGAAAGGCCCTTTATTTACAATTACCGCTACCTATGTATTATACTGCATGGCAGCTTACTGGTCTGATGAAGATAATAAATTAATTTATAAAAGACTTCACATGGATGCTTTAGAACTAGTATCTTAATTACCAAACTTCTGATTTAGGAACCCAGCAAATAAATCGCCCTGCCCTGGATCAGAAGTTTTTACTTCTGTTAACTTACTTCTATCTTTAAAAGAGAACCCAAAATGCTTAGATAAATCATCTAAATCTTTAATCATCTTTTCTCGTACAGTCACATACCCACTTACATTAGTTGCCCCCCCTTTAAAAGTCTGAATTAATCCTCCTTGAAAACCACGACTATTAATCTCCGCTTCCGCCTGTATGTAATAATCGATAGTAGTAGCTAATCTGTGTAGATGTACCAAATCAGGCTTAGTCAATCGACCGCTACTAACCAGCTGTTCACCAAAATATTTATACCAGTACTTTTGATCCTTAGATAAATTAAATTTAGCTAATGGAGCAGGAAGCTTATCTAACACATCATATAAATTCTTGTTTTTCTTCCCTGAACTAGCATCATCCCAACTCAGAAGTTCCCCTGCCATATTAACAACTTTGTTATTCTCTTTCATTTCTTCTTATTTTTTCTATCAATCTCAACCTTAAACATTTAGACCCCCCTACCTAAAAATCACTTCGAGTAAAAATCTGACTAACATGCGATGTACAGGCACTACACTTTCTAGTGATTATACCCCTTACCCCTAGTTATCCAACTCTATTTATCTCTCGCTGACTTAGCGTTATGATGTGATGCACACAAGCCTTGTATATTTTGCTCATCTAACTCTGCTCCACCCTTATTGATTGGTACGATGTGGTCAGCCACAGTAGCAGGTATTACACGCCCTTCTTCTTCGCAGATAACACACAAAGGATTCTTATCTAAGAAAGCGCGCCTAAACTTCCTCCAAGTTCTACTATTATAAAACTTACTATTACCACGTGCATTCCTCTCAAAAGGTTTGCGCTCTTGCACCCACGAACGCTTAACACTATCTATCCTCTTTGCCATCTCTCTCTATCAACTATCTTAGTTTCCTCTTCCTTAATCCTACCTACAATATAGCTAGCTACCATTGCTCCACCATAACCAGGCTTCATATCTGCATAAAATTCCAAAGCCCATACTATAACATCTTCAACCATTACAGGATGGCCTTGCTCATTTAACTCATCGATTATAATATCTTTTGCAACTGTTTCATAAACAGACTGCTTAAAGTCTTTTACTTTATTTTTACTCATGATTAAAGACCACTTACAAATCCAAGTGGGAAGTTTTAATTATATTTGCAAAACAAAGGGACAGGGTAATGCCTCCCATTGTGCTTAGCATTCTTAATTTATTAGGAATGCTTTTTTATTTAAAAAGGACTACCATCACCAAACACATCAGTTGCATTAGGTAAATCACCTACAATCTGACTAGAGTTATTATAAACATTACCATCAGGCAGCTTACTTACACTCTCATTAGGGTCAGTCGGGTCAACAAACTTAGTCTTATCACCTATCCACTTAAGATTAGTTGTACCTGTAGAACCACCCCTGTACTTAGCGAATATGACCTCTGTATTAGCACCTTCTGACACCATCTCTTCATACTCATGATTCCCTTCTATTTCTATACTATAATAATCTGGACGGTAAATAAATTGAACAATATCAGCATCCTGTTCTATTGAACCTGACTCCCTCAAATCAGACAACAATGGACGCTTATTAGGTCTAGACTCTACAGCTCTAGACAACTGAGCCAACACTATAACAGGTATCTTTAATTCCTTTGCTAATAACTTAAATCTTCTACTAACAGAACTAACCTCATTCTCTCTATTCCCCTTCTTAGTCTTATCACCAACCAACTGCAAATAATCAACCACCAACAACTTAATGCCATATTTACGCTTCCATTGCCTTGCCTGTACCACAATATCACTAATATCCCCACCTCCTTCATCTACAATGTGAATAGGATAATCACTAATCCTAGGATTGTGCTCAACCATATAACTCTCCCAATATTGAGGCTTATCAAATCCAGTTTTTAGAAGTTGCTTTAAGTGATAATTAGTATCATTAGCCACTATCTTACCAGTTAACTGCACCCTATCCATTTCTAAAGAATAGAACCCAACAGCATTACCAACCTTTGCATTCTCAAGAACTGTTTTAAGAACTAATGACGTTTTCCCCATACCAGGCCTAGCCGCTAAGATTATTAAATCTCCTGGTTGATACCCACTAGTAAACCTATCTATCCTCTTAAACCCAGTAGGAATACCTGTTATACTATTATCACCTGTACTCTTAGAAATAAACTCAATTCGCTTAGTAAGCTCCTTCATTGTTTCATAGATAGACACACTAGCCCTCCCCTTTGTAATTACATCAGCTACAGAATCAAATTCATTTTGCCACCTAGCTATTAAATCAAATACATCAACTGTCTCATCCATCGCCGCAACAGTCACAGACGTATTAAACATTACTATCATTCTTCTAATCCTGTACTGTAACAAAATCATAGAATGATACTCTACATGAGCAGACGAAACAATCTTTTGCGAAATACTTACAATCTCCTCCGGACCAACACTACTATCATTTGATCTCAATTGCTTAGCTACAGTAAGCAAATCAATCGGCTCTGAGTTAGAATAAAGCTTTTGTATAGCTTCAAATATTTCAATATGTTTAGGATCATAAAACGCGGAACTATCTTTTATAACCTGCATTGCTTCCTCTACCCCATTCTTATCAACCAACATTGCACCTATCACCGCTTCCTCTATATCAAATGAATGAGGCAAATTTTTTTTAACAACTTCACTCATAACTAAAATCTTATTTTTTGGTATTGTTGAACAACTGGCTGCGTTACTTGCTGTTGATTCCCTACATATCTCTTCTTTTCATTCTCACAATAGTTAATCGCAAATCTCGTTAACCGATTATTTATTTTTCTCACTGTATACTCTAAACCTTCCTCATCAAACTTCAAATCAAACAACTCGCAGAATTTTGTAAAATCAGAGATTTGTTTTTTAAACCTCATTTCAAAGTTTTCATAAAGACTAAAACTATTTTCTTTCAAAAACTCAAGAGCCTTTCTATTACTTGTATTATTAATTGTAATATTCTCCTTATTTGATTTGACATTTTCGTCAATAGGTCTTGATGTTTTTGTCAATAGGTCTTGACTTTTTTCGCAATAGGTCTTGACTTTTTTGTCAATAGATATTTTACGCTTATTACCTTCTTTTTTAAACAATTCTACCTCTATATAACCACCCTTTTTTAAAGCCGATATCCACCTCGAAATAGTTTCCGTAGACACATCATATAATTCAGAGAAATAATCATTCCCTGCCCAGCAAAATCCCTCACGATTAGACAAAGCTGTAAGCTCACCATAAAGCAACTTAGCATTAGGCGGTAATTGCTTATCATACCTAACATTAGCAGGTATATTAGCATAATAATTTGGTTCCATGTAACTACTTTTTTTACACTATTATTTTATTAATCATTAAACACCTATTGACGAAATAATCAATAGGCCTTTTTAAGCCAATTATCTAAAATTGGCTTAAATCGACCATTTCTTTTTAAAGTGCAGACATGAAGCCAATGGAACATGCGGACACTGTCAGAACATTACTTCTGATAAATTCTCAATTGCGGATGCATCTCCTTAACCTTATCCAATTCGTTATCGATTAATATTTTTGACTCTTCAGCAACTATCTGCTTCAGATCAGGCGATAACAACATACAGTCTAGAGATTCATCTAACACCACCTCTATCGGGACCACAACCTTACCACAACCTTTAAATACAGGTAACTCAATATTAAACACCTCAGGAATATTACTTTCCACTACCTGATCTATAAGAGCACGTTTATTCCCCCTATCATCTCTACTAGCTTCAATAGCCTTATTCACATTAGCTTTAATATTTTTCAAAGCAGACACCAACTCCATTGCTACTGATTTACTTTCAAATAGATGTCTATTCATTTTAATAAAATCAGCAAGCTCAAAAGAACTATATCTCTTACCTGTATTAATATTAAAAGCTTCCAAGTCAGGATTCAACTCTATAATTGAACTAATTAAGTAAGTATTCTTTACTGAAAGACCATAACTCAAATCCATAGTTAATCTATCATAAGAATAAACCAACACAGAGTCAAGAATAACCCCCTCTTCTACATCCTTTTTACTCAAAAACTCAACCACCGCCCCGATTGTGACATTAGATACTTTAACCTCTCCTGGTTGATGTATTTCAGCTGCAGCACCTTGCCTTACAACTACCTCGTTACCTTCAGCAACAACACTAATTTTTAAATCACTCATGATCTTGTTTCTATTATTGATTCAACATAATATTCTACTTCTTCTAATAAATCAGACACTCTTTCTTCTGCATATATTACCCTCTTAACAAAACCCCCAAGATGCGCTGATACAACAACTCCATTAACAACACTCAAAAGAATTGATTCATTATTATTATTTAATAATTGAAACGTAAACCCTTTTTCTTTCAGAGTATCTAGATAACTCTGAAGAGCATTCATACTATCCTCCATAACTAACCTATTTTATGCATTACACTACTTGTAATACTAAATTGACGCTCACTAGATAGTAATGGACGAGAATAGATCAATTCACCTAATGAGTTATAATACCCCATCATTTCCTCATCCATATCAGCTAACAAATACACTTCCTCTGTAATTTCCTCACTAGACGTACGTATACCTTGTATTATCTTACTCATTTCACTTTTTAAAGGCTTAGCAGTATTTTTAAACGCCTCTCTATGCATTTTAAGAGTCTCATCTGCTATATTAAGCTCAATAGCCTTTTGCGCATACTTATTCTGAAGCTCAATCACTTCAGATTTATCCAATGCACGCATATAAGTTTTTTGCTCACTACTCACTGCATTATCTCTCAGATACTGCACACGCTCTTTTTCGGGAACGTTTTGAAAAATCTTTGATTCCATATTAATTATCTTTTTGATTTGTCAGAGAGGAAGGATTCGAACCTTCAAGTATATACATGGAAAAGAAAAAATTGTCATTTTCACCCCAGGTGACTTACTCCCTGATATTAAATGTACTTTTTAGTACATTTTCCTATAATTGTATTATTTAGTACATTTACAACAAAACAACTCCTGATAGAACAATCGCCAAAATAGCACCCACCAATAACGGCTTAAAAATACTTTTCAAAACTTCTTACTACAGTGCTTACACCCTTCTATACCTGCAAATACATCGAATGGATGACAAGGTCTAGTCTTAGCTGTACATTTATCTGGATTAACTGTTGTTCTCTTTACCTTGCAATTCTGCCCTAGCATAGCTACTGCAGGTATTTCTTGCAATATTTCTTTGATATGCTTCATCACTCAATTGTTTTAAAATTTTAGCTTCAAACACTTTCCAATCTTTCTCAAATGTTCTCATACTTTTAAAGTTTCCATTGATCTCTCTATTTCAGATTTATAATAATAAATCTTACCACCAATCCCATGACTCTTCACACGCCCCTCAGAGGTCCATCTACTTAATGTAGACAATCCTATACTAAGATATTTTGCCGCATCATGCCTAGTCATTAGCACATCTTCACTCTTTGAGCCTTGTAGTTTCTCAACTACTACATCAGCGATCATAGATATTAATGCTTCAGCAGTGATACCTTCTAATATTATTTTACCTTCCATAATTAAGAATTTTTCAATATTTCTAATACTTCCTCTAATTGTTGGTTCAGCCTAAATTCACGACCTGCCCAAAAATTAACCAATCTGTTACCTCCATCATGACTATTCAATTCAGGGTAATATTCCATTACCACAGTTAAGAATGACTTTCTAGTAACAAATCCTAATACTCTAAAATCACTAAGTATTTTTAGAGATTTTGCTCTAACTGCTATTTCTTCATCAGCAGCGTGTATCTCAATAACTTTTTTCATACTTTTGACCAATTTGTGACATGTCAAGGTTTTGCGTTTAGAATTATAAATCATCAACGTGACCTGACATGACAAATATAGAGAATTTCTCTAAACAAAAACAAAACTAATTAGAGAAATATTCTAAATTAAATACTTAACAAATATAACTAATTGACAATGAGTGTAAAAGACAGACTTAAAGAGTTCGCAAATAGCCTTAATTTAACAATAAGCTCCTTTGAAAAGGAGATTAAAGCATCAAATGGATATATAAATAACATTTCAAAAAGCATAAGTTTAGATAAAATCTCTACACTTAAGAATAAATATCCAAACCTAGATATAGAATGGCTATTAACAGGAGAAGGTGAAATGATCAAATCAGAAAAGAAACATGAAGCAATCCCAATCACTGCAGGAATAGTTAAATACGTTCCTTTAGTTTCACAATATGCGAAAGCTGGTTATCTTAGTGGTTTTGCAGACGAGAGTTATATGGAAACTTTACCAACAGTACCTGTTATACTTACGCAGGACCAAGAGCCAAAGGGCGAATATGTATGTTTCGAAGTATCAGGAGATAGTATGATATCAGAAGATAATCCTGAAGAGAGCTTATTTGATGGGGACATATTAGTATGTAGAAACGTAAATAAGGACTACTGGGCAAGTAAGCTACATTATACAAAGTGGGATTTTGTTATTGTGGACCAGGAAGAAGGTGTAATTGTTAAGAGAATCATTGATCACAACCCTGATAATGGAGAGATTATTATTCATTCTCTTAATCCAATGTTTGAAAATAAATTACTAAATTTAAGCCATATAGATAAATTATTTAATGTGGTTAAAGTCATTAGAGACCGTAAACGATAATAAATTATGAAAACATTTATAGCAAGTATAATACCTAAAATACAAGAGTATTCTAGAAAACTAGACGACATAACATTACTTACCAATCAACATTGGGTACTGATAGACGATATTGAACTGTCAAAAACCATTTTTATTTTTAAAACATCTAATGAACTTTTAGTTGCTACAAATGGTATTGTTGAAAAAGGGAAATGGGAATATTTAGGAAATCAATCTCTATTAATAGATTTACAAGACAAATCTTTTTTATTCAAACAAGGTTTTTTTGACGAGAATGTTTTAGCATTAAAAGTAGATGGCAAAGACGAGTACTCAATGTTAATAAATGAAAATAAATTTGATCAAGAATTAAATTCAATTTCATCTGTTTTAACTTTTTTAGAACAAAATTATTCAAAAAAAAATAATGCAATATTTCTAAAAAATGATTACACAGAGGATCTAGAAATTACAGATATTATAGTAATAGGAAGTAAAAGAACTTTCAAAATGGGAAGACATACAGAATACCAAGTTTTACGATCAGACAACATGGTTTTTCAAATATATCGAAAACACTCAAACAATAAATATTTTATTTATGGGCCGAAAGAAATTCTATTATTCCCAAACAAAGAAACTTGCTTACTGTATATATTGAATAATATGTAACTTTAACTCCATACCCCCCCTAGAACTCCATTTACAGAATATTTTCTACAAGACAATAAACCTATCTCATGTAAATAAGTTGTTTAATGTAGTTAAGATAATTCGAGAAAGAAAAAGATAAAACCAACCTATACTATACTTTATGAAAAACCTACTAACACTGATTCCTTTAGCTTTTTTAATCTTTTCTTGTCAAGAAAAAGAAATAAAAAAAGAGAATTACAGAAAGATAGACACTCTCTTAAACATTGTTTTTAAAGATAGTTTTCCAAATTTCATAGACAATGAACTAAACCGAAATAATGCTTTAAAACTACTAGAAAGAAAAAAAGATAGTGTCATTGAAAACAATGTATTAGATGATATGCCTTTAGAAGTATTCAGAGTATTTAAAAACCCTGCAGGAGATGGAGCTATTGTACACTTAGTAAAAAAACCAACTACAGAACATTACGACTTCTATCAACAAAGAGACACTATCCTATCCGATTTTATAACATTTGATTTACTTGTTGGAATGCCTGAAAATAAAGCATCTGAACTCACAAAAGGACAAATGTTCTTAGTAAAAAATAAAAAACACCCAATTGATATAAATGCTATAGTAGATGTTTTTACTAACCAAACATACTATGAAAACGAACTATACATCGAACATAGCATGAAAAAACTAAACATAAATTATGGTATTCTGTTTACAGAAGCCGACTCATTAATACCACACAAACAATAAACACTTAGATTAACACCTACTAAACTATAAGAAATACAATAATGAAAAAAATAGATACAAAACTAAATACTAGAAGTAAAAATACAACACAAGATGCAATAGTTATAGAATTCACTAAACACATTAAGCATTATGATGTAACAGATATAATAGAATTCATATCTAAATATATTTCAAAGATAGAGAACTACCACATAATTACAGCTACAGAATGTGCAGCATCAACATACTGTAGAGTAAAAAACTATCCTCTATATAGTTATGGAATAGAAGCTGTAATTGAAGAAGCAAAAAATGATACAGAGTACAGTATAACCAGATTGTATTTTTTTGAAGATGATCCAGATAGATTAATATGCAGAGACATAGTTGCTGAATTTAAACATTGTAATTAGAAAACCGCAACACTCTACCCCTTATGGTTACTAGTCTCAGAACTAAGTAACCATTTTTTTCATAATAAAAAGTAATATATATATTACATTTGTAGTACACAAAAAAGGAATAAAGATGAAAACATTTAACTATAGAGGTACAGAGATAAACGAAGTTAATATTAACAATTTTGAAAATGAGTTTGAAGACTTAGGTATAAATGTAGATGAAGCTTGGAGAATTATGGGCGATGGAGCAAGTGATATGATTTATATTTCAACTGGCTTTTTAAACGCATTAAAAACTGGTAGTAATCAAGACGGTGAATGGCATCATTACTTCTTAAAAAAGGAGAGTTATATCGCTAGAAAATTCAAGTTTAATAATAAAGTTAGCACTTACGGATTATAAAATTGATAATTATGAAAATAGACCTAACAACACCAGAGTTCCTACTATGCGAAACTCCTTTCAAAAACGAATCATACAACGATCACAGAACGTGGATATACGCAACACAAGCATTGTCGCTAATAGAATTCATTTGCGTAGATGACTTCGAAGATTTTGAGATAAATAAAGACTTTGTTTATTACAATTACACGAATAGCGAAGGACAAATTGAGAGCTGGCTAGGAGTGTACACGCAGAATAACTGCGAAGCCACCGAGCAAGATGCTAAAAAAGTTATGAACCAAGCTTGGAAATGGTATACACAATACCTAACACAAATTGATAGTTATGAAGAGTAATTATACACATGAGGATTTCAAAGAAATGAAGAAAGACCTCAAGCTAACAAATAGAGATATAGCAGATATCACCGGACTCACCGAAGCCTCTGTAAAAAATCAGACAAAACCATCAGCTAACGAACTTCCTCCATGGATAAAAACAATGCTCTATATATATAATAAATTAAAATAGAAAAGCACCTAAATAGGTGCTTTTTTTAATCAAAGTACTCACTAAGCTCCATTGCTATATCATTTGACCCTTTTCCAATGTAGGTTAAAAACATTTTTTCAGTACCATGACCTGTCATGTTCATCAGGAAAACAGTAGGTATTTTTCCATAATTATTAGTAGCAAATGATCTTCTTCCGATATGCGAGCTCACAATCTCCCATTTCTTAAATATTCCCTTCCTATTCCTCCACACCCCTTTTGACACCTCTACCTTCTTAGTTCCTTCTACCCTATCATTTAATTTAGCTACTTCACACACGCACTTAATATATTCATTATATTTCTGATCAGATATCGCACGAGGAAACTCACCTTCCCTCTTATCCAGGATGTCAAGAACCTTAGACGAAAGAGGAACACTCATCTGTTTACTTGTTTTTTGCTGCATAAACTCAAGAATCGCCTTTAACTCGCCTTTCTTGTTTGTATGATACTTTATCATACCCTTTTCAAAGCGCATGAAATCAGACACTCGCTGACCAGTATAACAAGATATAAGTAACCAATCGCGAGCATTATCCAACGTTTCAGTCAAATCTTTCAACTTCTCCAACTTTAAAATATCATTTTCATTCAGATAGATACTCTTCACCTTCTCACGTTTAGTCTTAACTAAATCAAAAGTATTGCTCACCATCACCCCATTTGCCTTTGCGTGATTACAAATAGTTTTTACAAATACCACAGTGCGCGAAATAGTATTAGTAGAATAACCATTATCGTAACAATATTCTTCAAACTTGGTGCAAAATTTAACATCTACATCTCTAACCAAGAGCTTCTTTCTTTTATCCTTTTGATAACGCGAAACAAGCTGCTTAACTACATTTACTTTTCGCAATGTAGCTTCAGATGCTGTTCTTTTTTTATCTTCTTTATATATATCAAACCAATCTAATAATACCTCAGATGCTTTCTCTACTTTTTCATTATCACCATCAACTATAATATCTCCAGGATGATAATACTGATCAATTACCTGATTTAACCAATCTTTATCATAAAAAGAAACATCTTTGTCTGAAGCCTGCTCTAGTACATAATTTTCAATATCATTCAACTCATTATGAACTTCATTCTGCATATTGCGGTATGTGATATCTCTTATACGTGTAGCATTATGATATTTTTCCCAATACTCGCGAGTAACTACTAACTTAGTATTAGTTTCTATAAAAGCATTTTTATTTTCCTTCCTAAAAAAGAAACGAAGCTTTATATTTGCCTTATCCTTAGTTGTTCTAAACATGAAGCTTATAGTTGCCATAATTTGCTAATTTGAATTGATTCGACAAAGATATAAATTTGTATAGTTCTACAAAACTAATCGAAAACAAACGAGAACAAATAAGACAATACGTAAGTAGTTAAAAACACACAATAAGCTATATATGAGTAATATAAATATAATTATGTAATCTAAAAAGATTTCATTTAAAACTATCAGTGTGCTGTCGGCGACTCCACAGATAAAAAAGCCTAACTATTGATTGTGATATAGTTAGGCTTTTTTTCGTTATAGTTATTTATGGAAAAGTTAATCAACAAATAGAACTAAAAACAAGAGGATGTCACACGATTTCCTCTTATAAAGCAAAAACATAGTATGGGCGAAGCTTAGGTTTGTTTTAGTGGTATAAAAGTATTAATAGCACGATATTCTGCCTATTTTAGGGGATGGACAAAGGGGTGGACAAATCACAACCCACTTACAACAAATCACTTATACTTAACAAAAAAGCATTACCTAAAACAGTAATACCTTTCATCATTTACAATTTTGACGACTACTTTTACGATTTACAAAAAATCGTATCATAAGAGTCTTCATATTTTTTCTTTAAACGCTGTTTTGCCTTCTTGACTGCATCTATTGTTATCCCTAGTAAGTTAGCCGTCTCCTGATTAGTCAAGCCTAACCTTTGTAGTAATATAATACGTAAATTAGATTCTGTCAAGTCTGGAAAATGTGTGGTTAAATAAAGGTAATATTCTGTTTGTTCTTCCTTGAATAATCCCTTAAACATATTCCAGTTTTCATCTGTCATCAAATGCGCATTGAGCAATTGTTCTAGATTAGGTCTCTGCTCTTTCAGGAACTTAGTTGACGATGATTTTACGTGTTGTAGTTCTTTTTCTAATTGTACTATTTGCTGTGTTTTCTCAGTGAGATAGACTTGATAGGAAGCCAATGAAGCGTGCGTTTGTTTCAGCTTATTTTCAGAGCTCAACTTATCCAATTGAAAAGCCAACAGTTTTGCTTGGTATTTGAAAGCCTGGAGTTTTATTATTCGTTTATAGGAAAAATAAATAACTACAACTAATATTAAAAGTAATATAGTACTACTCATAAAAAATAGCCGCTGATAGCGAGTGCGTTCCGAGATATTCTTTTCTGCCTCTAATTCCCAAGAGATACTTTGATAGGTCGTTTCCCAATTGATTTTTTGAATAACCTCTTTACTTTCTTTTTCTTTTATAAAGTAATCTATCCGTTCGATCTCTCTTCGATAATACAACTCTTGTTGATCATTCTGGTGATATTCGCGTTGCAATTCCAATAAACAAAGAGCTATCTCTCGCTCATAGCCTATCAGATACGCTTTAGTCTTTGCATAAGCATACGCTTGCTCCCATAGCTTTTCTGCTGCTTGGTATCTTTGAGTATCAAAGTAAAATCTACCTAATTGTATCTGAGCATACATAAGGTTTCGCTCTTGATTTAACTGCTTTGACAAACTAATATCTTGTAGAAAGTGTTGCTCAGCACTAGCTAAATCTCCTTTTAGACTATAAACCTTAGCCAAAGAACCTTGACTTTTTGCATATCGCAGCGTATCACCTACCCCTAAGGCTAGTTTGCTCGCATTTTCAAAGCAATCCTTTGCCTTATTCACTTGATCTGTCTGTAAGTAGGAATAGCCTAATGCCCACATTACAGCTGCTCTTTTGTCTCCAGGTTCTTCACACAAAGACAAGAGTATAGTATAATATTCCTTTGATTTGCCATAATTCTGCATCGTCTCAAAAAAGTACGCTGTCTTTAAGATCACATCACATTGTTGAATATCTACTTGCTCAGATTGGTCATCTATTATCTTAGAAAGCTTGATAAAGTATGGAGCCGCGTCCAAATAATGACTATAGGTATAATAGTAAAACCCAACCTCGCTATACACCCATGCTCGCAACCCTATATTTGGACGTTTATCGACAAGATCTACACTCTTTAAAAAAAGTGAAGTACTTGCTGGATTGATACTGTCATATTGCTTTTGATATTCTAATGCCTCAAATACATTTTTAATGGCTTGTGATTCGTCACTATTCTTGAGAGGTGTTGCATCCTTTATATTTTTGTCCCTATACACTTGTATCAAGGAATCGAAATGAGCATTACCCCCTTGCTTATTATTCGTACAAGAAAATAAGGTCACTAGACTCAATAAAAGAATTATTCGAAACATAGGATGTCACATTTTGAACAAAAATAAGGTATTTATGATAACCATACAGTCTATTCAAGGACATTTTATCCAATACTCACCAGAACTTAAAATAAATACATTTTGAACTAAATAGCTTTTGATTGACTAATATAATACTTTGGTTATAATTACATAAAACTATACCGAGAATTAGACACTTACCTCTGCTTCACAATAAAACAATTAAAAATCCATTGGAAATATTCCCTATCCCTATTCAAAGAAAAAAGACAAAACGCTATAGCATCTCAAAACAAGTAAACTTTCTCTTTTCAGAACCTCACTTCACATTCAAAAAATCCGTATATTTACCTTATATTAATCTCTCTTCGTAGAGAAATACTTATGAAAAGGGTCTTGCCCCAAAGTAAGAACAAACTACCTTTATAAGTAAAAAATACCATTCTTTAAGGTGTTCAATTTTCTCATTTTGCCTTATTCAATTCACTCGTTTCACTGACAAAAACATAGCTAACGCCAGTGTTTAAAATGGCTTTATTCGATACTTATTCGAGTCTTCTTCGGTAGTCCCCCTTATTTTAGGCACTTCTTCCGAAAATGTACCGAACAACACTTATAAAAACCTCGTAAATACCTTGAATTTAGTGGACTGATCAATGGTTCGGTGGTTGTTGAACTCATTTTTTCAACAAATTTAATAGTACGTTTTGAGAGCAGTAAAAAACACCTATACAAATAAACCATAAGTAAGTCATTTCTCATAGAATTACTTCTCACTTAGAAGATGTCTTTTACTTAGACCCAACATCTGTATTTCACAAAAAAACTCCCAATAAACAAAAAGTCTATAGGGAGGTACCTAAGTTTTATTCCTTATTTTCAATGCTGTTTTTATTTCCAGAAACTCAACACTATCCGCAAACTAGCTGCAAATACTAATAGTCCTACCAACACATAAGATAGACGTTTGGGCAAGCGACCAGCAAGTCTAGCAGCCAAAGGCGCCGCAAGGGTCCCTCCTATTGCTAATCCTAAAAAGATATACCAGTACCCAAAACCTAAAGAAGAAAAAAATACCACAGAAGCTGCAAATGTCACAAAAAACTCTGCTAATGATACAGTCCCTATCACATAGTGCGTGGGTCTTCCCTTTGTCAATAACGTTGATGTTACTATCGGTCCCCAACCTCCTCCTCCAAAGGCATCAAAAAAACCTCCTGAAAACCCTAATATTCCCACGTATTTTACTTTTTTTCTTACCACACTGGATCGCAGGGCTAGGCTGATTAGTCGAACAGCAATAATCATTAAGTACAATGCTACAAATGGATAGGCTATATACTCATACTCACTACCGATATAGATAACAAATAAAGATCCTAATGTTGCTCCAACAACACCAGGCACACACAGCCAAAGCAACAACTTCTTATTGACATTGCCAAACTTATAATGAGTATAGCCTGATACAGCACTTGAAAACATCTCTGCCGAGTGAATACTTCCTGAAATAGCGGGTAAGCTTATCCCCATAGCCATCATCGCTGAAGCCGATGTCATCCCATAACCAAGACCCAAGGCTCCATCAACTAATTGGGCAAAGAAGCCTATAGCCAAAACATAGTAAAACTCCGAGGGCATACTTGACAATACTGTCTTGACCTCCGCTATTGAAACAAAATTAGATATAGCATAGCCCAATACAAAAACTAATACTAAACTAGTAATATAAAACAGGCGAATATACGGTTCGCGCTTGTTTTGACCTGAAGCAACTAAGGCTGTCGTTGCCCTATTTAGGTGGTGCAACCTATGCTTTAGACTTCCCTTTAAACTTGATCGATAAATATTCAAGTTTTCAATACTTTCACTGATATTCTCTGGCATTTCATCTTCTAAGTATTCACGTAATCGACGAGCTAATACGGGCGATTTACCATTAGTTGAGATAGCTATCTTAAGTTGTCCTTTATTAACAATAGATCCTAAGTAAAAATCACACAAATCAGGTTGATCGGCTGCATTGACAAATAGTTTTCTTTCATTGGCTAGTCGCTTGATCTGTTTGTTTAGATAAGCGTCATTAGTAGCGATGACCACTAAATCCTTGCCTATCAGGTCTTCTTCTCTAAAATCACGTGTGACCAAAACTAAATGAGGTGAAGTCTCTGCTAACGAAAAAAAGTCTGCTTTAAAACAAGTAGAAACAACTGTGATACGTGTTGATTGATTCTGCTTTAATAGAGTGCGTGCTTTCTCTAGTCCGACATTTCCTCCTCCTACAATTAGAAAGTTAAAATTGTTAGTTTTTAAAAATATTGGAAATAGCGTATTTTCCATAACTAAATAAATATCAGTTTTTTAGATTTTGTTTTTTTGCTTACTGTTGCTTAAAAAAAGAAACAAAGGTTCCCTTGACCAGTCTTTCGGACTCATCAATACAAATACATTAAATGGGAATTGTCATGTCTGAGTTAACAATAGAGAAAGTAAATCCCGTTGGTTAGGACAACTTCATACTCAGCAGAAAAGTCAGTCATAATCTATTGTTTCTTTGGTATATAGGTTGGGGTAATAGCTTTATTTTAAGTAAAGAACTTGCGATGGCTAAAATCACCAAAAGTTTCACTATCCAAGGCTTCCTTTTTGTAGCGGTCAAATAATATATCTAATTGCTCTAAAATCTCTTGTTCGCTCAACTTAGCTTTATACACTTTATTTAATCGCGTTCCATAGCGATCTCCACCGAGCATAAGGTTATATTGTTCTGGTCCAGTCCCAACAAATCCTATTTCAGCTAAATAAGAGCGTCCACAACCATTGGGACACCCCGTCATGCGTATGCTTATCTGGTCATTTGTCAAATCATGCTTGACTAATAGGGGCTCTACTTTCGAAACTAATACAGGTAAATATCGCTGTGCTTCAGCTAGTGCTAACGGACAAGTAGGCATGGCTACACAAGCCATTGAGCTTTCTCTTAACCCACTAACTGTGGTCTCAATAGTAAACTGTTTAATCAACTTCTCAACCATCCACTTGTCTTCAGTAGCAATCTCTCCTAAGATAAGATTCTGGTTGCAGGTAAATCGAAAATCAGATAGTCTGAGCTTGGCTAAATGAGAAAGGAACTCTTTTTGATTGGGTTGAACCACCCCATTTTCTACAAATAATGTGTAATACCAACTATCATCTTCTGCTTGTTGCCAACCTTTTCGATCATTGCGTTCAGTGAACGTATAAGCTCTAGGAGCTTGCAAGCGGACACCTGCCCTTTTTTCTAATTCAGCGACAAAGTTATCCACGCCCATTTGATCTATTGTATATTTTAATCTAGCCTGCTTTCTATCAGAGCGATTCCCATAATCACGCTGTATCGTAAGTACCTCATAGATTAACTTCATAGTATCTTGTTCATTATCAGAAAACCCAATGACTGTAGCTAATCTCGAATAAGTCTTTTCGTTGCCATGTGTAGTAGACAGACCTCCTCCAATAGCTATATTGAACCCTATCAATTGCTCATTCTCAATGATAGCAATCAGCCCTATATCATTAGCAAAGACATCGACGTCATTGGTCGGTGGTATAGCAATGGCAATCTTGAACTTTCGAGGAAGATAGTTATCTTCATAAAGAGGGTCAGATTCTAACGAACGATCATAGACCTTCTGATCATCTATCCATATCTCATAGTAAGACTGTGTCTTGGGCAATAACATAGTGGATATGCGATCTGCATAATTGTGAATCTGCTCAAAGATTGGAGATACTTGTGGGTGAGAACTACAGATAACATTGCGATTGACATCACCGCAAGCGGCAATAGCATCTAGCTTTGCAGTAATAAACCCTTTGATTGTATCGCTTAATTGATGCTTTAATAGACCGTGCAATTGGATGGTCTGTCTGGTGGTAATTTTCAACACTCCTGTGCCGTATTGCTCAGATATTTCATGTATAGCTTGCCACTGCTTAGCAGTAATAACCCCTCCAGGTATGCGCAAACGAATCATAAATGAGTATAATTTATCTAATTTCTTTTCTGCTCGTTCTTGTCTTCTATCTCTATCGTCTTGGACATACATCCCGTGAAACTTAATCAGTGCCTCGTCATCCGGACGAACATTTCCTGTATAATTATCTTGTAAGCTCTGAGATAGAGTACCTCTCAGTCCATCGCTCTTTTGTTTTATTGATTCTATAGGTGATAATTTATCTTGACTCATACCTTGATTATATTTTAATAAACATCTTTCTTATATTGTCCATTTAAGAACATTGTATCCAAGTAAGCTACTGCTTGTTCTTCAGAAGACTGTGTGTTCTCTCTAATAATTTCTACTAGAGCATTCTCTACATCTTGACTCATCGGTGATTTTTGACCACATACATAGAGTATAGCGCCAGACTCGATCCATTGCCACAACTGTTTGGATTGCTGTCTTAGACGATCTTGAACATAGATTTTGTACTTTTGATCTCTAGAGAAAGCAGTATCTAACTTGGTCAATACTCCACTCTCTAGCCACTGTTGGATTTCAGTCTGATAGTAAAAATCACAGACAAAGTGCTGTTCACCAAAGAACAACCAATTTCTTCCACTATCCCCTCGAAGGTCTCGATGTTGTAAGAAACTTCTAAACGGAGCTATACCTGTACCCGGACCAACCATAACTATATCAGTATCAGCATTAGGCAAATAAAACTCACTATTTGGATGGATGTAAAACTCAATGTCTTGACCAACAGAAAGACTACTTAGAAAGGACGAACACACACCACTTTTGTTTACGCCATTACTTTCAAACTCTGCTAATGCCACAGTGATTGTTACCTGATGACTATTGGTCAACGCAGAAGAAGATATAGAATAAAGTCTTGGAGACATTGGCACTAATACAGTTAATAACTGATCAAAAGTCACTTGCTTATTAGCTGGGTATAAATTCAACAGGTCGATTAAGTCAATGCGCTTGTCAGTCACCTCGATCGTTAGTATATCTTCCAATTTCTTTAGTGTATTTCCACTTAATCCTGTTATAGTTAACTTCTCTAGCTCAAAGGCTCTATCAGTAGCTTTAAAGAGGGTAGCTATTTCAGCACAAACCTCATGCTTATTTTTAGGATATATACCTACTGCATCACCTGGTGAGTAATCAAGTTCCTCATCTGACTCTAACTCTATGTGATAGGTCTTTTTGTTTGATTCACGATCATTTAAGATAATACTATGTCCTATAATCCCCTTATAACTCCTTTTTGTCCTAGTACTAATTTCTTTAGGTTGAGTATTCAACTCTTGTCGATTCTCTACAGCATTGTGAATAGGAGTCACTGATTTATTAAGAACGTGATTTATTACTTCTTTAAACCATTGATGTGCTGCAGTTTTATAATCAACATCTAATTTTTGTGAAGCAATACTAAGGACACCACCATGTTTGTTTAGCAATATTTGCAAATCTTCTGCTGCCTTACAAAAAAGAGGATAAGAACTGTCTCCTAATCCTAACACACTATATGACAAGGTTGATAAATCTAAAGCCTCATGCTCTAATTCACCAAAAAAGCGCTGAGCTGAAACAGGAGCTTCGCCCTCTCCTTGTGTGCTACAAATAAAAAGTACAAATTCTTCTTTAGCGAGTTGCTTTACCTTATAAGTCGCCAAGTCAAAACACCTTGCTTGAATATTGTTTTGTTTAAAAAGCTTTAATAACTCAAAGGCTAGTTTTTTAGAGTTCCCCGTTTCACTTCCATATAATACAACGGGGTTTAACTGAATCGTTGGGGCAATAGACTCTAATTGTGCAGTAGTCGCAATCTGGTTATTAGCTAACAACCCAGACAGATACCCATTAAACCAAAGTAACTCTTCTCTAGAGTACCCCTGAATCTGCTTCTGTAAAGCACTTATTTTTTGATCAAATTGCATCTCTTAACACATTTAAATGATTATCAAAATAGGAGAGCGTATCCAGAGAAGACACTTCATCTCTCCAAGCAAAATCATGGTGTAATTCTACTACACGGCCAATAACAAACAAGGTCGGAACATACTGAAAAGCTAAGAGCTCTTGCTCTTCAATAGTCTCAAACCTATAAATGGTCGTCTGCTGATACGCTGTACTAGCCTGCTGTATGACAGCTATTCCCTTATCAGTACTGATCTGATGCGCTAATAAACTTTTGACTAAGTGCTTTAATTTTAACCCGCTCATGTAAAATACTAGCGTATCTTCGGTCTTTGCCCAATCATTCCACAGCTCTTCACTAATACTATCGGTGTCAAAAAGCGTTAAGAAACGGACTCCTCTGCTATACCCTCTAGCAGTCAAAGGAATACCACTACCAGCAGCAGCAGCTAGTCCTGCAGATATACCTGGCACAATCTCATAAGTAATACCATGTTGTTTCAGCACAGTAAGCTCGTCCAAAATATTGGAGAATATTGATACATCTCCTCCTTTTAGTCGCAATACTTTTTTACCCAACTTTGCATAGTGAACGAGTAACTGATTAATATCCTCTTGCTTGGTAAATATCCCTTTAGAGCACTGTTTGCCCACATAAATAACTTCTGCAGCAGCACTAGTATAGTTGCTTATAAGTTCAGGAGATACCAGGCGATCAACTAGGATAACCTCTGCCGACTGCAAATAACGGAGTGCTTTTACACTGATTAATTCAGGATCTCCAGGTCCTGCACCTGCTAAAATAACTTTTGATTTCTTCATGGAGTAAAAATTAGAATGAATACAAGGTTAATTGAACAGTCTGATTTTTAACACCTACATATTTATATAAGTGCGTATTGTATGGGACAATGGTATTTGTTGCCGGATTTGTATTGTTTAGTTTCATTGTTTTATAATTAATGGTTTTTTGTTCTTTTTAAGTTTCTTGATTTGATTGACAGATACTACATTATTCGCTTTAATAGATTCACTTACAATACACCCTTGTTCGACAATACAGTGCTTACCGATATGAATATGATCACCTCCTATAATAGAATTAGCCTTAATAGACACATGGTCATCGACAAGAATAGACTCCGTTTCTAAATGATGGCTTAATCCTAAAACAACTCCATTAGCAAGGCGAACATGATTTGCAATCTGTACGGTTTGACTGATGACCACACCAAAGCCACTATCTATTGTAAAACTCTCTCCTATTTTGGCTAAAGGAGCTATCTCAATACCTGTTTGTCTCTTTGCATAAGAACAAGCGACGTAACTCATCTCTGGAGTATCAATACTTTGAAGTAGAACGGCTACACGATAAATAAAAGTGGCAAAGAATCCTGAAGACTGAGCGATAACAGCTACTTTGGTTTGAAATGGAAAGTCTCCCGTTAGATATGCTCTAATATCTAATTCTAATGCGATATACAGCTCTTCTATCTGACTAAAAAAGCGAAGAACTTTTCCTCTAATCTGCTCTTTACTGCTTAGTGTGATAAGAATATGCTCTAACTCTTGGTATAGCTGTTTCTCTTGATCAAAAAAAGAAGAGATAGGACGACAGTCCGAATTGACAAACATCCATTTATACAGATCGCTAAGCCAACACTCTATTTTATCTACCTCAGGTACGCGATTGATAATAGTCTGATTGTAAATGTGATCACGCATAAGTTTATTATTATAAAAACATTAAAGCACCTACAGTATCATAGGAAGTTTCATCAATAAGAATAGCGTTACCTGTTTTTGAATTCGTTGCAAAGGCATCATAGTGTAAAGGTTGGTTTGTCTGTAAACTAATCTGAGCAATATCATTGAGCTGCAACTCCTGTGCTGGTAAAAACTCCAAGGTATTGACATCCCATTTCTTATTGATTGATTTAATCTTAACACGAACACTGTGGAAGCGATGTTGTAAAATATAAGTCTTCCCCAATTGAAGTGCTTGATTGTCTAACCAGCTAATCCAAGAATTAAGCTGATTGCCTGTAATAGGTGCATCTTCAATATCTAAAAAGATTGTATCTCCACGGCTAATATCAATATCAGCATCAAAGTGCAAGACCACATTTTCACCCGCTACTGCCTTATCTACTGACTGAAGATTCTTTTCTATACCAATAATTTGAGCACTAATATTACTAGGTAATATTCTGACGTGATCTCCGAGATTAAAATCTCCACTTAATACAGCACCAGCATAGCCTCTGTAATCTAAATACCCTTTAGTCTGTGGACGTATAACCCATTGTACTTGAAAGCGAGCATTGTTTTCAAGTTGCGTGTCAACTTCAACTGTTTCTAAAACTTCTAATAATGGCTTGCCCTTATACCAATGGGTATTCGATGAAAGACTTACTATATTATCACCGTTTAATGCACTAATTGGAATATAGATTAACTCTGAAAAGTTGAATTGCTTATTTAATCCTTCAAACCCTCGTTTGATCTCCTCATATACCGCAACATCGTACCCTATTAGATCCATCTTATTAATAGCCACAATTACTTTTTTAATCCCCATAAGTGAAGCCACAGCAGCATGTCGCTTAGTCTGCTCAGTAATTCCTTTTCTCGCATCAATAAGAATGATGATTAAATCAGATACTGAAGCAGCAGTAACCATATTTCTAGTATATTGTTGGTGTCCGGGTGCATCAGCTATAATAAACTTGCGGCGTTCAGTGGCGAAGTATTTATACGCTACGTCAATCGTAATCCCCTGTTCTCTCTCTGCTCTAAGTCCATCTGTAATAAGAGCTAAGTCTATAGTCTCCTGTCCAATTTCATTGGTGCTTGCCAATACCCCTAGATGATCCGTAGAAATACTATTTGAATCATAGAGTAATCGTCCAATTAAAGTACTCTTTCCATCATCTACGTTTCCTGCGGTAATAAATTTTAATGTATTCATTTCGTTTTCTTTACAATTAAAAATATCCTTTCTTTTTTCTGTCTTCCATTGCAGCTTCAGACAGCAGATCATCTAACCTAGTCTGACCTCTCTCACTTATGCGAGATTGCTTAATATCTTCTATAATATCATCAATGGTAACAGCAGAAGAAGCAACAGCAGCCGTACAAGTCATATCACCTACTGTACGATAGCGAACTTGTGTCTTGATAACGTTATCACCAAGAGTAGCTGGTGTAAATGATGATAGTGCAATCAACTTATCATTATACTCTATACACTCACGTTCGTGGGCAAAGTACAAGCCAGGTAATTCTATATTATTTGCTTTGATATAATTCCAGATATCTAGTTCTGTCCAGTTACTAATCGGAAATACTCGCGTATTATGTCCTTGTTGCATTCTACCATTATAAATATCCCATAACTCAGGACGCTGAAGTTTAGGATCCCATTGACCGAAGTCATCTCTTAAAGAAAAGATACGCTCCTTGGCTCTAGCTTTTTCTTCATCTCTCCTAGCTCCACCAATACAAGCATCAAATCCATGAGATTCAATTGTATCCAATAAAGTATATGCTTGTAGTGCATTTCGTGAAGGGAACCTTCCTTGTGTTTCTTTAAGATTATATTTTTTGATACTGTCAGTCACATGCCCGACGATTAACTCTTCCCCTATCTCACTCACAAGTTTATCTCGAAAAGCTAATGCTTCTGGAAAGTTGTGACCTGTATCTATATGTACTAAAGGAAAAGGAAACTTGCCTGGTCTAAATGCCTTGAGCGCTAAGTGAACCAAGACAATAGAATCTTTACCTCCAGAAAATAGTAAAGCAGGCTTTTCAAACTGTGCAGCTGTTTCTCTTAAAATATAGATTGCTTCCTGTTCTAGGGTTTCTAAATAATTACTTTCTTTCATACTTATATATTTCTTTCTATTGTTTTAAATGTAACCCACATTCCTTCTTTGAGGCATCTTCCCACCACCATCTACCAGCCCTAAAATCTTCACCGGACTTAATCGCACGAGTACATGGACTGCACCCTATACTTACATAACCTTGCTTATGCAAAGGATTAAAAGGAATATTATTGTCTTTGATAAACTCCTCCACCATTGTACTAGTCCAATTAAGCAATGGATGAAACTTAATAATCTGATTATCTTCATCCCATTCAAACTGTCTCATTGATTGCCGATTGGTAGAATGCTCTGCTCTTAGTCCTGTAATCCAAACTTGTTTGCCAATTAAGGCTCGCTTTAA
Source organism: Myroides pelagicus (assembly GCF_009711055.1). Lineage (GTDB taxonomy): Bacteria > Bacteroidota > Bacteroidia > Flavobacteriales > Flavobacteriaceae > Flavobacterium > Flavobacterium pelagicum. The sequence continues at coordinate 152,521 of NZ_WMJY01000001.1, forward strand.
AGGCGCTACCTTTCTTAGCCAACAACATTTCTTGCGCAGCTCCACTGATTGATAAAAACAATCAGGTCCATGTTCATTGATAAAGTTTTCAATACCTATCGTATCAGGATAATAAGCCTTAATAGGTAAACCATATTTAGCTAAGGTTAGATTCCAAGTATCATACGTTTGATCAAACAGCCTACCAGTGTCTAATGTAAAAACTGTTACCTCACTATGCTCCTTTAGTAAATGAGTGATGACCTGATCTTCATAACTAAAGCTTGTGGAGAAACATATCGACGGAAAGTAAGTCTTTAAATATGCTAATTGATCCCCAAAAGCCAAACCAGATATATCGCTCTTAATCAGTTTGTTAAATTCGTCTTCTAAAGTCATTTTATATATACAATTTTCTAATATCTATAATATCTATCATTTTAGTAGTCTTTAGACTAAAAAAATTAATCGTTGTCTATAAAGCGTTGTAAAGTTGCCTCTGACATACTCTTTCTTGTTTTATCTCTTATCTCGATAAGCTGATTTCTCAAATAACAAGTCTCTTCATCTACGCAATCATCACAAGGTTCATAGTAATTTAATGAGACACATGGCGTTAATGCGATTGGCCCATCAAATATTCTGTACAAATCCGCCACTGATACTTCATTAGGATCTTTTATTAAATAATATCCCCCTGCTACTCCTTTCTTGCTATTGACTAATTTAACTCTCTTGAGTTCTAACAATATTTGTTCTAAGAATTTCTTAGGAATATTCTCTTGTTCTGCAATACTGGCAATCGTTAGTTGCCCTTGTTTATATACTCTAGCTAGGCAAACCATTGCTTTTAAAGCATATTTACATCGTTTTGATAACATATAATTCTCTTTGCATAAAAAAAAAGACTCCTTATTTATGAATAAGGAGTCTTTCGTTTATATTTTATATTCAAATATAGCTATGCGATATCCTTACTCTTTCTTAAAAAAGCATTGACACATACACATATCTAAACTATTCTGTCTCATTTTGTGATTTTTAAATCTTGTACAAATGAAATAAATAATATTCGGTTTGACAATAAAAAAACAATATTTTTTTAAATAAATCACAATTAAAAAACACAAACAACTGAATTACATACTTTTAATAAAAACATTCTTTAATAAAAATATTAACACAACACTTGTATCACCCTCTTTAATAGTCTACAAAATATGAAATAGAATAACAATAATTCTTATAAGGAAAGCCTCTTAAATAGATAATAAAAATAAAAGCCACTTGATTTCAAGTGGCTTTTATTACTTATTTTTTAAAGAATTAATACGATGCTGCATTTGATTCACAAACTCTACAGCCTTCTTTAAGTCCTGTGTCATTTAATTCTTTTGCTTTCTCATCTTGTTCATTTCCTTTGACATTTTGCCATATTCAAAGCTATCTGATGTACTATTAAATGTTGATCTTTTAATGTTTTTACTAAACCCTTTTAGTTGATTTTTACCTTGTTTTATTAAATACATTGGGTTATTGTCTTGTAAAATAAATATAGTGTCATTTCTTTCAAAGAATTCATGTTTGGCTTTTCCATTAACATTCACTTTTCCTTTTCCATCGAACTCTAAAGTATTGGTTAAAATCCAAAAGGACTTATTTTTAAAAGTCCCAATTAAGTTGTTTGAAGCCTTTTGGCCAAATGCAAATACTGCTTGTAAAGCAAACAGTACAACTAGTAAGTTTCTCATAATATTTTTCTTCAAACTTAACTAAGTACAATTCCTATCAAGTGATTAACTAGTGCATTAAGTTTTTAGGCTTTTGTATTAAAAAAGTGCTTCAAGTGCTGCTCCCCATAAGAAGGTGCTACGTTATCGTTTGCCATAGCTGTAAGAAAGAACTCAAAGGGTCCATATACTTTTGAGCTAGTAAACAAGCGTAAGACTTTAATAATTAAAACTCTAATAAAGTCTGGCAAACAGACTATTTCCCCCCTTTTTCCAAGTGCTTGTAATGCTAATTCTGCTATTTCGTATTGAGAAAATACATCAGGCCCTCCTACATTAGATTCGCTTTCCTCTCCTAGCATTTTATCTACGCAGACCTTAGCTAAATCCTCTCCTGCAATAGGATTTAGTTTCTTATCCCCTTTTCCAAATAAGTAAACACGTCCTTTTCTGGCCATATTTAAAAAATCGAGCATATCAGAAAAGAATCCATTTGGACGTATGACTCTATAGTCTATCCCAGAAGCTTTTAACTGATCGACAAAACCTTCTTTTGCCTGAAAGATTTTTAGTGATTTTAATTTATCTCCATTTAAAGAGGATACATACAAAAATCGTTCAACACCTGTGTGAAGTGCTTGATTTAGTAGATTTATATTACCTTGATAATCTACGTCCATATAGGTCAATCCATCTTTTTGCCTTGTTATTCCTACCGTAGAAAACACCCAGTCTATTGAGTCTGTTATACCTTGTAGGGTGTCAATTTCTGTAATTTCTCCTACGAAAACTTCATCCGCTTCTATGACTTTTTCTCGTTGTTGTTCTCTGCGTATAAGCACACGTACCCAATACCCTCTATTTTTAAGTTCTTTCAAGATACAGCTTCCTAAATATCCTGTTGCTCCAGCTACCAATACTCTTTTGTTTTGCATAATTTGCCTTTTTTAATTGAATCAAAGGTAGAAACGTTAATATTTAATTTCCTTGACAAACGTCAATAATTCACTTTTTCATTAACCTAGAACGAATTCTACTCAAAGTTTCAGGTGATACCCCTAAAAAAGTAGCTATATAGTGCTGTGGCACTCTCTGAAATAGCTCCTTTTGATGGTTAATTAGGTCAACATAGCGCTGTGCGGCAGTCTGGGTTACAAACGATGATATTATTCGCTGTGCGGTCAACAATTCATTCTCAACGGCTATACGCGCAATATTTTCAAAAGTAGAAGAGTATTCCATTAATAAATCAATGGTGTTTGGAGAAAAGACACACAGCGTTGTGTTTTCTAAAGCTTCGTAATTCTCTTTTGCTGGTCGGTGAAAGGTATAACTATCACCTGCACAAATAAACTGTCCTTCTGAGTAAAAGAATGCGGTCTTTTCATTTCCTTCCACATTATAAAACAGACGAACACACCCTTGTAAGACAAAGTAAATATCTGTAGCAACTTCACCTTCTTGAAAAATAACAGCGTGTTTATCAAATGTTCTAATGTCTACATGGTCTATTAAGTAATCTTTCTCTTTTGCAGTCAGCGGTGTATAGTTGGCTATATAATCTATTAATAAATCTAACATAATCACTTCTTTAGTTAAAGATAAATTATTCTACCTAGACATGAAAAAAATTTTTTAAGCTATTCAAAATTAGAAATGATGTAAGAAAGATTTCTAATGATATAACTGTTCTACCTCTATTTATCTTGACTTTTGCTATCTTAAAGTAAATGATATGAAAGATAATATACTAATAATCGGAGGCTATGACAAAGTAGGCCGTATCATCAGCAAACACCTTACGGCCGCCTTTGCTCACAAAGTAATAATTGCTGGTCGCAACTTCCAAAAGGCAGATGCGCTTGCTAGTGAATTAGATCACAAAGCTATTGCTTATAGCCTTGATATTTCCAATTGCACAGATATTGCGCTATTAGATAAAACAAAGCTTGTAATTATGTGTATTGATCAAAAAGATACTGCCTTTGCTAAGTTATGTATTCAAAAGCAAGTCTTGTACTTGGATATAACTGCCAACGACTTATTTATTGAGCAGATGGCTCTGTTGGATCAAGAAGCAATTGACAATTAAACTGCAGCAGCTCTTAGCATCGGCTTAGCCCCTGGCATTACAAATCTATTAGCTCAATACTGCATAAACAATAATGACGATATCACTATACTTGACATATTTATTCTATTGGGGATTGGTGAAAAACACGGAACTGCAGCCTATCGCTGGACTTTTGACAATATCGATCAATCCTACAACGTTCGTCATAATAATCAATCAAGACCCGTTCAGAGTTTTTCTAATCCTAAACCCTGTGAGATGATGGGGCCTCGACTATTCTACACCTTTAATTTCTCGGATCAGCATACGCTTAATGCAACACTTAAAAATACAAAGGTAATGACGCGCATGGCTTTTGATTCACGATTTCTAACAAGGTTAATTGCCTTTTCACGCCAAATAGGACTAACTAAGCTTTTAAAAAATAAAAAAATATAAAACTACTGTATTTCTATCTTGGATAAAATGAGCTTGGGTAGTAATGTCTTTGGGGTTAAAGTAACCGGATTAACTGAGCAAAACCAAAGTTCTGCTAACAGTATTTACGGATATAATGAAGGTAATATCACAGCTTATGTCGCTATAGAAATGGCTTTTGTGCTATTAACTACTACTCCTGTTTATGGGGTCAAACACATTCACCAACTTATTCAGGATATTCCTGCTTTCTTACATAGGCTTAAACAGTATGATCAGACTATTAAAATTAACTTATCTGAAAGCAAATAAACAGAGTATAAATTAACCGTTGGACAACCTACGGATACTTTACCTAGATATAAACTTTATTTGAGGTTCCCATTGGATTCGAACCAATCTACTAACTATTGCGTAGTTAGGCCTAACCGCTCAGCCAGAGAACCTTTTATTGTTGTACAAAGATAGATGGGAATTAGTCCATTGCTCTAGTCCAAAAGTGTAAAATATAACTAGTCCAGCAAGTAAAAACGGATCCTTCTGAGGATCCGTCTTACTTGTTATTGTTTATTTTTTTCGATTTGTGCCTCTATCAGCTTCCAATCGTAGTATTGAAATACTTTTCCATTACTCATCATTACCAGCATTCCTTTGTTGAATTGATTATTCAGACTCTCCGATGTCACCTCTAATCCGTCACACTCTATAGCCGACACGGGGATCTTAGCGATCAGTTGATGTTTATGTGGCTGTTGATCAATTCCTTCTCTTGGGTATATCAACAATGAGTTGTCCTGCTGATCAGATACAATAATATATCCTGTTTGTTGATCTTTTTTATAGATTGCTATTCCTTCGTGATCTCGTTTAGCATCTTTTTGGGCAAAGAATGCCAACTCTTCGTTTCCTTTTGATGGATCTGCATAATACTTACGTACACCTGCTGTCTCATCAGAGTAGTACACATAACCTAACTCATTATCGACAGCAATTGCCTCAATCTCTTTCTGACCACTATACGCTCCAAAGGTCCTAGAAAGCTGTAAACTCAACTTTCCTTGTTTGTCTGTCTTGATTTCGTATTGATGTAAGTAACCTTCACTTGGGCCATCTTTTCTTCCTGTGATAGCATATACTTTCTTTCCCTCTTCTTCTTTAGCTGTATAAAGTGCTACTCCCATTGGTTGATTATACTTCTTCTGTGTCTCTTGCTCAAAGATTAATAGTCCTCCGTTGTCGATTGGTGTTAGTTCTGGCAATCTAAAGATACGCAAAGCATGTGCATTTCGCTCGGTAACCACAGCGATGTCAATCAGCTCTCCTTGATAAGCGAAGTCATAGACAACATCTATATTATTGGGACGTGCCATGTCCAAGTACTTCTTGACTATTTCACCATTTAAATCAAACGCATAAATACCTCCCCCGTTCTCTTTATCCGTCCCTAGTATTAAACTATTTTGATGATCGGTTTTATTAATCCATATAGCTGGATCATCTGTATCGTGAACAGTCTGTTGGGTTACTACAGTCGGTTTTAGTGCATCCGCAGCTACAGGAGCTAACTTATCTTTACACCCAGTAATCAAGGCGATTAGGGCTATTGTCGTATATATTCTAAACTTCATTGATCTTATTTTTTAATTGTATGGGTATATAACACCTCTGCTCTATCTTTTGTTGCTTTGACTACTTGTACTATCAGTTGATTATCCACAATAGAGAATGACATGAATCCTGGTTCTGCTGCCCAGAAGATTGTGTGTTCCATCACTCCTGAAGGGCGTACTTCACTAGCCGATCCTGATAAGAATTGGGTAGTATAGCGTCCTTTTGGCTTGATAATCTGCAAATCGTGTTCATGACCACAGATATAGGCATCTACTTGATACTGGTCAAAAAGATCAGCAAACTTTTGCTGAAAGTCTTGTGTATCTTTGCTTTCTTTACGCTTTCCGCCGCTATACATGGGGTGATGTCCTACTACTATTTTCCATTGAATAGATTGATCTTCTTGTCCTAGCGTTTGTTTTATCCAATGCAACTGAGCTTCTGTATCTTGTTCTTTTAAGTCTGTATATTTGCTCTTTTTGTGATAACTATCAATGAATGGGTTTGTATCCATTACTACCAACAGTACTTTTTCTCCATTGTCAAGTTTGAACGTCTCACTATAATAGCGACTAGGCATATGCCACCTTCTACTAATCTCACTATAGTCTATCTGTGCCTGCACGTTGCCTTGATAATCGTGATTTCCCAATGCTACATACCAATCAGTATAAAGGGACGGGTCTGTATAAATACTTTCATACGAAGAAATCCAATGATAATCTTGTGTACTAGCTACACCATTGGGATAAAAGTTATCGCCCACAGATACCACAAACTCCCCATCAAGACTAACCATGGCATGCCCTAACTCGCGTGCTACTTCTTTTTGATAGTAATTTCCAACACGACCAAAATCACCTATGGCTAAAAAACTAAAACTCTCTGGCTGATAGACTAAGCCTTCTATCGACTGCCCTTTATAACCGTTTTCCTTTTCCTTCACCAAAGGTGCCTGTGCAAATATACTATTGACAGAAAGCAAAAGAATTAAACTACAAACTAATTTTTTCATGATTGTCTAAATAAAACAAGCTCCAGTGATAGAACCAAGCCTATTACTGGAGCTCTGAATGATTATTAATTTAAAAATCAACTTTTACTCCAAGTGTAAATTTTGGTTGATAATACTCCATTTGTTTTACGCGGTTACTCACCCCTTGATAATATCTCAGCGGTTGATTAGTCAAGTTATTAGCTTCGGCAAAGATGCTTAAGTATTTTGTTACTTTATAAGAAGCATTTGCATCAAGGAAAAACTGTTTGTCATAAAAACTATCCTCAAAATCACTTCCTCCTAATTCGTCTATATAGTCTGATGAATAATTAGCAGATATACGGGCTGAGAACTTGTCATTTTCCCAAGACAACGATCCGTTTAACATATGTGGTGCTGCTCCTGGAAGCTCCATATTTTCTCTAATCTCTCCATCTCCATTGGTGATTCCTTTGGCTTGTGTATGTGTATAAGTATAGTTAACATATATGCCCATTCCCTTCCAGAATTTCCCTGGTAAGAAATCTAACTGACGCTGAAAAGCAACTTCAAATCCATATAAGTTGACTTGGTCTCCATTGCGTTGTTGCTTGAATTTCCACTGCTCACCTGCTGGTATAGGATTTACTTGATTAGCAAATAGTCCATCGAAATTCTCTGTTGTAAAAGAGTCAGTGCGATAAGTATAGATAAAGTCATTTAAGTTTTTATAGAATACTCCAAAAGAAAACATTCCTACTGATTGGAAGTATTTTTCTGCCATTAAATCAAAGTTATAGGCATAGGTAGCTTTCAAGTCTGGATTACCTGCCTCTATTTCGGTATCTTGAGACACAACACTGATATATGGTGCTAAAGCGTAGTAGTTCGGTCTAGCTAATGCTGTGGTAAAAGCTGCTCTATAAATCCAATCATTATCTGTTTGATACTTGAATGTAACGCTAGGCATTACGTTAGTATAATCATTAGTATTGTTTACCTCTCCAATTAAATCATTCTCGTCCAAAATATGATTACCTGTATAGTCAATACGCGTATGCTCTATACGAGCTCCGAGTATCATTGACAAATTAGCTGTGAAATCTTGATCCCAACGAATATACGCTGCATAGATCGATTCTTTTGCTTTATAGTTTTGAGCTAAATATTCTTCTGGAACGGCCTGTTTATCAAACAACAATCCATTATTTAAATCCATACCTCCTAAGTATTCTTTTGTAGCAAAGTACCCTGGTACATACTGACTTCCTGGCTGAAACTTTTCTCCTGTATAGAAGTTATTAGGTACTGTATGCAACCCTCCTATTTCATTACCTGCTAAAGGTGTGTATTCATAAAAGATATTATCTCTCTTCTTATCTTTCAAACGCAAACGTCCTCCAAAGCGAAGGCGTCCCTTCTGATCGTCTATCACAGAAAATGGAACCCTAAAGTTTAACTTTGCTCCAAATTCACTTTCTTTGGTAAAGTTGTCATTCTCACTTAGCTTTCTAAATTTAAAGTTTTCTGGCACGTCGTCTGCTGCTGTCAGTAGCGGATAGTTTCCATCATTTAAATCGGCATTCATAGCCACTTTCTTATTTTCAAAATCTATGTAGCGCTCCCCTGGTCTATCTTCTGATGCACGAGAATAGCTCACTGACCAATCCATATCTAAATTACTCGACCATAAGTGCGTACCACCCAAGGCGTAATTCTGTATGCGTTGATCCTCTAATCTTGTATTCTTATTGCGATTATTGTCGATACCTCCCTTAGTCTCTCTTCGGATATCCCCTTTAAATCCAATGATATTATCCTGAGCATCATAGGTAGGTTTGATCTTTCTGTAGCGCACTCTATAGCGATTTTCTCTATCATCTCTCCAGTTATACATCGCACTAGCATAAAGTGTATGATTATCGTTTATCTTATAGTCAAACGCTCCAGAAAAACTGCGACGTACACGTTGTACATCATATTTTCTGATGTCGTATTCACTTACGTATACGTTGTTGAAATCATCTTTATCCCAAACCGCTTCTACGTTATCCGAACCAAAGTTACTATTGTTATAAGAAGTACTAACAATTACTCCTAGCTTAGAATCTAAAAATCGATTACCATAGACAAAGCTTCCAATATAATTGCCTTTCTCGCGTATTGGGTTATACCCACCTGCCAAAGTAGCTGATATACGCTCTCCATAAGGCGAAGCACGCGTAATCAAATCAACTGATCCACCAATCGCATCAGCATCCATATCAGGTGTCAATGTTTTGTTTACTTCAATTGAGGCAATCATGTCCGATGGGATTAAGTCCATCTGTACATTTCTATTATCTCCTTCAGCCGACGGTATACGATCTCCATTCAAAGTCACTGAATTCAAACTAGGTGCTAGACCGCGAATGACAATGTTTCTAGCCTCTCCTTGATCATTTTGCATCGTGATACCAGCTACGCGTTTTAGAGCATCGCCAATATTCGAATCAGGGAAACGCCCTACCTGATCAGACGAAATCACATTAGAGATATTAGCGCTATTCATTTGTCTATTTAAGGCTTTTGCCTGTCCTTTTAATCGCTCGCCGATTACCACTATTCCCTCTAAGGTCTGTGTATCTGTCGATAGTCTTAAATCAATCACTGTGTTTTTTCCGGCAATGATTTCAACTTGTTGCTCCACAGCATTATATCCGATATAGCTCACCGTTAGGCTATACTCTCCTGCTGGAATATCCAGAAACTCATAATACCCCGTTGGATTACTGATGGTATATTTCTTCCCATTGTCTAGTAAAACTGCTGCTCCAGGCAATGAACTATTGTCATTCTGATCAATTACTCTACCTGATAGAATTCCACTCTTCTTTACCGTCTTTTGTGCTTGTACTGTCAGAACAAAACAAAAAGTTAAAAAAGATAATAAGTACTTTAATTTCATAATATAAGTTTGATATAGTATTTATTGACAAACTTATAAGGTCTAAAGCAATGCTATGTTTTCTAAGGGTTAACAATACAACAAAGTCTATTTCCAAATAATCTTAATAATCGAAACACAACTGCATTTAATCTTAATTAAATTTTAACAAATACTTTCAAAAACCACTCACGTTATTTCAAAAGATAAAAGCAAAACCAAAAACTATTAACATTAACAATATCTTAACACCTAAAACCTCCGTACTTAACCAAACTGAACCAAATATGATGATTAATAAGTCTTGTCTTACTCTTAATACTGAGATAACATACAAAATACTCGCAAAAATAAGCCTTAACTACCCACCCATTGGTGCCAAAAGGTGCAGAATACGTGCAGTATTCTATAGGTTTACTAGCCCAGAAGGGTATTCTTGGCAAGAACTCTGCACCAATACTGCATGTATTCTGCACCAAAGGCAAATGAAAATAACAACACCAACCCAACAAAACGGAGACTAAAGTGCTCTCTAAAAAAAAACATTAAAAAAGGGGCAATCTCAACGAGACAGCCCCTTCTTCTTCTAATCAAATAATTCTAGCAGATTAACTCCACCTTTCCGCTTACCACGTCATAATAAGCACCTACTACACCTATCTTTTCCTCTGCTATAAGCTTCGTCAAAGAAGGGCTTACGTTTTGTAACTGTTGTACAATTGATCGTACGTTTTCCATCGTTACTAATTCAACCAATTCAGAAAGTTCTAATTCCTCTGTGGCATGTTTATCTTTTACTTGCTCTACCACTGGGTGGATACGCTCTAAGATAGTATCTAATTTGCCTAGTGTTGTGTGATTACATGCCCCAGTAACAGCCCCACATCTACTGTGTCCCAATACCATGATCAACTTACTTCCCACAACATTACAAGCGTACTCCATACTACCAATTACTTCGTCAGTCAATACATTACCTGCAATTCTCAAACTAAAGATATCTCCAATTCCTTGATCCAATACGTGCTCTAATGGAGCTCTACTATCCATACAACTCAAGATGACAGCGTGGGGATGTTGTCCATCTTTGGTCTCTTGTAATTGGTGCAAGAAGTTTCTGTTTACTTTTAAGTTGTTTACAAAGCGATTATTTCCCTCTAATAGTAATTCTAAACTTTGTGCTGGTGTTGTGTTTGCTAATATTTCTTTTGTAAATGAATTCATGATTAAATTGTTTTTCTATGTGATAAAATTATGTTTTGTTGGTCTCCTGATACTTTGATTTCTCTGTGAAACCCAGTGGTTGTAATTAAAATATTCTTTTCCTTTGCCTTCTCATTAATGAAGGTTTCGATTAGTTCTAAGACATCAATATGGATATACCCCATACGCTTAGCGTCGATGGCCAAATGACAATTGTCAGGCAATTGATAGAGTCTGTTCTTAATAGCTGTTTTATTTAAGAAAGACACCTCTTGAGCTAAGGTTAAGGTATAGACTAATTGATCGTCTTTGACAGTTCGGTCCATTGAGAAAGCCTTACGAACATTGCCAATAAGTAGGAATAATACGCTCACTCCCATTCCAATAAGTACTCCTGTCAATAAATCAGTAACCACCACCATCACAAACGTGACAATAAAGGGAATGAATTGACTCAAGCCTTTATGCCAAAAATGAATAACTACTGCTGGCTTAGCTAGATTATACCCGACAAGTATTAATACAGCTGCTAAAGATGCTAGTGGAATCATATTCAACACTAGTGACAAAGAAACAACGGCTATCAATAAAAATACACCATGAATAACAGCAGAAGCCTTGTATATACCACCTGCATTCACATTTGCTGATGAACGCACGACTACAGATGTCATCGGTAAGCCTCCTAATAAAGAACTCAAGATATTCCCAACTCCTTGTGCCTTTAACTCTCTATTTGTATCTGTATGACGCTTTAAAGGATCTAATCGATCCGTAGCCTCGATACACAACAAAGTTTCAATAGAAGCCACAATTGCGATTGTCCCCCCGACCATCCATACTGCGGGGTTTGTAAAACCAGCCCAGTCTGGAAACACAAAAATTGAGGTAATTCCAGATAAACTATCAAAAGTTGGTATGGAAACTAATCTTGATGGCTCAATGGCTAAGCTGCTCTGTGTAGTTAGCCAAAATTGGTTAATCAAGATCCCTACTACCACTACAATCAATGCTGCTGGTAAAAAGGATACTTTCTTGGTCCATTTCATTTTATTCCACAATAGTAGTATGGCTAATGAAAGAGCGGTAATGATAACCGTTCCGGGTTGTATAGAGGCAATAGACTGTATATCTCCTAATGCATCTACACCAAAAACTAAAGGCAACTGTTTGATTAGAATAACCAATCCAATCCCCGCAAGCATTCCTTCAATTACACTAGAAGGAAAATAGTTAGCAATAGTACCTGATCGCAAGAACCCTAATACAATCTGTAAAGCTCCTGCTATTATTCCAGCAGTTAATAATAATTGGAAAGATCCCAATTCTGTAATTGCACCCAATATAATAGCTGCTAATCCTGCAGCTGGTCCACTGACACTTACATTGGAATTACTTAATAATCCTACGACCACACCCCCGATAATACCTGATATAATACCTGAAATAGGTGGAGCTCCTGAGGCTAGTGCAATCCCTAAACACAAGGGAAGCGCTACTAAAAAAACCACAAGACCTGGTGCTGCACTCTTCTTTAGTGCTGCAAAATTCATATTATTTGTCATTGTTCTTTTTATGCTTAATTTCAATTATGTCTTTTGCTTTTCCCATTACTTAGTACAATGCAAAGGAATCCCTGTTCGGTCTTTTGATAACAAAAAACCAAATACCTACCTATACTTGTAAAGCATAGAAAAAACGATAATAAGACAGATGTAATTTGTGAAGAAGGGCGTTTCTACTGCTGACAATTAACCCAATTGCAGTAGGATACTTCCATTCTAATCATAGAATGTACGATTGGCCTTTGGTAAGTCAATTCAGGCATACAATGCTCTCTAATGTTTAAGAAAACAAAACAACAATTATAAACTTCTTAGACTAATAGAGTACTATACCCCTTTCACTAGCTATAGCAAAAGGTCTAACGTACAGACTACAGACTACAAAAGACATATGATGGCTTCTAGATTTAAAACATAGCATATGCTTTACAGTTTATAACAAACTGTTTATCATTCTTATAAATGAATATAAGTAACCGTAAATGTCTGATGTAATACAAGTATTAGCAAAATACTAATACACAAATTAAACTAAGCGTTCGGGAGGGGGCAATAGGATATCAAACTCTTGTGATTCATACACGAGTTTTAATTGAGAGAAGTTTTTAACCAAGCCTTCACTAGCATCTAACAAATCTAAACCATGAAAATTAGATAAGTTCCATAGATGCCCATGGTTCTCTTCTTCAGCACTTGTGATAGGCTTTTTATTCTCTTCAGAAATATTCACCGCAGGTATTTCCAAGTCAATACCAGCAAACACCGCAATAGTGGGCGTTGCAAGGAAATTCACGAAGAATAACAATACGATTAGTGATACATATTTCATACCACAAAAATATTTTATTTCTGAAATCTACCAATATTTCACTTGTTAATTTTGCTATAAAAAAGTAGTTTTACTACTAAGACGTTTCTCGTTACACAAGACTTTGATGCGAGTAACCATTGGCATATTAGTCAACTTTACAGTCGCTTTATTCTCTTTGCTTTCTTATTTAGTCGATAAGAAAGTCCTAGTCCTACAATGACTCCTATCAAATGACCTTGCCAGGATACACCTGAATCTACCAAACTTGGGAATATACCGTAAAGTAAACTACCATAGATTATAGCGATCACAACAGACACTATGACTAAAATTAAATCACGCAAGAATATCCCACTAAAGAAAAGATAGCTAGCTAACATATAGATTAGGCCACTTGCTCCTATATGACAACTATAAACACCTGTCTTGAAATACGCAAAATCAGGTAACAACCACAAGAGTATCCCAGATATCAACCAACCCAAAATAAGTACAGTATATGCCTGTCTCTTATAGAATACAAACAATAGCGTATTCAATATAAATAGAGGAAGCGTATTACTAATGATATGATTGAGATTACCGTGTAAAAGCGGACTTAGAAAAATCCCCTTAATCCCCTCTATACGCCAAGGGATAACACCATAGCAATGCGTAAACAAACCAAGAGATTGCAATCCAAATACAAACCAAACAATACCTACCAAGGTTAAAGATGAATAAATGTCTGTCGTTTTAATTTGTATTGTTTTTCGGTTCATACAGTACTCGTGATAATATTAACTTATCCTAAAAGTACAATATATTTAAACAAAAAGAAAGAAATGTGGTGTATCCAACATTTCTTTCCTTTTTACCTTAGTGTTTCACAAAAGACTTATATATCTTTATGAATGCATTGAAGTTAATTCTCGCTAATGAATAAAACAAATAATACTTATATTTATAATGCTTTATATATTTCAAATCACTAATATACTTTCTAAAGATGTCTTCTCTTTCATTAACTAACGACATTCTAATTATACTAAAAGCCTTCGAACCCAGTAATTTTTGCTTCATCTTTTCCTTATCTCCCTTATAGTATTTATCTAGAAAATACATACGACAAGTATTAACTGCCTCTTCAAAGTCAATCATTTTATTTAAATCTTTCGAATGACTTGCAGACTCATTTAAAATACGGTAGACAGAAGAAATAAAAGGCATATACTTTAACTTTCCTCTAGTAGCAGCAAATAGCCAAATAGAATAATCACCAAATGGCAATCCCTTTAAATCTAAATAATCTGTTTGCAAATATTCCTCTAATAGACTTTTTCTTAAACATACCGTTAATGTAAAAATTCTATTTTTAACTAATAAATCTTCAAATCCTTCTATCTGTTGGGTACGTTGTAATTCAAGATTTCCTGTTTTCTGTGTATAGTATTGAGCATCTGTATAGACAAGATTATAATCAGGATTAGATTCTAAAAAATCTACTTGCTTTTGTAGTTTTAAAGTATCTGTCCAATAATCATCACCTTCACATATAGCAATATACTTCCCTTTGGCTCGAGAAAAATTAAAAGATACACTTGGGCTTATTCCTTGAGAGTATTGATTCTTCGATTGTAAAATAGGTTTAATAATTAAAGGGTACATCTCGTGATATTCTCTTATTATTTTTTGTGTATCATCAGAAGAAGCATCATCGTGAATCAACACTTCAAACTTAAAGTTACATTGCTGGTTCATTATCCCTTCCAAACACTTTCCTATATATTCGGCATGATTAAAAGTAACACATGATATAGTCACCATTATTTCATTCATAAAAATCGCTTTTTAGGATTGAAAAACTTATCAAATCTATAAAATGTCCATTTCTAAAAATAGCTTCCCTTAATATCCCTTCTTGTATAAAACCAATCTTTTTCATTGCACTCAAAGATCTTTGATTAGTTGCTAATACATTTGCAGACACTCGATTAATACCAAGCTGCTGAAAAACATAGTGTAGTAATTGCAATACTGCTTCCTTAGCATACCCTTTACCTCTAGCATTAGATTCTCCAATCATATACCCCATGATTCCAGTTCTATTTATATAATTAATATTTGTTAAATAAACTAAACCTATGAGTCTTCCTGAATCTTTCTCAATAACTGCTAATCTAACTTCTTTGCCTTTATTGTGGTTTTCAATTGAATTAATAATCCATTGTCTTTCACTTTCTAAGTTAGAATATCTTACCTGAGACACAACACCTTGTTTATAAACTTCATCTTGTCTCCATTGATAAGTAACTACGCTGTCTTCAATACTTAAAGCTCTTAAATAAACTTTACTTTCATTCATAAATAATATTTATATATTTTGAAGGATTATTATAAAACACCTTCATTAAATCTTTTGTCTTGAATTTTAAAATCAAAATACCTATAGTATGATTAGAACCATTAAACGGTTTTATCTTACAGCCTTCTTTTAGGTATAAGTGTTCTTCTATTATTTCTATTTCATTACTAAACCTATACTCTATAGAGTGAAAAATACCTTCTCGATTTGAATGTATTGCGTAATAACCAAAACCTTCCGATACTTTAGGGATTTCTTTCCTGTTATCCAAATTACTATCCTCCATCAAACAAGCTGTTAAAGCTAAATCTACTAAACTAATTCCTGTTAAGTATTCTATTGTTTGTGGTATATAATTCCCTCCATTTCGAGGACCTATTTCCATCAAGTAAATACATCCTTTACTATCTATCATTACCTCTAAATTAAAAGAAAGATTGCTTACTCCTAGAAGTGTCAAAGCTCTATTTATTTCATCTTTAATAAGTTTTTGATACTTAGAATCTATATCCGAAGGAAATGCCATACCTGAAGGGACATATGGATTTACATCAAAATCCACATATTGATCCCCAAAGCAAACAAATTCTAATCTATCTTTACCAAAAAATCCATCACCGCCAATCTGACAACCTATTTTGTTTATAAATTCCTCAACTATAATTATACCATTTCGTGAAAAACTCTTAGCATAATAAAAAGCTTGTTCAAATTCTGCTTGATTATTTATTTTAATCACTCCCTTACTACCTGAAGAATCTACAGGCTTTACCATTAGTGGAAAACTCCAATCTTTAAAATTAAAGTCCAAAATATTCAGACCGTATTGAGTCTTTGGAACATTAAAACCATTCTCATTAAGAAACTTTCTCCACAGATGCTTTTTCCCCAAAATTTCAATACTCTTTAATGGTGAAGTCTGTAACCCCAATATCGTAGCGACATATGCTGCTGTAGGAGCTCCCGGATCAGAAGCATAGGCTAAAATACCATCTATAGTTAATAAAGTTGCTAATGACAGAACTGCTTCTTTATCAGTAGTACTAACATTATAGTATTCATCACTATAGAAATGTCCAGGATTATTAGGTAAATAATCAGCTGTAATTACATAATAGCCCTTTTCTTTCGCCCTTTTTATCGCAGGCACTTGAGCATAACTTCCTCCTAAAAAAAGTATTTTTCTCATTTTAATTGATCCTATTCATTATTCCACATATTCGCTCTACCTCTTCTTCAGTCAAATCATAATAAAAAGGCAGACAAATAACTCTCTTAGCAATATCTTCTGTAACCACAAACTCTTGCTTGGGCAAATAGGGTAATGCAGATGCTAAAGAAGGGTAAAAATATCGACGAACGTGTATATCATCTTTTAACAATGCTTCCCTTACAGCTAATAACAATTCCTCACTCTCTAATACTATTGGATAATAAGGAAAATTCATTGTTGCACCTGCTCTCCAACAAGGTTGTACAGCTGGAAAACTCGCTAAGCCTTTAGTATATGCATCGTATAGTTTCTTACGCTTTTCAATAATAGAATCAATATACTTTAAATTTGCAATTCCCATAGCTGCATGCATCTCTGAGTTCTTCCCATTTATCCCTAGATCTGAGAACTTATCAAAGCCAGCTATTCCAAAATTTCTAATGTGCTTTAATCTCGTATTTAGCTCTTTATCATTCGTTACTATAAATCCCCCTTCAGTACTGTGATACAATTTTGTGGCGTGTAACGAACAAGTAGAAATATCTCCATATTCAAAAATAGATTTACCTTTATATTTCACACCAAAAGCGTGTGCTCCATCGTAAATTACTTTTAGATTATTTTTTTTTGCAATAGCATCTATTGCCTCTATATCACATGGATTACCATAAACATGAGTAGCCAATATAGCTACTGTATCTTTTGTAATTGCTTGTTCTATCTTGGTTGAGTCAATAGTTAAACTATCTTTTTCAATATCAACAAACACAGGAGTACACCCCTCCCATACAATAGTACTAGTTGTTGCAACAAATGAAAAAGGAGTTGTAATAATCTCTCCTTTTAATCCTAGTGCCTTAATAGCCATTTGTAATGCTATTGTGCCATTTGTTACAAACAATAGATTACTAACTGCTAATCGACTTTGTAACTTCTCCTCAAGCTTCACAGCTAATGGCCCCATATTGGTTAACCATTGGCGCTCCCATATACCTGCTATCAACGATTGATATTCATCAATCGGTGGTAGAAACGGTTTAACAACTGGAATCATTATAAAAATCTTTTCTTTATATACTCGTAATAATCTCCTTTTAACCCCTGAATGGATTGAGCCACAT
The DNA here is from genome assembly GCF_009711055.1 of Myroides pelagicus. Classification (GTDB taxonomy): domain Bacteria; phylum Bacteroidota; class Bacteroidia; order Flavobacteriales; family Flavobacteriaceae; genus Flavobacterium; species Flavobacterium pelagicum. The sequence continues at coordinate 170,491 of NZ_WMJY01000001.1, forward strand.
CTTGCTTTGAAACCCAGCGATACGTTAAAGCTATCTCCTCTAAACACGCAATTTTCAGGCTTGTTCGCTTTTCTACTGCTTTTACAAACTCTGTAGCTTCGGTTAACGATTCATGTGTTCCTGTATCTAACCAAGCAAAGCCGCGACTCATGGTCTGCACTTTTAATTCATCTTTTGACAGATACGCTTGATTAACTGTAGTTATTTCCAACTCCCCTCTATCTGACGGTTTTACGCCTTTTGCCATCTCAACAACTGAGTTTGGATAAAAATACAATCCTACTACAGCATAATTTGATTTAGGTACAGCTGGCTTTTCTATTATACTCAACACGTTTCCATCTGCATCAAACTCTGCTACTCCATATCGTTCTGGATCATTTACATAATAGCCAAACACAACTGCTTTTCTCTCTTCTACCACTGTAGCTACGGACTGCATCAACAACTTCTGCAAACCTGCTCCATAAAATATATTATCACCCAATACTAGACATACATCATCGTCTCCGATAAACTCCTCTCCTATGATAAAAGCCTGTGCTAATCCATCTGGACTAGGCTGCTCAGTGTACTGTATAGAAAGCCCCAATTGTCGCCCATCACCAAATAACTTTTTAAAGTTTGGCAAATCATGGGGTGTTGATATAATTAACACCTCTCTTATCCCTGCCAACATTAATACGGATAGTGGATAGTAAATCATCGGCTTATCATAGATAGGCAATAGCTGCTTAGATACTGCTAAAGTAAGAGGATGTAATCGCGTACCTGATCCACCTGCTAATATTATTCCTTTCATATTCTTAAAAGTGATCAGTGACCTGTAATCAGTGATCTCTATTTCTATATTTGTTACTTAATTTTTATTTAGTGATCTGTAATCACTCACCACTATACTGCTCATTATAGTAATCAGTATAAGCTCCACTTGTCACATTGTTCAGCCACTCTTGATTATTCATATACCACTCAATAGTCTTAGCCAATCCTTCTGGAAAGGTTACTGATGGTGCCCACCCTAGTTCTTGATTAATCTTTGTAGCATCAATGGCGTATCGCAAATCATGACCTGGTCTATCCTTGACATACGTGATAAGCTCTTCACTCTCTCCAGGCGTTCTCTCTAAGACCTTATCCATCTGTCTGCACAATTCTCGTACCAAATCTATGTTTTGCCACTCATTAAATCCTCCGATATTATAGGTCTCTGCGTTTGCTCCTTTGTGAAATACGTCATCTATCGCTCTTGCATGATCTATCACGTATAACCAATCTCGTGTATATCTGCCATCACCATAGATAGGCAACGGTTTTTGATGAATGATATTGTGAATACACAAAGGAATTAACTTCTCAGGGAAGTGATTTGGACCATAGTTGTTAGAGCAGTTACTTACCACATAAGGCATTCCATACGTCTCTCCATAAGCACGTACAAAGTGATCCGAACTCGCTTTAGAAGCAGAATAAGGAGAATTAGGATCATAAGCTGTCGTCTCTGTAAATAAGCCTGTCTCTCCCAATGTTCCGTACACTTCATCTGTACTAACATGATAAAAGCGCTTGCCTTCCCAATTATTTTGCCATAAAGTCTTGAATGCTTGTAATAAATTAACTGTTCCCAATACATTAGTACGGACAAATGCTAAGGGATCCGTGATCGAACGATCTACGTGAGATTCTGCTGCTAAGTGTATCACTGCTTCAAACTGCTGCTTTTGGAACAATTCATGTATAAAACGCTCATCTGTTATATCTGCTTTTACAAAAGTATAGTTGGAAGCTTTTTCTATATCTCTCAAATTCTCTAAGTTACCCGCATAGGTCAAGGCATCTAAATTGTAAATTTGATACATTGGGTACTTATTGACAAATTGTCTTACAACGTGAGAGCCAATAAACCCAGCTCCTCCTGTGATGATTATTTTTTTCATAAATTGATTCTCTTTCTTGTTATTGCTCTAGGAGATTCATAGCTTCTTTCTCTTTACTTTAATACAGGTAATTTAAGCTTTCATTACCCATGTAAAGTATTAATTATACTACAAAGTTAAATCATTAAAGACAGAAAGACTATTTCTTTCTATCTTACTTAACATCGACCTGATAAAGAAACCCTATCCATTCAAGTATCAATAGACTACCAACCTTCTAATACTTAAAATGCTAACAAACATTTCCCTTTACGTTCAATAATAACTTTTGCACTGATTAGAATAGCACTTGTGTACAATATTCCAAAGATCGTTTACTACACTACTGTATTAACTTAGTACAAAGTTCTATAGAAAATAACCCCCTTCGATTGAATAGGGGTACTATCTCCTAATAAATCCTATATCTTCCTTCTTTGAACCTACTACTCTCCATGTCTGTCTATAGTTCTTAAAATTGCTATTAAGCCTTTTTCATTCGCCTATCCTGCATATCTCACCTTGTCCAAACCTTGTTTAACCAAAAAAAAGCTGCCCAAATACAGGGCAGCTTTCATACGAAAAAAATTATAAATAGAAGAAATTAGCCTTTTACAAAGTAGGGACTAATGTGCTATTGATGATTAAATGTAAGTACAAACTCGCTACCTACACCATACTCACTATACACGTTAATACTCCCTCTTTGCGCTTCCATTATTTCCTTACTGATTGATAGGCCTAGCCCTGTCCCTTCTTTATGAGTACCTGGTACTCTAAAGTATCGGTCAAATACTCTACCTAAATACTCAGGTGGTATCCCTATTCCCTCGTCTTTAACTTTGATAATGGTTTGATCTTTATTTTGTACCACATTAACTTCAACTACAGAAGCATCGTGAGAGTAGTTAATCGCATTCGCAATTAAATTAGTCAATACCCAGGTAGTCTTTTCTGCATCAATTCGTACAGGTGTAATTAATGAAGGTAAATCAATGTGCAGTTGAATGTTCTTTTGCTCAGCTTGGGTATGGTTGGCTTCTAAAGCATATTGCACAATACTAGCCAATTCACTAGGTTGCATATTCATAGCTATCTTCCCGCTTTCTACTTGAGTAAGGTTCAGCAACTCTGACGTGATTTTCAACAATCGTTTTGCATCGTCTTGAATGCTGTCAATAAGCGTTGTCTGCTCCTGATTAAGCGTACCGATACGTTCATTTTTAAGTAGTTGAAGACTCATCTTCATCGAGGATATTGGTGTTTTGAACTCATGAGATACTGTAGCAATAAAGCGAGTCTTTGCCGCGTCTAATTCCTTAAAGGCAGTAATATTTTTTAATATAATAACGTGTCCCACCAATTCCTTAGCTATTTCACCAGTTGGTGTGATTGATATGTGCAAAAACTGTCTATCAAAGTAGCTCTCTTTTTCCTCGTGAATGACTTTTAGAGGCTCCTTTCCTGTTTGATCCATATCCATCTCTTGTAAGAGCATACGCATCAAATCGTTGTGTAGTGCTATATCCTTACTACTTTTGCCTACCATCTCAGACTCAGACAATCCAAGCACCTTACACGCTTGTTCATTGACAAAGATAACCTGCATGTTTTCGTCAATACCAATCACTACATCACTCATATTATTGATTAGAGCTTCGATTCGCTTCTTCTGTCGCATTAACTTGGCTAAATGACTATTGTTATACTCTTCCAACTTTTGAGCCATTGTATTAAAAGACAAAGCTAAATCACCAAACTCATCATTCTTATCTAAAAATACGCGTTCCTTATAGTTGCTACTTGCGATTTGCCGAATACTCTCTGTCAATTTTTGAATAGGATCCGCAATATTCGAAGGCAAGTTTATCAATAGTCCTAAACCAATCACAAAGCAGGCCGTACCCGCTATAGCAATCCAGATTGTAGCCTGTATCGCAGTATTATTTGCCAACTCACTCTTGAGTTCAATGGCTTTCATATTCATATCCATGACCTCGATCAGCCATTCTCTGATCTGCAATAGGTCTTTGGATTGTTGTCCGTCTTCTTTATACTTGGTGAAATACTTGCGCAGGGTCTGGTTGAGTTGTTCTTCGCCTACTTCAGTAGCATTAGCTTCTTGATTTCTCAATTGTTCTTCAAATTGAATCAGATGACTATCCCCTGGTTTATCCAACGCGCGTAACATACTCTTGGCATACAAGAGCGAATTGTAATTATCGTGTAAAATGTTGCGCGTATCCACCTTTAAAAAATGGATATAGATCAGCCCTACTGCACCCAAAAAGATAATAAGGGAAAAAAGTAGTCCTAAACCTAGGTTTAATTTAGTTTTAATTCTCATTTGGAAAAAATTATAATATCAATAGGCAAAGAAGACAATTTCTTTAGTAACTGCTTAAACAAATTAGTAGCTAAAATAATCTGATAAAGCCTTAACCTTGGTTTACCTAAACAAATTGTTGTTATTTGACGTTGTTCAATTTGGTTGATAATTGCTTTGGAAATATTTACATGTTCTACTTTAACGATTTCAGCACCTAACTCGGTAGCTAATTTAAAATTATTAATTAAATAGCGTTGCTTATCTAAGGCTATTTTATTAGGATGTTCTTTAGGAGTCTCTACGTAGAGGACATACCATTTAGAGTTCAAATAACTAGCTAGTCGGGCAGTTTTTCGAATGACATTTTTAGCATTTTTATCATTTGAGCTAATGCAAGCCATGAACCGACTTGGCTTAGCAGATATTGACAAACTTACCTCAGCAGCTACTTTATTCTCCACATGAGAGGCAACTTCTTTTAAAGCGAGCTCGCGAAGTTGCAAGATATTCGAGGTGGTAAAGAAGTTTTTGAGCGCTATAGGTACCTTCTCCAAAGGGTATATTTTCCCTTCTTTTAGTCGTTCGATCAAGTCATTAGCGGTCAAGTCGATATTAACGACCTCATCTGCCTGTTGAAGGACTTTATCCGGTACGCGCTCGCTTACCCCAATAGAAGTAATCTCTTTAATAGCATCGTTAAGACTTTCAATATGCTGGATATTCAAGGCAGATATCACACTGATACCTGCCTCTAATATCTCCATTACATCTTGCCATCGCTTAGCATTCTTGCTACCAGCAATATTGGAGTGAGCTAATTCGTCAATAATGACTACTTCAGGTCGATCGCTAAGAATGGCTTCTAAGTCCAGTTCTTCTACCATCTTTCCTTTGTAGAAGACCTCCTTTCTCGGTATGATTGGCACCCCTTCTAGTAATGCATGTGTTTCTGGACGCTGATGGGTCTCGATATACCCCAGTTTGACATCTACATGATTGCGCATTAAATCTCTAGCTTCTAATAGCATGCGATAAGTCTTCCCTACCCCAGCGCTCATACCAATATACACCTTAAACTTTCCACGCTTTGAACGGCGGATAAGCTTTAGGAAGTCTTCTGCACTTTGACGACTTTCTCTTTCCATTTACAACTTAATTGATAAACTACTACCTATGAATGTTTGTCCAGTAACTGCTGTTTGATTTCTAGTAAATACAGCATCTTTACTGCTGAGTGTTCTGGCTTCTATACGCCACATCACTTGGTCTGTAATTCGATAATCAATATTTACTGAGTACCCTAAGGTTTGAAACCCATGCGGTGTATCTGTGGCGATAATCACTCCATCTTCATCGTGATAGTACTCTACTCTGCCGGTCACACTCCACTTATTGTCAAACTTGTACTGTCCCATCACAAGTGGTGCATACCAATGACTATAAGACGTTGATGCTTTTGCTTTTTGTTGCAAACCTGTATCGATTCCCGCTAATAGCATCACTCTATCATTAACTTGGTAGGAAGCATACAAATTGTGAAAATAGCGCATTTTTCTCTCCTGATCAGGTGTATCACTACCAATAAAGGAACTGCTATTCACTGTCCATTGGCTAGTAGGTGTATAGGTCACTTGATGACCTATTGCTAGAGTAGAATTACCCGTAGGACGCTCAATGCGCTGCCAACCATTCATCACATTCAAGGCTATCATCCATTGTTGATTTGGCGTATGATAGGAAAGCTTTGCAGCAGAAGAAAAATAAGGAGAGTTCTCTGCCATCATACTGCGAGACATCGTCATTACATCTGCGCCAATATTACTCTCAAAACCGATATGAGAAGGCATAATACCTACATCTAACCACAGCTCTTTATCCGACAATAGCTTTACCCCTACTGATGCTTCATAGATGTTTTTGAGCCCATCAGGTTCATTGACTAGATTAGATTTGACATAACTTCCAGCCATAAATGCAAGATTAGCACGTACACGCTGCTGTTGGTAGTTTAGTTTTACCATGGCAAAGTTTAGATTAACCTCGTTGTGTCGATTAAACGAATATAAAAAGTCATTCAGTTGCCCCGTATTAGTCTGATTAAAGTCGTACATATAGTAAAGTTCCCCATAGGCATGAACATTAATACTGTCGGTCCATTTACTTTGTTTGTCTTGAGCTACAGCAGCAGTCATCGCTGATAAAAAGGCTAAACTAGCCCATAGAATTGTTTGTTTCATTTTACTTTTTTAATGCGTCTAAAGCAATATTTAATTCAATTACTTTTATTTTCTCAGGACCAAAAAGTCCCCATAAAGGCTGTTGGGTTTGCTGCTCAACCAGTTGCTCTAATTGAGCTAAAGGAATACCTGTATGCTCTGCTATACGCGCAATCTGCACGCGTGCAGCATCGACAGATATATGGGGATCCAACCCACTACCACTTGCTGTGATAATATCTACCGGGATATCGTGCTTGTCCACTGTAGGATTTTTCACAAGGAAATCAGCAATACGCTGTTCTACCTCGTCAAGATATTCAGCATTAGTGGTGGCTTTATTACTTCCTCCAGATCCAGCAGCATTGTAATCTACCGCAGATGGACGCGACCAGAAGTAATCATCTTGTGTAAAAGACTGCCCAACATTGACATAGTTCTTTCCATTAGCAGCCTCTACAATAAACCCCTCTCCTTGATTAGGAGAGAATTTGGCTATCCCCCACATCATTAGGGGATAAGCCACACAGAGTAAAACAACCAAACCTGTGGTTAATATAATAGATGGTATTAGATTTGTTTTCATTTGTTAGTTACATAAATAGTGAGACAAAAAGGTCAATTAATTTTATTCCTATAAAGGGTACGACAATACCTCCAAGACCATAGATAAATAAATTTCTACGCAAAAGAGCACTTGCTCCTATCGGCTTATAAGCGACCCCTTTAAGGGCAAGAGGTATAAGAAATGGAATCACAATAGCATTAAAAATAACAGCTGATAGAATAGCACTCTCAGGACTGTGTAAGTTCATGATATTTAAACCTTGCAAGGCAGGAATGGTTGTAATGAATAAAGCAGGAATTATAGCAAAATACTTTGCCACGTCATTAGCAATACTAAAGGTAGTGAGTGTACCACGAGTCATCAAGAGCTGTTTGCCTATTTCTACTACTTCAATTAATTTGGTAGGATCATTGTCCAGATCTACCATATTGCCCGCTTCCTTAGCTGCCTGTGTACCACTATTCATCGCTACACCTACATCAGCCTGTGCTAAAGCAGGCGCATCATTCGTACCATCACCCATCATCGCTACCAATCTACCTTCAGCTTGTTCTGCCTTGATATAGTTCATTTTATCTTCAGGCTTAGCCTCAGCAATAAAATCATCTACCCCCGCCTTGGTGGCGATATACTTGGCTGTCATCGGATTATCACCCGTAACCATTACAGTCTTTATACCCATTTTTCTCAATCGAGCAAAGCGCTCTTGAATACCTGGTTTAATTACATCTTGAAGTTCAATCACTCCTAAGACTTCTTCATTCTGAGAGACAACTAGAGGAGTTCCTCCATTTTCAGCTACTGCCTTTACACACTCCGCTACTTCATCGGGAAAAGAATGTCCAGCTTGAATACATAAATTCTTAATAGCATCTACCGCTCCCTTTCGAATACGTATATCATCATAATCAATACCCGAACTTCTAGTCTGTGCAGTAAAAGATATAAAGCGAGGATTGTCAACCCTATAATCTGCAGGATCAACCTCAGCCAACTCAATGATTGATTTACCTTCTGGAGTATCATCACTTAGAGAGCTCAACACTGCTGCTCTAACAAGCTGTTCTTTGGCTATGCCATGAGCCGCATGAAAATTAGTTGCTTTTCGATTACCTATAGTGATAGTTCCTGTCTTATCTAATAATAATACATCAATATCTCCAGCTGTCTCGACAGCTTTACCACTCTTGGTAATCACATTAGCTCTTAATGCTCTATCCATACCAGCAATCCCAATAGCTGATAATAAACCACCAATAGTCGTAGGAATTAAACACACGTATAAAGAAATCAGAGCTCCAATAGTAATAGCAACATTAGCAAAATCAGCAAATGGTTTAAGGGTAATAATAACCAGAGTAAATACAAGTGTAAACCCCGCTAGAAGAATAGTCAATGCTATTTCATTGGGTGACTTTTGTCGATTAGCACCTTCTACCAAAGCAATCATTTTATCTAAGAAACTCTCCCCAGGTTGTGCAGTTACACGTACCTTGATTTGATCAGAGAGTACTTTCGTTCCACCTGTCACAGAGCTTTTATCACCACCCGCTTCTCGAATCACTGGCGCACTTTCTCCTGTTATAGCGCTTTCATCAATGGTAGCTAAACCTTCTATAATCTCACCATCAGCAGCAATAATATCACCCGCTTTACAAATGAATACCATATCTTTCTCTAAAGCTGAAGAAGATATTTGTCTTCCATTCTCTAAGATTGCCGGAGTCTCTTCTCTAGTTTTTCGCAAGCTATCCGCCTGAGCTTTCCCTCTAGCCTCTGCAATCGCTTCGGCAAAATTAGCAAACAATAATGTAACGAAAAGCAGTAAGAATATAGCGAAATTATAGCCAAAGCTACCTTGACTTTGCTCCCCTAATAGGATCCATATACATACTCCTAACATTATCGCTGTTCCTATCTCAACGGTAAACATCACAGGGTTTCGAAACAGTGTTCTTGGATTTAACTTAACAAAAGCTTGTTTTAAAGCTTTTATAACTACTTCTCTTTGAAAAAGAGTCTTGTTCGTATGAGTTGCCATATTTTATAAACTTATTGTTGTGAAATAATCTGCAATTGGACCAAGTGTCAATACAGGGAAGAAAGCTAATGCTGCTACGATAAGAATTACCGTTAACACAATTGTACCAAAAGTCGTTGTATCTGTTGCTAAAGTTCCAGCACTTTCAGGTACATAGCGCTTATGAGCTAAGAAACCAGCTAAAGCGACCGGTCCTATAATAGGCAAATAACGCCCAAGTAGTAAGACTACACTTGTAGAGAAGTTCCACCAAGGCGTATTGTCTCCTAATCCTTCAAACCCACTACCATTATTGGCTGCCGATGAAGTGTACTCATATAGTATCTCACTAAACCCATGAAAAGATGGATTGTTTAACGTATCTCTTGTCAAATCAGGGAAAGCAGCTCCTAAAGCAGTACCTCCAAGAATTAATAATGGATGAATAAGCGCTACAATCATAGCTATTTTCATCTCCTTTGCCTCTATCTTTTTACCTAATAACTCAGGTGTTCTACCAACCATTAATCCACTGATAAATACAGCTAGTACAATAAACACAAAGAAATTAAGTACTCCTACACCTGCTCCACCATAGAAGGAATTAATCATCATGGCTAAGAGTTCATTCATACCTGACAGCGGTATAGAACTATCGTGCATAGAATTTACTGATCCTGTAGAGATAACTGTAGTAACTATACTCCAGAAGCCAGAAGCTGCAGCACCAAGACGCACTTCTTTTCCTTCCATAGCCCCTAGGGAATTGTCCACCCCCATAGCAGCTATATTTGGATTTCCATTAGTTTCCATCATTACATTAGGTACTGCTAAGCATAGGAAGCCAACTGTCATGGTTAAGAAAATCATCCAAGAAAACTTTCTTCTGTTAATATAAAATCCTAAAGCAAAGACCATAGCTAGTGGGATAATCAACTGAGCGATCATCTCAGTCATATTAGTAAGGTACGTAGGATTCTCTAATGGATGAGCTGAATTAGTACCAAAAAAACCACCTCCATTAGTCCCCAAGTGCTTAATAGCAATAAAAGCTGCTGCTGGACCACGAGATACCTCTACTTGTTCTGCTTCCATAGAAGTAATGGTATCTTTACCTTCAAAGGTCATTGGCGTCCCTTGGAAGATAAGTATAGTAGCTACAATAGCACTTAACGGTAATAAAATACGTGTAATCGACTTGACAAAGTACACATAGAAGTTACCCAAGAGCGTGGTAGTCTTATTTTTAAATGCCTCAAAGACTGCCACTGCTGCGGCCATACCAGTAGCTGCACTGACAAACTGAAGAAACATTAACCATATTTGAGTTAAATACGTTAAGCCTGTTTCTCCTGAATAATGTTGTAAGTTACAGTTGACCAAGAAAGAGATAGCAGTATTAAGTGCTAAATCGGGTGACATATTAGGGTTCTTATCTGGATTAAATGGTAGCGAGCCCTGTGTCATTAGAAGAATAAAGCCTATAACCAGCCATACGGCATTAATAGTCAGTAGTGCTGCTAAGTGTTGCTTCCAATTCATTCCTTGTTCAGGCTGAATCTTACTGCTCTTGTAAAACAGCTTTTCTAATGGGGTGAAGACACCGTCTAATAAAGTCGGTTTACCTGCGTAAACCTTTGCTATATATTTTCCCAAAGGAATTGAAATACCTATTGCCAGTAAAAAGGTGACAACGATTCCGAAGATTTCTGTATTCATTTTATTTATTTAATTAATAGTAGCATCTGATTGATGAGGTAAACAATACTATAAATCATGATAAAGATTATAGTTATCATACCTACTTGTTTACAGATTTGTTTAAAAGTTTTCTGGTTTAAGTAAGACATAACACAGGTAGGCAAATACAGCCAGGGCGATAATTAGTAATAAAATCATAATAAGTCTATTTTTTATAAGTTGTCAAAGAAGCTGATGGCTTTGTAGAACAAGCCAAAGCATACAACACCTAAAAGGATACATGCTAGAATGGTCATAGGTTGTCTTGTTTGAATTAGTTTATATTGTTTTTATTTGCCCAAAAGGCGAAGTGATACTTTGGATAGTCTGGATAACTATGCCTGCTTTGTAAGTGATTTTGTGTTTTCATTTTGTATTATTTTGACTTCCTATATACCAAGGCCATACCATTTTGACCCCTACCTACTCAATCTCCCTATAATCAAATAGATAGACTACAACTACCAATATGCCAAAAAACAAAACCCTATCATTTTGATAGGGTGACATGAGTAGTACCCTATCAAAATGATAGGGTAATTAAAAAAAGACCTAACAAAGACTAGTTGTAGTCTTTGTTAGGTCTTTGGATTCATTTAAGTATAAGTTTGGCTATATGTACAAATACCGCTATACTTTCTCTTTATATACAACCAGTACTTCTGTGATTTGTTCATATGCTCCTCGCTTTAAAGCTTTATTGACGGTAGTATTATCCTTATTGAGTAATTCTGCGATCTGTTTCTGCATTTTATCTTTGTTGAGCAATCTGTAAAAAATAGTCTCTGCTGTGGCAGGTTTCCATTGACTAGCAATAAAATTAACTAAGTTCAACATAGGGTTAAAGTAAAGGTCAAAGTCTTTAGAAGGGGTTTTGATACACAAGGTTTTATTTCTCATTGTTTCAAAAGCCTCTCTTGAATGAGTAAAAGCTTGTCCATTAGATTCTGTAACTAAATCAGAAGTGAAACCAGGTTTACCTAAGCCAATACTCATTCGAACATCTAATCTCTCTATATGCTTAATCAGTGACTTAATTAAAATGACGAGTTCTAATGCTTCTTTTGAAGTGATTTCAACTAAAAAGTAATTCTCCTTGTAGATTGCCCATTTACTAGCATCTGCTAATCTCGATTCAAATAGCATCTGTAGTTTCAATTGCCAGTGTTGAGGTTCTACATTTGTTGAGTTAATTATTTCTCCAGTAATTACAGCAATCATATACAGTGATTTTTATGCGATCTAAGATATGAAAAAGGGATTAATTAAAAAGTGATACGCTTCGGTTGATCCTGAATAATATACATTAGAAGCATCGCTTGTTATAGAGTAATCTGATACTGTTTGCCAGATATTTTAAAGTGAAACAACCCAATTAAACAATAGAGCTATCACAATACCTAACCCGAAACTGATGAGTGTTCCAATTAAAATATACTCAGTTAGCTTGACTTCTTTATTTGCTTTCAGGTCACCAAATCTAAAGATTGACTTAGCTGCTAATAAAAAACCTATACCTTCCCATCGTTGCATCACCACGAATAGAAATATAAACAAACGCTCTAAAATACCAATATACTTCCCTGCATTATCCAAGCCGTTATTGGGTACAGTAAAATTAAGTTGTTCAATAATTTTCTTGATGACAATAGGAGAGACGTAAACTAACATAATTAATGCACTATAGATAGCAATTGCATTCTTACCTGTCACAATACCCCAATCAATCGTATAAGGAAAGTAATAATACACAAAAACTGCAATTGACAAACCGTGTAAGACTTGATCAATTAACAACACTTTAATAGCATTTACCTTCTTTGCTAAATATATTTTAGTGAAAATATCAATCGCTAAATGAGCTAGTCCTAATATCCAAACTCCTACTAGGTATTTGCTCTCAAATCCAGTCACCAACAATAAGAGGAATAAATGAATAGCAGTATGTGTGAATAGAGATACAGACTTAATCCCATGGTCATTAATGTCCTTTACCATTTTATTGGTTTGAAAGACGAAATCACCAAGCAAGTGAGCTAATACAATTTTTATAATTAAGAGAAGCATAGTTTTACTTTATTAGAATATAGGTTTAGAATACTTGTTAATTCATCAAATGCGGCTCTCTTTAACGCTCTACTAAGTGTAGTGCTATTTATCCCCATTTTCTCAGCGATCTCTTTCTGCAATTCACTTTTATAATATAATCCATAGAAAAAGGCTCTAGCTGTCTCTGGCTTCCATTGATCAGCAATAAAACTGACCACCCCTAAGATTGGATTAAAATATTCATCAAAGTCTTTAGAGGGGGTTTTGAGTAATAGTGTTTTATCCTTTAACCCTTCAAATGCTTCACCTGAATTAATATAAGCCTGACCATAAGACTCTGTAATTTTCTCTACCTCGTACTCACTTTCACCTATACCAAGACTCATTCGAACATCTAACTTAGGAACTTGTTTGATCAAGGCTTTAATTAATAGCATCAACTCAAAAGCAGAAGCTATATCTGTCTGTATTTGAAAACTGTCTCCTCTATAGATCTCCCACTTTGTCTGATCCGTAATCGCTTTACTCAAAAAATTTCTAAGTGGCATATGCCACTCATTTGGATCTACACTACGTGAGTTTACAATATCTCCTGTAATAACTGCTATCATCTTGATTATTTTCTTTGACTAAGATATGAAAAAATTGTATCATTTAGTACATTTCTTGAAAATTGTACTATTTAATACAATTCTTAAAAATTGCACTATTTAATGCAACTTAACAAATCTAATTAACCTAATTGATATTCTGTTATTTTACGGTATAGCGTTGTCAATGCAATACCTAGATATTCTGCTGTTTTTGTTTTATTCCCATTAGTAAACTCCAATACCTTTTGAATATGTTGCTTTTCAACTGTTGCCAAGTCCAAAGCCAAACCTTCTTGATTTGTTGGCGCGTATTGCTGTTGAACTTCATAAGGTAGATCACTTACCTCTATAGCCATAGAAGAACATAAAATCAACGCGCGTTCTATCGCATTGCGCAACTCTCTAATATTCCCTGGCCACTGATAGAGTTTTAAAGCCTCTAAGGCTGTTTTTGATATGGTCTTGACCAAACTACTCTGTTGTTTGGCAAACTGTCCTCTAAATCGCTCTGCTAATAGTTCAATGTCTTCCACACGCTCTCTCAGTGCTGGCAATATAATCTCAAAGACTGAAATGCGATAATATAGATCTTCTCTAAAGTGTCCTTGTTTAATCTCTTGGTTAAAGTCTCTATTGGTCGCTGCTATAATGCGTATATCTACTTTTGTCGGTTTAGTCTCCCCTATTTTAAGAAACTCTCCTGTCTCTAGCACACGTAACAACTTTGCTTGTAGCTCAATTGGCATCTCTCCTATCTCATCTAAGAAAAGCGTCCCCTGGTGGGCTTCTTCAAATAGTCCTTTCTTATCCTTAGTGGCATTGGTAAAAGACCCTGCCTTATGTCCAAACAATTCACTTTCCAACAAATCTTTACTAAAGGCAGAACAATTAATTGCCACAAAACTATGGGGTGCTCGTTTACTTGATTGATGTATTGCCTGAGCAAACACCTCCTTTCCAGTCCCTGTCTCACCTGTCAATAAGACTGTTGCACTAGTTGGAGCCACTCGCTTAGCTAGATCAACAGCGATTAAGAATGTTTTGCTCTGTCCTACTACATGATCAAAACCTATAACAGTTGCATCCTCTTGCTTACAATCTTGCTCAAGTGTGCGATTAATCCCCACACGCTCTATAGCGCGGTATAACAATGGTAATATCTTATTGTTATCGTCGCCTTTGGTAATATAATCAAATGCTCCATTCTTTATGGCTTGTACACCATCTGGAATATTTCCATAAGCTGTCAGTAAAATCACTTCCACTGTAGGATATGCCTGCTTGATTTGCTCGACGAATGCTACTCCATTACCATCGGGCAACTTCACATCACAGAGTACTACATCAATAGGTAATTGACTCAACTTCTTTGTAGCTGTCTTTAAATCTTCTGCTTGATGAACCTCAAAGCCTTCTAATTCTATAATTCTGGATAAAAGCTTTCGAAGTTTATCTTCGTCATCAACTACTAATATTTTTTGTAATACCATCTCTACACTTATACTATGAAGCCATAAAGGTATAAAACATTAATAAATACTTTCAAAATTATTCAATCGGAATATAGAGCCAAGACGATACGAGTTATTGCCTAATTTTCACAAAAACAGGAGCCTTACTCTAAGTAAAAAACAACTATTAACATTCCTTTACCAGCTAATTACAGTAAATCACTTTCTTCTTATTTTAAGAATCTTTACTTTTGCCTCTTAATATATACTATTCACTGTTTTATGACTCCACCTTTAATATCTGTAATTGTCCCTGTTTACAACGTTCAAGATTACGTAGCTCAGTGCATTGAGTCGATTATCAATCAATCTTATCAAAACTTAGAAATAATCATTGTAAATGATGGAACAAAAGACAACTCTGCTGATATATGCAGAAAATATGCGGAAAAAGATAGTCGAATAATATTCCTAGAAAAAGAGAATGGAGGATTATCTTCAGCTCGTAATTTTGGTTTAGACCGCGCTACGGGCGATTATATCTCATTTGTTGACTCTGATGACTTTCTATACGAAAAGTACTTTGAAGTATTGCTTTATCATTTAGCAGATGCTGATGTTGTTTTCTGTAATGCGAATTTTTACAAAACAGATGCAGACCTGACTTTCCCATCTAATGAAAGTCTTATTTCTCCGCAGACAGTTGAATTCTCTTCAATAGAACTTTTACAGAAAATCAATACATTTAAAAAACCTCTTGTAGTCGTTGCTTGGGGGAAGCTATACAAAAAAGAAATATGGCAACATTTGAGGTATAGTGAAAGCAAAGTTCACGAAGATGAGTTTATTATTCACTACCTCATTGATAAAGCAAGTAAGATAAAATTCATTGACTTACCTCTTTACTACTACAGACAAAATAGAGAAGGTAGTATCATGAATAGTATATCAGAAAAAAAAGTCAATAACTATTACCAAGCATGTCTTGATAGAGAAGCATTCTTCTTAAAAAAAGGAATGAACAAAGAGGCTGCTAAAATCTATAATAATGGAAAAAGTTACTTGATTCGAAAATCTATAAAATTGAAAGCGCAGAATGAAAACACAACATTTAGTGCTATTTTAAAAGATCCGAAACTCTTCCTATCTTCTAAATTTGAGCTTATTGTCAAAAAACTAATCTATAAGTCCTAATCAGTTTATACATTGACTGAAATCACAAAACGATAGAAAAATACTTATTAGTAATATACTACCGTCAGCTGAAAAATAATATAAGCAATATTCTCAATTGCTACTAACAGAGTCAAAAAGGAATAGAAACTTATAATAAGTTTCTATTCCTTTTCTTCTGTACCCTTCTGTACAAACCACTTGGCGATTGCACTAAAGTTAGTTAGCATTATGTACGCTATTACTAAATTCAAACCTGCCTTTACTAAATCATAATTAGTAAATATACTTATATGACTTTCTGAAGCACTGGCCGAAAAACGCTGTATCACAGCAGTTACAACAAAAGATAAATTATCTAGAAGCAGATAACCTCCCATAATAAATACTCCTATCTTAATCACATCCGTTGAGGTAATACCTTCTAAGGCGATAGTCTGATCGATAAAACCCTTCGACAAATTAAATACGCTCACTAACTTATCTGCATAATACATCAACAATACCCCTATAAGTATAAATAACATATCTTGTCCTACTCCTATATTCATAACCTTCAAATAAGCTTGCTCGCCAAACAAATAAACCAAACCTACATTCAATAGAGACAATAAACTACTCAATACAGTAGAAAACCCAGTTAACTTAATAAACAGTGTAAACAAGTCTTTTATATACATCTTTTCTTATTTTCTATCTAGCTAATTTACAACTTTACACAGCAAAACATACCTCATTGCATATTTATATGTTAAAAGTATGCTTTGAGGTATGTTCCTGCTTTTTAGTATGTTCTTTATTGTTCTAATATCAACTCTACATAGACTGTTCCCTCTGGATAGTTGAAATACTCCACATCTTCAGCTGTGTACGCTCCATGCTCTCTCAATGTAATTGACTTATTAGTAAAAGATTGAATAAAATACCCACGCGGAACAAAAGTATCCTCTGTAGGCCACAGCATAAAAAAGTTCTTTGCATCTATATTGTACTTAGCTTTGACTGTATTGGCGTCACACTCGCCATACTCATTCTTATAATTAAACTTGATCTGTAAATACTCTTCTTCTATATTCCAAGTATCTAATCCACAAGCTGTAGTTGATGCAAAATCATCCGTTTTGATCACCTTTTCATCTTTATCCAAATAGACTTGCTTTGTCCAATTCCACACCCCTATAGCTGCTTCTTTATACTTCTCCTCTGCAATCTGCTCCGTTGGATTTACTGGATCTGTCGTAGGCCCATCTATATTTGTATTGTCATCACTTGAACATGAACCTATGGTCAATCCAAATAATGTAATCAACATTAATACATTTAGTTTTTTCATAATTATATCTACCTTTTTAGTTATCCGTCTAAGATATAACTCTTTACAGGCTACAATTATTAAGTATTCAAACATATAAATCAAAAAATATACACAATACAAATATCTTACTCTAGTCTATCCTGTTTTACAGATACAATGCCTTTTACTCCTTTTATTGCCCTAACTTTCTTTAAAAAAGAACTACATTCGCGCTAAATAATTTAAACATGACTTGTACACTTTGCAACCAAGCCTTACGAGATTTACATACAGACCGTTATTATCATTGTGATTATTGTGGTGCTTATAATATGGATAGCCAATATCGCTTCACTGAAGATAAAGAAAAAGCACATTACCAATGTCATAACAACGATATAAATGATATTGGTTATCAGCAATTCACAGCTCCTGTAACCAATGCTATTTTAGCACATTGCACATCTGATATGCTCGGTTTAGATTATGGTTGTGGCAAGGGACCTGTCATAACTAATCAATTACAAAACGAAGGTTATCACGTAGACTTATATGACCCTTACTTCTACCCCGACACCTCTTACCTTACCAAGCAATATGACTATATATTCAGTTGCGAAGTTTTTGAGCACTTCTACAATCCAGCAGATGAGCTGACAAAGCTCACTAATCTATTAAAACCTGGAGGACTACTCGTGATTAAAACCCACTTATTTGTAGATCAAACACCTTTTGAACAATGGTATTATATCAAAGATGAAACACACGTGTTTATTTATACCTTTCAAACGATTCAGTACATCGCTAAGCAGTTTAGCTATACCATCGAAAAACTAGAAGAGCGCCTAGTGATCCTACGCAAAAAATAAAGGCAGAGCACCATACAATTGCTCCGATTAACAAGCGTTATTCCTCTAATTATTTTTGATTAATCAACAGTAATTCTATTGTTTTAGGTTTTATATAATCAAGTAGTAATCAAGTATTGATAAGGATATGATCGGGACTTTTTGATGCAAAATATCCCGACCATGTCTCGACCATATCCCGACCATATCCCGACCACTCCAAAACTAGCGCATAAAAAAACAGCTAACCTTCTTCAGGTTAACTGTTTCTTTTTATTTGTATTCAACGTATTGGATTAACTAAATAATCCTGATCCGCTATATAGTTTTATTCTACCTGGACCAATAAAGGCAATTGCCAAAGCACTGAACAAAAACAATAAATTCAATTCTCCTGCTAATCCTCCTGTATTTGTCAAATTAAAAATCCCCATTCCCTTCACCAAAAAGATAGACATCACCATCGTTATTGCAATCAGAGTTGCAGATAATCGAGTAGCTATACCGAGGATAACAAATAGCGGAGCAATCACTTCTCCAATAGGTACGCCTAACCACAACCAAGTAGGTAGCCCTTTGGCTGACAACTGATTGATAATGAAATCATGCCCGTGAATTAGTTTATAAATACCGTGAAAAATCATTAGCCCTCCTACGCCTAAACGCAAAAGAAATTTACCGAAATCTGTACTCATGTTCTAAATATAATTTGATTACAATAATTAACTTGTTTTCGTTGGTCTTACTTCAATCTTACTTGGCAATACATTAGGGTTCATACGCAGAATATCGACGATCAACTCCCCAAGGTCATCTGGCTGTATCTTCCAACTATCGCTATCATTAGGCACGTGATTATTGAAGTTTGAAGTTACCGATCCTGGTAAAATAGTCGTTACTTTCACGTCATACTTACGCAGGTCAAGCATCGCAGCTTGTGTAAATCCTACCACCCCAAATTTACTGGCATTGTATCCTGATCCGTTGGCAAAAAAGTTAATTCCCGCTAGACTTGCTATACTGATATAATAGCCTTTATTCGCCTTTAGCTGCTCGACACTCGCTTTAAGGGTATGAAACACTCCCGTCAGATTAGTCTGAATCATTGCATTCCAATCCTCTATGCTAAGCTCTTCAACAGATGCAAATACACCAAGCCCTGCATTAGCAACCACTACATCTACTCGTCCAAATGTACGAACGACTGCCTCTATTGCACGCTGTTCGTCTTCATAGTTACATACATCTGAGGCTACACCAATAATGCGATCAACAGACCCCAGCTCACTTGCGGTTGCCTGTGCATCAGCCAACTTTCGTCCACTAATGGCTACTTTACAGTTATTAGCCAGCAGTACACGTGCGATTCCTTTACCAATACCTTTTGTTCCTCCAGTGATGTACACCACTTTATCTTTAATATCTATCATTTTTCTTATTACTATTTTTGAAAGACTAAGTTAACAATTATTACAGCATTTTACTGAATAACACAACTGTTTTTCATTTTGACTATACCTTTAAAACTTACTTAATTAAGGTTTTGATTATCATTTTTATACCCGCCAAAGGTTGTATCTAGCGTCTAATTAGTTTAAATTCGCCTTTTAAACTATTCATTATGATCAATAAAAGCGCTCTTTTTGTATTGCTATTATCTAGTAATATATTATTCGCCCAGAGAGACCTGACCATGGTAGAAGCAACCAGTGGACAATATACTAGCTTCGCCCCTAAAGCATTAAGCCAACCCAAGTGGAAAAGTGAGAATGCCTTTTCTTTTGTTTCAGTTAATAGAGATAGCCTATTAATTAAAAGCAAAGATACAAAGTGGAAAAACACGAGTGCTTTAACAGCTAAAGAACTAACCTCTAAGCTAAATAAAGCGTTTAAAAATATTGTCTTTGATCTTAAGCGTATTCCTTATGACTTGACGTGGAAAGATGAACATACTATTGAATTCTCTACTTATGACAAGCAAGACAACTTTAAATACAAAATTACCTTTGACTTAAAAGAAGACAAAGTAATTAATCACTTTAAGTACAACACTCTTGCCAGTGAAGAAATCACCTCTAGAAACGACAACTACCTCGCTTGGCTAAAAGACAATAATATTGTCATCACCAGTAACAAAGGAGAGGACATTGTCGTAACAAATGATAAGAATATAGCAGTAATCAACGGTAGCGGTAGTACCCATCGCAATGAGTTTGGTATCGACCAAGGAATGTGGTGGAGTCCTAAACAAGATCAACTACTCTACTATAGAAAAGATGAAAGCACGGTGTCTGATTACCCATTAGTCCAATGGAATCAGCGCGTAGCAGAAAACAAGAACATCAAATATCCCATGGCTGGAATGGCTAATGAACGTGTTTCTCTTGTGATTTATGATGTATTAACTAAAGAAAAAGTCAAACTAGACACTGGTATCGAAGACCAGTTTCTAACCATGGTTACTTGGGATCCTTCAGGGAATTACGTATATGTCGGAGTATTGAACCGTCAGCAAAACCACTTGAAGTTAAACCAATACAACGCAGCTACTGGTGCATTCGAAAAAACGCTGTTTGAAGAGAAAGCAACTACCTACGTAGAGCCTTCTCAAGGATTGGTATTCACACCAAACAAGAATAGCTTTCTACACTTTTCTGAAAAAGAAGGTTATAGACAAATGTATCTATACAATACAGATGGAAAACTAGAACAAAAACTAGGCTTTGAAAACGTTATTGTAGAGAGATTCCTAGGATTTGACAAAGAAGGTAAAAATGCTTTCTATATGGGAGTTACCAATACAGGACTAGATAGACAACTATTCAAAGTAAATCTAAAGAAAGGAAAAACAGAACAGATAACTACTGAATCAGGAACACATAACCTTGTCTTGAACAAAGAAAAAACCTTATTCGTCGATCAATTTAGCAACTTAGACACTCCTAACAAAGTGTCTGTCGAAAGCACAGAAAACAATAAGACTGTTGAATTGTTTGAGGCAAAGAATCCCTATCAAGGAGTAATCGATATGCCTAAGCTAGAGTTAGTAACCCTAACGGCTGCAGACAACAAAACCAAGCTAAACGGACGTATCTTATACCCTACTAACTTTGATGCAACAAAGAAATACCCTGTAATGATTTATGTCTATGGTGGTCCACATGCACAGCTTATCAAAAATAACTGGCTAGGGGGAGCAAACCTTTTCTTCCACTATATGGCTCAAAACGGTTATATTGTATTTACTGTAGATAGTAGAGGTAGTTTCAATCGAGGACGTGATTTCGAACAAGTTATCCACAGACAACTGGGACAAGCAGAGATGGCGGATCAATTAAAAGGAGTAGATTACCTAAAATCACTCAACTTTGTAGATCAAGACAAAATTGGTGTGTATGGATGGAGCTTTGGAGGCTTTATGACAACAACACTCTCTATTCACCATCCTGAAACCTTTAAAGTAGGGGTAGCTGGAGGGCCAGTAATGGACTGGAAGCTATACGAAATCATGTATGGTGAGCGCTATATGGATATGCCAGAAGAAAATGAAGAAGGATATGCTAAAACTAGCTTGCTAAACAAAGCAGACAAACTAGACAACAAGCTCCTAATTATTCATGGAGCACAAGATCCAGTAGTCGTACAACAACACTCTATGGACTTCATTGAAGCGTGTATTAGAGCTAATAAACAAGTCGATTACTTCTTATACCCTTCGCACCAGCACAACGTTAGAGGAAAAGACAGAGTACATCTAAATACAAAGATTGCTAATTACTTCTTTGATTATTTAGCTAAACCGATAAAATAAGTCTTACAGACCAAATGTAAAAAAGCCTGATAGAAATTCTATCAGGCTTTTTTGTACACTTAAATGTATTATGAAAAAATTACTTACTCTTTTCAATTCGATATTGCTTACTTTGTATATGCTCTCTACCAAACATATCGGTTACTCTCACCTCAACAGTGTGTACACCTTTCCCTATTTTGAAAGGAAGCTTAGCACTCCATAAATGCGTTGACTTAGTCGGCCAAGAGGGCTTTCTACCTTTTAATAATTCATCTGTCAAATCAAAGCGCTGTACAGTTGCATAGTGACTTGGATCAATGTTCTCATCTTTCTTCATCGTCTTCCACTCTCCTTTGTCAATTCGATACTCTACCACGTCTTTTTCTGTTCCCATAAAGACATTGGCATATACGCGATAGTTTGAAGCACGCTTATCCCCGATGACCTTAGGCATATACAATTCCATTTTATACGCCTCTTCTCTACCCGATACTTTGTAGTCTAGTTCGTATTGATTTCCTTTTACTACCAAAGTAGCATATCCTCTCGGTGTACCATCACGCATGGTAGAAGCTGGTACCCCTTGCTCATTAAACTCTCCAGAATACCAATCTCCCGAAGTCGTCCCAACGTTGTACTCGTGAATTGGCTTCACCCCAGACCACCCGTGCTCTTTGGTATAAAACTGGTGCATCTGGTAGTGTGTATGAGCAGAAAGTACTAATACATTCTCTCTGCCTTCTAAGATGTCTAATAGCTCTTGTCTAGAAGACTGATCAAAGTGATTTTCTCCTCCAATAAATAGAGGAATATGAAGCGATATAACCACCAATTTATCCTTCGGCACAAAGCTTAAGTCATTCTTCACAAAGTCTAGTTGATCTTGTCTGAAACCTCCTAAATACCCTTTCTTCTTAATAGGATGAGGATATAAGATATCATCTAAGACAATAAAGTGCGCCTCTGCATAGTTAAACGCGTAGTTCGCAGGACCAAAGTTCTTCTCAAAAGTCTCATCAGAATAGATGTCTTCCGTTGCTTCATAGTTCATATCGTGATTACCCATCACATTGTACCAAGGAAGCCCTACTTCCTTCATTATCTCCTTATACGGCTGGTGTAAGTCAAGATCATCTCCTACAAGATCCCCTAAACTAATCCCAAAAGAGATGCCCTCTTTGTTGTTCTTTACTTCATCGACTACAGCCTTTTTGAAGTAATCCAACTCCTCAGTAGTATAGGGCTGTGGATCACCAAACAAAAAAGCCTTAAACGCTGCTGATTCCTCTTGAGGAATTAGAGCAAAGTTGACCTGCTTTGGCAACTTACCCGTTGGAGCTACGCCCTCATACTGAGTCCCTTTTGGAGAGCCTTTAGGTTTGTGAGTTACATAAGTAGCTGGTAAGTTATAGCTATCCATTGCAGTAGTATATTGTCCTGGTTTGATGACAAAGATTTGGTTATCTCCCGTTAGCGGTAGCACATATTTTCCATTTTCGTCAGTCTGCACCACTTCTACTCCATTAGATACGCTTACCCCAGGCAAGACCTTCTCTTTTCTATCCTTCTTTCCATTTTTATTAGCATCTTCAAATACGTAACCCTTTACACTTGTTTGTCCTACTGCTAAGGCTGCAGTAAACAAAAAGGCAACGGTAAATAGTGTTTTTTTCATTTTATAATCGGTTTTATCGTTTATTATATAGTGTCTATTATAGGCGTATACCCCTATAGAAAAAAGTTGATTTAATGATTTGGTAATCTTAAGCTTTCTCTTGTAAATTAAAAGTTAATTAGAGTCGCTTTGTTATACTACTTTTTTGCTCCTAAAGCATTACAGTCCTGTAAGCAAAGCTAAAATCTATAATTCTCTTTTCTCTATATTAAAAGTTGCTACCACTGGCCAATGATCTGATGGCCATAACTTATCATAACTTTTTCTAACAACGCTTGAATGTATTAAAGTAAAGGGGCGGGAATAAAAAATATAATCCACTGTCGTGCTACCCGTACCACTCCATTTATGGAAGGTTTTTAAATTCTCATCTAAAGCATTAAACAATTCCGGCTGCTTTTGTGACTTTAATACATTGATTTCATTTGAATTAGGCTGACCATTGAAATCACCTATACACAAAACAGGCAGTCCTTTACTATTATCTTTAATAATTTGCAATACATATTTAGCTGAACTAATTCTATCTTGAGAAGAAACAGTCGTCCAATGGCTATTTGTGATAAAATATTCTTTGTTTTTGAACTTATCTAAAAGTATAACCCAGGATCCACTTCTATTTTCAGCATAATTCATTTGATAGGTTTGACTGTCTTTGAGCTCAAATCTTGATTTCTTATAAAAGATCACCTTAGGTGAGCCATAAGAATTAGCCTCATCCATATAGTAATCATATCCATTGGCAGCCATTTGCTTTTGTAACCATAACTCAAACCAATTGTCAGAGAATTCCTGTAACCCAACTATATCAACCTTTTGATCTATAATAAGTTGTAATATATAATCCTTTCTTTGTTCCAAAGAATAAGGGTCTGAAGCATCATCATGGCGAATATTAAAACTCATTATACTTAACTGACCTTCTAAGGGTTCTGGTAGTTGCGGATCAACTTGATCATTTAAGGTATACTTTGTTACCCCTTGTGCTGATTCTATATCTGATAAATGAGATTCTCCCGGACAATAACTTAATGGTACTATGGAAGAACTTCTAAGCTCTAACCAGTCTTTAGCATCTGTAGCACCTCCTAGTTTTATAAAGTTCCCAACATCTGAATCTGGTTGAGAAAACAAATGGGTATTAGTTCCTTGTCCAAAAAACGGTTGTTGATTTCCTTGTTTATCTTCAATAGAATAACGATCACTTTGAATAGGAATTCTATACCCCCATTGATTGTTTTGGTCAAATACTCCTTGGATTGTTGTTCCGTAAAACACCGCATCGATAGGTACTGTTTCAGATGTAACCTGGGTTCCTTTAAAAACAGCTATCCCATCAGCTGTATTTTGACCATCTTTAGATAAATTACCTAATAATCCACTGGTCGGATCTCCAAAGCCATCGCCTTGTTCTAATTTATAATCTTTAGTTGCAATCCAGTTTGCCTGACTAATATCTGTACTTTTACCACAGCTTCCATATCCTGATAAAACCTTTGATTTTCCTCCAACATAAAAAAATGTTCCTTTTTTTACACTTCCACTTACTAAATCAAATTTATAGGTAGCCTTACCTCCTTGTGCCCAACCTTTATCAGAAACAATACCATTGTTTGCAACCACTAGACTATAAGGTGTATTATTAAAATCAATGTCTTGTAAAGCTAAAAGCTGAATATACTCATAACCTCCACTGTGATGAACCACTATAGAACCACCTTGATAGGTAGATGTAGTACCATTTGCTGCACCATCACTACCTCTAGGGGCTGCTTGAATCCCGGTTATAATAATGGGACTATTCACCTTTAAATAACTCTCAGGCACTATATCTAAGGTAATTTTAACCTGTTTATCTTGATTTTCAATCTCTAAGTTCGCCTGTTGTTCTTTGTTATCGTGGTGCGCTTTTAACACATACTCACCTTGTTGTAATTCTGTAAATAATGCAACTCCTGTTAAAGAAGTTTCTTCTGATTTTATCTGTTTCCCTTTAGTATCATATAACTTAACTAAAGCCGATTGAATTGGAGCTTGCATTTTATCAACAACCAAAACCGTAGCTGAGTATAAATTAACACTCTCTTTTTCAGGGTTTTTATTTATAAAATCATCTTGATAGCTACATGAACTTGAAAAAACTAATAAGGTAATTAGTTGTATAAATATTTTTAAATAATTTTTCATTTTGATTTACCAGCCTTTATTTTGTGTTAATTGACTATTTAAAACTATTGATTTATAAGGTATTGGATATAGATACTGATGCTCTTGAAACACACGAGTTAGGTTATCCATTAAAATCAATGTTCCAGAATCTCCATTTGAAAGTTTATATTGATTATTGTCAATTATATAATAATAAACTCCCTTTTGAGCATCTGAGGGTACTTTGGATACAAAACAAACATCAGCTTGGCCATCATTATTAATATCCATTAGTATATTTAATCCAGGGACATACATACCATCATAGGTTTTAGTTAATAATTCAGCCGATTTCCATCGTCTTAAGTCATCATAACGAAACCCCTCTAAAACAAGTTCTATAGCGCGTTCTCTTCGTATTTCTAGTAAATTAGCATCAGTTAGTTTAGGATAGAAATTTTGAATCAGATAAGGATCTGCTACAGTTGGCATACCAGTATTTTTTATCCCAGCACGTTGTCTTAATAATTTTATTGTTTTGTCCCAATCCGAAGTAGTGAAATCACCTAACTCAGCCTTAGCCTCTGCGTAATTCAATAAGACCTCCGCATATCTTATAATAGGAAGTGAGTTATTATTCTCTGCCACACCATCTGTTGCTGATGAATCTAAAGTTAACTTCTTGGGTTGATAACCAGTATAGGTGTAAGTAAAATCTGGTGCCGCAAATTGACCATCTCTTTTATAATCTCCCATTCGAATGGTTTGTTCTAGGCGTTGATCTCTATTGGCTACTTCCTCAGAAAAAGCAATTAAACCATAATTGTTTTGATCGGTAAATCTAGAGCCGTCGATATTCAAATAGGTATTCACAAATGATTTTGTCAAATTAGATCTATTGCCATAAGTTGCACTTGTATAATACCAATTTGCATCATGAAACAAGCGATATGCCGCACTTGCATTAGCCGCTAAAATCACCTCCGAAGACTCAGGTTGTTCTTTATTAAATAAATTTCTATAGCTTTGATCTCCACCTGAGGTGTTTAATCTGTATAAGTTAGCTTTAATTAATTCATCAGAACTAATCACTGCTTGTTCAAGCCATTTATCTGCAGTATCAGATAATCCAAGATCTGTGTGGTATTTTCTAAAAGTACCTTCAAACAAACATACTCTTGATTTAAATGCAAGTGCTACTTGTTTAGTTATTCTAGAAGAACTATTATCTTTATTACCTTGAATATTAGCAATGGCATAATCTAAATCCTGTAAAACTTTGTCCATTACCTCCTGTCTTGGATCCCTGGGTTTGTATAATTCTGGGGCATCCACAGCAAGGGTCTTTTCATACCAAGGAACATCTCCAAATCGCTTAACTTTTTCAAAGTAAAACCAGGCTCTAAAAAAACGTGCTAATCCCTGATAATGATCTTTTCTCTCCTGGGAAATAGCAGCATTTTGATAGTGTTCTAAAAAATAGTTGATGTTTCTTAAATCACTCCAACTCCATCCACCACTATCATAAGCCGTATATGTTCCTGTTAAATAGTTATTAATGGTTCGTCCAATTACATAATCTGTCATATTATCCGATCGAACGATATCTTTACCTGATGGTAATATTTTATAAAATGAATTACTATATAACTCTAAGTCTTTTTCTGAAGAAAAAGCCACCTCTGGTGAGAGCTTATCAAAAGGAAGCTGATCTAAATCATTTGAACAAGAGCTCAAAACTAAGATTCCTACTAAAGCCGTTAGTAAAATATTTTTTTTCATAATTTAATTTTTTAAAAAGTAATATCTAATCCTAAGGAGAATGTTTTTAACATTGGATATCTCATCCCATTGCCTCTATTACCAGCCAACTCTGGATCAGAACCATCAATGACCTCTGGATCCATTGTTTTTAACACTCTAAACATTGGAGAATAAGTCCATAGGTTTTGCCCTGTAAAAAAGATTCTTAAACTTTGTATCTTATTCTTTTCCAATAAATGCTTAGGAAAATCATAACCGATGGTTAAATTTTTTAAACGGATGTATGCTGCGTTTTGAATATATTTACTCTGTTGAACGTTTAACTCCCCTCTACTATTTAGGGCAACATAACCTCTCATTCGAGGAAAATAAGCATCTGGGTTTTGCTCTGACCACATCATATTAGACATCTTAGAAGGATGCCAACTATATGGTCTATTATAAGCGCCCCAAAAAAGAGAATTATCCGCCCCTGGCCAGAAGTCTCTTTTTCCTACACCTTGAAAAAAGGCATTAAAAAAGAAATTGTTCCACTCAAAGTCTGCTTTAAAACCAAAATTAAAACGAGGTGTAGAATTACCAATTACTCTTCTATCTCCAGGATTGTTAAGTGTATTATCACCAATATCAATGACCCCATCACCATTTAAATCGGCAAATTTTATATCTCCCGGCATCTTAATATTTGCTGCCGAAACACGGATATAACTCTGATCGGCATGATTATCTATATCAGCTTGATCAATAAAATAGCCAGCATTCTCAAACCCCCAAATCTCACCCACTTGCATACCTTGATAAAAAGTATCTAAGGATTTGGTTGGATTGTTAAATTTGGTTATTGTAGATTTATTATCAGATAAGATGAACTTGAATTTATATTTCAATGGTTTAGAGAAATTTATTTGATCTCTCCACGCTATAGATAATTCCCAGCCTTTTGTTTGTAAATCGGCATAATTTCCCTTAGGCTCTGTAGCTCCGAATACTTCGGGAAGCGGTGTGCCTTGGGTATACATATCAGTTGTAGAACGTTTATACCAATCAAAAGAAGTTACCAACCTACGATTAAACCATTGGGTATCCAAACCAATATTAAATGTAGTAGCCTTTTCCCAAGTAAGTCCATTTGGAATTACATTTGGCTTGTTTGTATATAATGGATTTTTACCATTTAACAACACATTTAATTGATTCACAGACATTGTTTCTAAATATTGATAAGGAGCAATATTTCCATTTCCTAATGAACCATAGGATGCTCTGAATTTTAACTCAGGAATAATATCAGCTAAACGACTATTCTGCCAAAAATTCTCTTGAGAAACTCTATAGCCTACTGAAGCTGAAGGAAAGAACCCCCATTGCTGATTCTCAGGAAACTTTGAAGACCCATCATAGCGACCATTAACTTCTACAAAATATTTCTCCCTATAATTATAGTTAAAGCGGAAGAATGCTCCCAAAGTAGCCCACTGATATCCACCGGCCTTTAAAACGATATTCTCTCCTGTGGCTAATCCGAAATCTGGCAAAAGAGAATTGGTCAAATCATTTCTTTCAAAACTTCTTCTATCTAGGCGTAACTTTTCATAGTTATACCCTATCAATCCTTTTATATTATGACCATTAAACTGTTTTTTATACTCAGTATAAAGATTCATTCCTTTATAGGTTGTCTTTTTCTGGTATTCTTGAAGTTTGTTTTCTCCCCGTTGGGATAACTCTCCTGGCCTTACACTATAAGGTACTGGTGTGTATTGTTTGTTTTCAACTTCATTTAGATTCCTAAAAGTAAAATCGCCATAAAAAGAAAGTTCTTCTTTTATAATATCGGCCTTAAAACTTGTTGTGTTTCTAAGTTGTTGTCTATTGGTATCTGAATAATTTCCTCCTGTAATAAAACTTCCAAATACAATTGCTGCATTATGTGTTAATGTCCCATCTGGATTATACAACATAGCTACAGGAAATGCCTCATCTGAAATTCTACGCCATACAGGTGTATCTGATGGATGATTTAAAATAGGAAAGAAATAATCCATCTCTGCATATTCGAAATTGTTTTCTAGTTTTAACCAATTGGTTAATCTTAAAGCCCCTTTACCTCTTAGGTTATACATTTTAAACTTATCGGGATTGTACCTAAAGACCCCGTCTTGTGAATTGATTCTTCCTGATAAATAATAACTTGCTTTTTCCCCTGACCCACTAGCATTTAAATTATACTCTTGAGCCGTAATCATATCTGCATATAATTCTTTCATCCAATCTGTATTGCCGTAATAAACATATTTTCCTGTGGATGGATCTATTTGAACCTTACTTAAACTCGGATCTTGGTCGTGTTGTTTTAACTCTTGCAAATATTCCATGGAAAAAGGGAATACACTATTTGCCTTAGAAGGATGCATCTTATAATCATTCCACGAATAATAAGACTGATCAAACTGTTCTGCCCACTGATAACCATTAGTTACTAAATCTGGTTTTACAGTGTGATCAAGTATTGAGAAATTGGTTGAGAAATTGATTTTAGACTTCTCATTCTTAGATTCTTTTGTAGTGATAAGAATCACCCCAAAACTTCCTCTTGCACCATAAATAGCTGCTGAGGCAGCGTCTTTTAATACAGAAACACTTTCAATATCATTGGGGTTCAATAAAGAAGGATCTCCCGGTACACCATCTATTAATACAAGAGCACTTCCTCCACCCCCAATTGAGGTAGTACCTCTAACATTATAAGTTGCTGATCTAGTAGGTTTCCCATCACCAATCACTAAATTAAGGTTTCCTATTTCTCCTTGAAGAGCTTTGGCTAGATTTGTTACAGGTCGATCTCTAAAAGTCTCCGCACCTACTTGGTCAACAGCACCTGTGACATTAGCTTTTTTTTGTTTTCCATAACCAACCACTACCACCTCCTCTAGGCTTGTTTGGTCAATCACCATAGTAATTTGCATTGTCTTTGATACCAAGGCTTCAACGGTTTTGTAACCAATAAAAGAAACCTGAAGTTTATCTTTTCCGATTTGTGCTGCTATAGAAAAACTCCCATCAAGATCTGTACTAACTCCTTGATTTGTTCCCTTTAAAATAACAGTTGCTCCAGGAACAGCTATACCATACTGATCTTTAACAACTCCTTTAATTCTCTGCTGACTCTTTGAAGGTAGTTTTACTGAAATAGTAGTTCCAGATACCTGGTAAGTAATTCCATAGTGTTCAACTAAAAGGTTTAAAATAGTGTTTATTTCACTTGAATTAATATTCAAATTAACTCTTTTTTCTAAAGCTGTAACCTGGTCACTATAGATTATTGTATAGGAAGACTGCTTTTTAATTGCATTAAATACATCTACAATTGATGCCTTTTCAAGTTGTAATACAATAGGTGCTATTGCCTTTTGTTGTCCATAAAGCTCATTAAAGCTTAAAAGGTTCAAAAATAGCAAAGCAGTGGCTAAGGAAGCATATAATTTATTCTTCCTTTGTAGTAATTTTAGATACATAATTGTTATCTTTGTTTTTCTAGTTAATTATTCTGCATAAAATGATTAATTATTCATAAACCTGTTCATTGCTCCAACTCTGTACAGGTTTTTTATTTATTTTTTTCTCATATATATTAGATTGGTTACACATTAGTTATTTAAATAAACATGA
The DNA here is from genome assembly GCF_009711055.1 of Myroides pelagicus. Taxonomy (GTDB): domain Bacteria; phylum Bacteroidota; class Bacteroidia; order Flavobacteriales; family Flavobacteriaceae; genus Flavobacterium; species Flavobacterium pelagicum. The sequence goes on from NZ_WMJY01000001.1 coordinate 201,737, forward strand.
ATTACTCCATCGGGTTCCTGTTTATATGTTATTCCATAGATAAACTGAAGACTCTCTAGAATATCCTCTACTTTATCATAAGTAAAATCACCACTGATTGTTGTTTTAGGAATTTGCTTAGAGGCTAATTTTAAATTAATATCAAATCTTCTATTTAATACCGTTAATACTTCCTCTATTGTCATTTTATCAAATTTTACCTCACCTTTAAACCATTGATTAAATTGACCTGAATCGATGTCGTTTTTTTCAAAAGGATATCCTTTTGAGCTATATAAAACTCTTTGATCTTTCTTTAAAGTAACATGTTCACCGCTAATTTTATCTTCAACTCTTACCTTACCTTGATACACACTGACTTGCACAGTTTCATCAGTACTATCATTAACGTTAAATTTAGTTCCTAGAACGCGTGTTTTTAATTTAGGACTATTCACTAAAAAAGGAGAATCATTCAAAGTGTGCTTAACCTCAAAAAAAGCTTCACCTGTTAGTTTTACTTCCCTATAATCGGAGTCAAACTCTTTTGGATATAATAATTTACTATTTGCGTTTAAATGAACCAAAGTAGAATCACTTAAATAAAACGTTAACTGTTGGCCTCTTTGGGCATACTGTTCAATCCATTGTTGCTTATTGTAAGTGGTAAAAATCGCTAAGGAAATCGATAAAAACACAACAACAGCTGCAGCTATTTTATAGTAATATAGTTTTTGAGACTTTGATCTAGGAAAAATCTTCTTATCAATTTTTTTCTTTATCTGATCACCTATATTTTTTTTAACTTGGTGAGATTGGACTCCTGATTCCTGTAATTTATCAAAATATAACTCAACAAGTTTGTATTGTTGAGGGTCTGCTGTTTGATCCGCATATCTTGATAATATTTTTTTAAAATATTTAACCATCTTTGTCTTTTATCTTTACTATATACTATGATGTATATTAAAAAGTAAAAACCCCTATTAAAGTATAAAGACTTAACGATTAGTTAATATTAAACCAATGAAAGTAAAAAAGAAAAGTGGGTATTTGTAATGTATCGTGTGTTTCCACGTAATAGCTTTAAGGCCTTATTAATTTGATTTTCTACAGTACTTTGTGAAATATTTAATTCAAGAGCTATTTCTTGATAAGACAATTGCTCATAAAAACGTAACTTAAATACAGTCAAACACTTGGCAAGTAAAACACTGCTAGCTGTTTGCTCTATCTCTGATAATAAACGATTTTTAATTTCATCAAATTCAACCTCGTCTAATTCGGGAATAAGAGCGGCAATATTTTCTATCTGAACCTCATTAAAGGTTCGTTTCTTTAAAGCTTTCGCGCATTGGTTTCGTACCGCTTGAAACAAATAAGCTCGAGGCAGTTCAATACTAACCAAATCCATTCGATCCCAATAATCGATAAAAATTTCCTGTATTATATCCTCAGCAATAGCTCTATCCCTAATAATATTATAGGCAAATGCATAAAGCTCAGACCAATGCTTTTGATACAAGTTATCAAAATTTTTCTCTTTACCTGTCATTTTATCGTTTGCTAACTACAAATATTGTTTTACCCAAAGATAACAATCTAGCTAGATGACAATTTTATGATAATGTTAAGTTTTTCTAGCTATATTAAATACCCCTTATAAGTACAAAGAAGTTTTTTAAAATCAATTTCACAACAAATCGGTTTTATTATATTACTATTCTTTTCAACATTATAGAAATCACATTTACAATGATTAATTAGTATAAATTAATAATACTTGGATAATTCTCTTGATAAATACTATAATTTATTAGGCAAAAAGCGCATTTTATAATATATTAGAACCTTTATTATTACATATAAATAAACTTCTATTATACATGAAACTAAAATCAGCACTAGCCCTATTTCTTGTAAGTACCACAATGGTCATGGCACAAACCAAACAAGTTCTTATTGAAAATGTTAGACTATTAGACCACAATACCGCAGCACTTACAGAACCAATGAATGTCCTAGTGACTGGGCAGAAAATTGAAAAGATTAGCGCATCAAAAATTGCCCTTAACAATAATGAAGTAGAAAAAATCAACGGTAAAGGTAAAACCCTTATACCAGGATTAATTGATGCACACGTACACATGGTGTTTGGTGCATTAACGATGCAAGAGATGATGTCTACCACAGCTACACCTGAAAGCTTAATGAAAAACGTAGCTGCTGGATCTCAAAAGATGTTGATGCGAGGCTTTACAAGTGTACGTGATGCTGGAGGACCTATCTTCCCTTTAAAGGCAGCTATTGACGCAGACAAAGTAGTAGGTCCACGTATTTGGCCTTCTGGAGCGACAATCAGTCAAACAGCGGGTCACGGAGACTTTAGAACCCCTGAGGAACGCTCTCGCCGTTTCTTCGGCAAACCATCTCGTGCTGAAGAATTAGGTGCTACCTTTATTGCCGATGGTCGTGATGAGGTATTAACAGCTACACGTGAAAACCTTCGCTTTGGCGCTAGTCAGATTAAAGTAATGGCAGGTGGTGGTACTTCTTCTGCTTATGATCCGATTGATGTGACACAATACACCTTTGACGAAATCAAAGCAGCTGTTGATGCAGCAGAAGACTGGGGTACTTATGTAATGGTGCACGCCTATACTCCTAGAGCGGTACAACGTTCTATCGAGGCGGGTGTCAAGTCGATTGAACACGGACAAATGCTCGATGAAGAAACCTTGCAAATCATGGCTGACAAAGGTATTTGGCTGAGCTTACAAAACTTAATGGACAATAACGATAATATGGATGCTCAACGCAAAGAAAAGCGTAAGCCTGTATTGGAAGGTCAAGCCAAAGTATGGCCATTAGCCAAAGAGCTTGGGGTAAAACTAGCTTGGGGTACTGACTTTTTATTCGAACCTGAATTAAACGATGATCAAAACAGCTATATCCTACGCCTACAGAAGTGGTTTACTAATGCTGAAATCCTTAAAATGGTCACAAAAGATAATGCGGAACTTCTTCAACTATCGGGACTAAGAAGTCCATATCCTGGCAAATTAGGCGTTATTGAAGAACAAGCCTATGCTGACCTTATTTTGGTAGATGGTAACCCTCTAAAAGACTTGTCGTTAATCGCTAAGCCTGAAAAGAAATTCTTAATAATCATGAAAGGTGGTAAAATCTACAAAAACACCCTGAAATAATTAGAATAAAATACTACAATAAAAGCCCATCGAGTGATGGGCTTTTATTGTTATTGCGTTTATATGCTTACCTTTTCTTCTATAAGTGTATTATATATAGCTTAAGTTTTTGTAATTCAAAATCAACAGCTACTCTTTTTGATGTGCTAACAGCCAATGGTATAGTTCGATGTGACGATATAAATCCTCCACACTGCCGTGCGTACCACCTTTCACTACTTCTAACTCTATAGGCGCGCCTATATCACAAGCCTGGATTGCTCTCATGATCTTCTTGGATTCACTTAACGGAACGATAAAGTCTTTGTCTCCATGAATGAGTTTAATAGGTACGGTGGTTGATGCACATGCATCAGCTGATTCTCCACCACCACATAATGCAATAGCTGCCGCGACGCGAGAGGGATATTTACCGACATATTTCATCGTCCCATATCCGCCTAGACTCATTCCTGTCACATAGATACGGCGCTCATCAATATTGTAATTATCGATCATATAACTGACAATTTCATCTATCTTATCGGCATTCCACGGACCTGATGGCAACTGAGGCGCCACTAGATAAGCAGGTATATCTAAACCTTTCTCCACCCCTTTTAAAGGGCCATATCTTTTTACTCTATCGATATTCGTACCCGAAAGGCTCTTGCCATGCAAAAAGATAATCAAGGGATTAACTCCTTCGACTATTTTCGGTTCATTTAACCAAAATGAATAGGTAGTTTTGTCTAGTATAGCTCTGGGTTGAGCTATCGAAAACAAAGGAATCACACAACTCAGTAATATAAGTAATCTCATCGCTTTTTTTATGGATAAAAGTACATCAATTCTCTAAAGTTAAAATATTAAAAAACACGAAACATAAAGTTGTATTTATTCCTTTTCATTCTATGATGTTCTAAATGCATAGATTACAAAACCGATTGGTCAGTATATATCTTAAAAAAAGAGCCATTTCTGCAGAAACAGCCCTTTATGATTAAGCGTATAAAAATACACCTATACAATAGTAATATTACTCCAGCTTCTTCTCTACTACACGATCAAAATAATCTTGTACGATAGCCATACATTTGAGTCCAATCTCCTGCATTTCAGCATTCTTCTCATTGATTAGGTTATTCGTCAATCCCTTATCATTGATATCAAAATACCCTGTGATCTCTTTACCGTTAAATCGACAGATATAATTGCCCTCTTGATAAGTATATTCACTACCAACGTAGTTAACGACAAAAGGCTTGGTAATAGTGTCATTGATTAGGCTTCTTCCCCAACTCCTGAAAGGCTTGTCATAACCAATCAAGTCTAATACTGTCGGGTAAATATCGATCTGCTGAGCCAAACGCTTATCTACACCCTTTAGACGTTCGTCTGCTGTATAAATAATAATAGGTACAGCTGTACGATTAACCAACTTTACGTATTCATCATAAGCCACCTGATTCGTATGATCAGCAGTGATGATAAAAATCGTATTGTCAAACCACGGTTCTTTGCGACTCTCCTCAAAGAAGCGCTTGAAAGCATAATCCGTATAACCAACCGTCTTGTGTATAGGCACGGTACCTACAGGAAACTTACCTTCATATTTGGCAGGAATATTAAATGGCTCATGAGAAGACACCGAGAATAAGGTAGCGAAGAAAGGACCTTCTTTGGTGCTTAGCACTTCTTTCATATACTGAAAGAAAGGCTCGTCCCATATCCCCCAAGTACCATCAAAATCAGCATCATTATTGTACTCAGTCTTTCCGTAGTAATGGTCATACCCCAAGATATTACCAAAACCTAGAAACCCCATCGAACCGTTGGGTGCTCCGTGAAAGAAAGAAGTATCATACCCTTTGGATTTTAACGTAGAAACTAAAGACTCTATCTTTTGTTTAGGGTAAGGCGAAGAAGTAAAAGCATCTTTAAAAGATGGAATACCAGCCACAACAGACGACATACCGTGAATAGACTTATAGCCATTGGCAAAAGCATTGGGATAAATGCGACTGTGCTTCGCCAATGAGTCAATAAACGGGGTATAACTCTGGTACCCCTCAATATTCATATCCTCATTTAAAGCACCAATATATTCACGCCCGTAACTCTCCGTAATGAATAATACAATATTGGGTGTAGATGGAGTATTAACAGTATATTGTTTGACTGGACTGACATATTTATCTTTAGTCGCTTCATCTAGTACAGTCAATTGCTTAAAGCTCGTCTTACCGATGGTACGCAAGACAGAAAACGGAGTATTTAGTACGATATCAGCATGTTCGGGTTTGGTCACATAGCGATTGGCATCAATCATGTTTAACGGACGTGTAGTCTTCTTCAAGTCTCCACGTACACCAGCGACAAACCCTACAACCACTACCACAAATATAGCTATTGATGTTAGCCAATACGGTTTTTTGGCTTCGATGCGTATCGGACGAGTAAACTTAACCCTCTTGTATAAATATACCCAAGCAATACAACACAAAATACACAATAGGAATACATGCCAGTAGTTTATTAGAAAGTTAAAAAACAGAGTTCCTTTGTTTGATTCGTGTTCTAAACTATCAAATACCGCAATCGTAGTACGTGCATAGATAAATCGATAGTAAATCAAGTCAATGAAATTGATAGAAAAACCAATTAAGTTGGGAATAATATAAGTCCAAAACAACAGTTTTTGGTATCCTTTAGTTGTCGTTTTATAAATCGGTAAAATAGAGAGCAAAATAAACAAACTGCTCAGGTAGAAAATAGCTATCCTATCAAAAGTCATACCGTGATAAGCTAAGGTAAGATACTGCCAAAAAGAATCTACATTAAGCAAATCCCCATTATAAATATAAAAAAGTGTGCGTACTATAAAATAAAAAAAGAATGCTAGAAACAATCTATACAAAAGAACCAGCACTTCGTTTAATCGAAAACGATTTGAGATCATAATTATGTAATATTTATTATCGAGAACAAATTTAATTAAAACTTTACATTAATATCTTTTTTAGTACTATATAGTTTTTATTGATTTTTTTTTATACTTTGCATAAGCTAATTATTAAAAATATGATTGATCCTACCAGATTATTCGATATACCTTATTTACAAAGAGATAACTTTCCTTTGGAAGATGCTCTTGTAACAAAAGTAAATGGCGTATGGGAGAAAACTTCTTCAGAAGAATACGTCAACAAGGCGAATGCTATATCAAGAGCCTTACTGAGATTAGGTATAAAAGAAAATGACAAGATTGCGGTGATTTCTAGTCGCAATCAAACCAATTGGAATATATTAGATATCGGTTTGCTTCAGATTGGAGCGCAGAACGTGCCGATCTACCCTACCATATCTGCTGAAGATTACCAATACATCATGAGCCACTCAGAGGCAAAGTATTGTGTGGTCTCCGACCTTGAAGTTTACAATAAGCTAATGTCAGTAAAAGATCAGCTACCCCTGTTGATTGACATTTGCTCCTTTGACGAAATAGAAGGCTGTAAGAACTTCAAAGGCTTACTAGCTCTTGGAGAAGACGACAGTAACCAAGAAGAAGTAGAAAGAATAAAAGATAGTATCACACCAGACCATTTGGCTACCCTAATCTATACCTCAGGGACAACTGGAAGACCAAAAGGAGTCATGCTATCACATAACAATATATTATCCAATGCCTTGGGTAGTAAAGACAGAATTCCTTTCACAAGAGATGAAAGATATAAAGCCTTGAGCTTCCTACCTATCTGTCACGTATTCGAACGTATGTTGATTTACCTATACCAATACAATGCAGTAGCAATCTACTACGCAGAGTCTATTGACAAAATGGGAGACAACCTAAAAGAAGTAAAGCCGAATGTAATGACTGTTGTTCCACGTCTATTAGAGAAAGTGTATGACAAGATATTTACAACAGGATCAGAACTAACAGGACTGAAAAAGCGCATTTTCTTTTGGGCTTTAGAAGTAGGGTTTAATTATGAGCCATACGACAGAGGATTTTTCTACAATATGCAATTGGGGCTAGCGCGCAAGTTAGTCTTCAAAAAATGGGTAGAAGCCTTAGGAGGAAATATGAAAGTAATTGTATCGGGAAGTGCTGCACTACAGCCACGCCTTGCCCGTATCTTTAATGCTGCAGGAATGGCTGTAATGGAAGGATATGGATTAACCGAAACCTCACCGGTAATCTCCGTAAACGATTATCGCAACCGAGGTATGCGTGCAGGTACTGTAGGTAAGCCGATCAGTAATGTAGAAGTAAAAATCGCTGAAGACGGAGAGATCCTTTGTAAAGGACCAAATGTGATGCTAGGTTACTTCAAAGACCCTGAAAAGACAGCATCGGTTATTAAAGACGGTTATTTCCATACAGAAGATATCGGTAGAATAGACGAAGACGGATTCCTACACATTACCGACCGTAAAAAAGAAATGTTTAAGACCTCAGGAGGTAAATACGTGGCACCGCAGATGATCGAAAACATGATGAAGCAATCGCGCTTTATTGAGCAAATCATGGTCATCGGAGAAGGAGAGAAAATGCCAGCGGCCTTTATACAACCAAACTTTGAGTTCTTACATGAATGGGCTAAGAGAAAACACCTAGAGGTAGGTAATACAAATGCTGAATTAGTCAAACACCCTAAAGTAATCGAACGCATCGCACAAGAAGTAGAAGAGATCAATAAAAAGTTTGGTAAATGGGAACAAGTTAAGAAGTTCGAACTAACACCAGAGGTTTGGAGTATTGATGAAGAGCACCTTACCCCTACTTTAAAACTTAAAAGAAAGATCATTTTAGCAAAATACCAAGACCTTTACGAGAAGATATACCGAGGGTAAAATGTTAAAAAGAAAATATAAATTGAAAAAAAGAAAGAATAGTATGCGTGCATACTATTTTTTTTTATATTTGAAAAACACTAAGCTTGTATGAAAAATAAAACAATTGACTATGTATTAAGAGCAACATGGCAAGCTGTATCAAGAATGTACAATGAAGAGGCTTCTAAATATGACGCGACAATGTCACTAGCCTTTGCTCTGTTGAGTATTGATAAAGAAGGGATCCCTTCTACCCTATTAGGACCTAATATGGGAATGGAGGCAACAAGTCTAACACGCACATTAAAGAAAATGGAAGAGTTAGACCTAATCACTAGAGAGAAAAATCCAAATGACGGACGAGGGGTTATAGTTAAACTAACTCCCCTAGGATTAGAAAAAAGAGAGTTGTCAAAACAAAAGGTAAAGCGATTCAACGAACGCGTTGCTGCTAACCTTTCAGAAGAAAAGCTCAAGCACTTCTTCGAAGTAACAGAAACAGTGAATGCACTAGTTACTAATAAGAAGATATTTGACGAAGAGTAATTTGTTAGAATTAAGTATAAACCAAATAATAACTAAATATGAAAAGATTAATTAAAAAAGTGGCAGTAGTAGGATCTGGAGTTATGGGGTCAGCTATTGCATGCCACTTTGCTAATATTGGATTAGAAGTACTACTTCTCGATATTGTTCCTAGAGAATTGACTCCTGAAGAAGAAAAGAAGGGTTTAACACTTGAGAGTAAAGTAGTTCGCAATAAAATAGCGAATACACACTTAACAAATGCATTAAAGTCTAAACCAGCTCCTATCTATTCACAAGCTTTTGCCTCACGCATTACAACAGGGAATATAGAAGATGATTTAGTAAAGATAAAAGACTGTGATTGGGTAATCGAAGTTGTCATAGAAAGACTAGATATCAAGAAATCAGTATTCGAACAAATAGAAAAATACAGAAAACCAGGAACATTGATCACATCAAATACCTCTGGTATTCCAATGAAGTTAATGGTAGAAGAACGTTCAGAAGATTTCCAAAAGCACTTCTGCGGTACACACTTCTTCAACCCTCCAAGATACTTACAATTATTTGAGATTATCCCAGGACCACAAACAGCTCCAGAGGTAATCGAATTCTTCCAAAAGTACAGTAGCCTATACCTAGGAAAAACACCTGTACTATGTAAAGACACACCAGGGTTTATCGGTAACCGTGTAGGAGTTTACTCGATGGCAATGGTAATGCAGTTGGCACAAGAAATCGGATTAACTGTAGAAGAAGCTGATACGCTTACAGGATCTATCTTAGGCCGTCCAAAAACAGGTACCTTTAAGTTAGGAGATCTAGTAGGACTAGACACTGCTATTAATGTAACAAATGGCTTAAAACAAAACTGTCCTAATGATACCATGATTCAACAGATCAAAGACAGTAAACCATTAAACTTCTTATTAGAAAACAAATTCTTAGGTGATAAATCAAGAAAAGGATTCTATTACAAAGAAGTAGATAAAGAAGGTAAGACTAATCGCTATGCATTAGACTTAGAGAAATTAGAATACCGTCCATTAAATCGCGCTAAGATAGCAGTTCTTGAAACTGCAAAGCAAGCTGGTGGTACCAAAGCTAAACTAGCTTTATTACTAGCAGACCAAACAAAAGCAGGTGAATTAATCAGAAAGCACTTTGCTTGTTTATTCGCATACGTTTCTCAACGTGTTCCAGAAATTACAGATACCCTATTCCCTATCGACGACGCTATGCGTACAGGATATGCATGGAAATACGGCCCATTCCAAACTTGGGACTTAGTAGGGCTTGAAAAAGGTATCGCTTTAATCGAAAAAGAAGGCTATACAGTAGCTGACTGGGTTAAAGAATTAGCTGCATCTGGAGCGAAGAGTTTCTATAAAGTAGAAAACGGCAAAAAGCTATTCTATAACCAAAACACTAAAACATTTGAACCTATACCTGGTCAAGATGCCTTCATCATCCTAGACAATATCAGAGCAACCAATAAAGTCTGGGGTAATAGCGAAGCATCGTTAATCGACCTAGGCGACGGTATCGTAAACTTAGAGTTCCACTCTAAAATGAACTCAATTGGTGGTGGTGTACTAGCAGGATTAAACAAAGCAGTAGACATTGCTGAAAAAGACTTCCAAGGATTAGTAATCGGTAACCAAGGAAGTAACTTCTCTGTAGGAGCCAACTTAATGATGATCTTCATGATGGCTGCAGAACAAGATTGGGACGAATTAAACATTGCTATTAAAACATTCCAAGACACTACGATGAAAATGCGTTACTCTGGTATTCCAGTAGTTGCCGCTCCACATGGTATGACTTTCGGAGGTGGTTGTGAAATCAGTTTACACGCAGATAAAGTAGTTGCTGCTGCAGAGACATATATTGGTCTAGTAGAATTTGGAGTAGGACTTATCCCTGGTGGTGGTGGTTCAAAAGAGATGACTGTAAGAGCGGCAGACTTATATCGCAAAAACGATGTGGAGTTAAATACCCTACAAGAGCATTTCTTAACTATCGGTATGGCTAAAGTTGCTACATCTGCACAAGAAGCTTTTGACCTTAATATTTTACAAAAAGGAAAAGATCTAGTTGTTGTAAATAAAGACTTACAACTAGCTCAAGCTAAACGCGAAGCTTTAGTAATGGCTCAAGCAGGCTATACACAACCTGCCAAACGCAAAGACATCAAAGTACTAGGTCGTCAGGCTCTAGGGATGTTCTTAGTAGGAACTGATAGTATGATGGCTGGTAAGTATATCTCAGAACACGATCGCAAAATCGCCAACAAACTAGCTTATGTAATGGCTGGTGGAGATTTATCAGAGCCTACCCTAGTGAGCGAACAATACTTGCTAGATCTAGAGAGAGAGGCTTTCTTATCACTATGTGGAGAACGCAAAACACTGGAGAGAATTCAGTATATGCTGAAAAATGGTAAACCACTAAGAAACTAATCTACAACCAAATTAAAAAAAGACGAAGAATATGAAAACTGCATATATAGTACAAGGATATAGAACAGCTGTGGGAAAAGCTCCTAAAGGAGTCTTCAGATTCAAAAGACCTGATGAGCTTGCCGCTGAAACTATCGAATACTTAATGAGTAAACTACCTGAGTTTGACAAAGCTCGTATCGACGATGTAATGGTAGGTAATGCAATGCCCGAAGCAGAACAAGGACTAAACATGGGACGCCTAATCTCATTAATGGGATTAAAAGTAGACGATGTACCTGGAGTGACCGTTAATAGATACTGTGCCTCTGGTATAGAAACTATCGGGATGGCTGTAGCAAAAATCCAAGCAGGAATGGCAGACTGTATCATCGCTGGTGGAGCAGAAAGCATGAGCTATATCCCTATGGGAGGATATAAACCTACACCTGACTACGGAGTAGCTAAAGCAGGGCATGAAGACTACTACTGGGGAATGGGACTAACAGCAGAAGCTGTAGCTAACCAATTCAACGTGTCTCGTCAGGACCAAGATGAGTTTGCCTATAACTCACATATGAAAGCCTTAAAAGCACAAGCAGAAGGCAAATTTGACAATCAAATTGTTCCAATTACCATTAATGAAGTATTTATTAATGAAAAAGGTAAAAAGGATAATAAATCATATACAGTTACCAAAGATGAAGGCCCTCGAGCAGGTACTTCTGTAGAAGTGCTTAACAAACTAAGACCTGTATTCGCTGCTGATGGATCTGTTACAGCTGGTAACTCATCTCAAATGAGTGACGGAGCAGCTTTCGTAATGGTCATGTCTGAAGAAATGGTCAAAGAGTTAAACATCGAACCTATTGCACGTATGGTTAACTATGCGGCAGCAGGAGTCGAACCACGCATCATGGGGATTGGACCAGTAAAAGCTATTCCAAAAGCGTTAAAACAAGCAGGACTACAATTAAAAGACATCGACTTATTCGAATTAAACGAAGCTTTTGCCTCTCAGTCTTTAGCAGTAATTAGAGAACTAGGTATCAACCCAGATATTGTAAACGTAAATGGAGGAGCAATTGCTCTTGGACACCCATTGGGCTGTACAGGTGCCAAACTATCTGTGCAACTATTTGACGAGATGAAACGCAGAGGATCTAAATACGGTATGGTAACCATGTGTGTGGGTACTGGACAAGGGGCTGCTGGAATCTATGAATTATTATAAAAAACCTATTAACCAAATAAAAAAGAACTTAATATGAGTAAAGATATCACAAGAGGAGGACAATTCTTAGTAAAAGAAACGAAATGCGAAAACGTATTCACTCCAGAAGATTTCACTGAAGAGCAAATCATGATGCGTGATTCTGTAAAAGAATTCATCGACAAAGAAATATGGCCAAACAAAGAGCGCTTTGAGAAAAAAGACTACGCTTTTACAGAAGCTTCTATGCGTAAAGCAGGAGAACTTGGATTATTAGGTGTAGCAGTTCCTGAAGCTTATGGAGGATTGGAAATGGGATTCATCTCTACAATGCTAGTATGTGACTACATCTCTGGAGCTACTGGATCTTTCTCTACTGCCTTTGGTGCTCATACAGGAATTGGTACAATGCCAATTACTTTATACGGAAACGAAGAACAAAAGAAAAAATACGTTCCTAAATTAGCTTCAGGTGAATGGTTTGGCGCTTACTGTTTGACAGAACCAGACGCAGGATCAGATGCTAACTCAGGGAAAACAAAAGCAGTACTATCTGCCGATGGAAGCCACTACACTATCACTGGACAAAAGATGTGGATCTCTAATGCAGGGTTCTGTAACTTATTTATTGTATTCGCTCGTATCGAAGATGATAAAAACATTACAGGTTTTATTGTAGAAAACGATCCAAGTAACGGAATTACATTAGGAGAAGAAGAGCACAAACTAGGTATTAGAGCTTCTTCTACTCGTCAGGTATTCTTTAGCGATACAAAAGTTCCTGTGGAAAATATGCTTTCTGAAAGAGGAAATGGATTTAAGATCGCAATGAATGCACTAAACGTGGGACGTATCAAACTAGCAGCTGCTTGTTTGGACTCTCAACGTCGTCTAATCACCCAATCGGTAAAATATGCTAATGAGCGTATCCAATTCAAAACACCAATCGCTTCTTTCGGTGCTATCCGTACCAAATTAGCAGAGATGGCTACGAATGCTTATGTAGGTGAAGCTGCTTCGTATAGAGCTGCCGCTTCTATTGAAGATCGAATCAACCAACGCATTGCAGAAGGAAACACACATCAAGAAGCAGAATTAAAAGGTGTAGAGGAATTCGCTATCGAGTGTTCTATCCTTAAAGTTGCAGTGTCTGAAGACGTACAGTCATGTGCAGACGAAGGAATCCAAATCTTTGGAGGAATGGGGTTCTCAGAAGACACACCAATGGAAAGCGCATGGAGAGATGCTCGTATCGCTCGTATTTATGAGGGTACCAATGAAATCAACCGCATGCTAGCCGTAGGTATGTTGATCAAGAAAGCAATGAAAGGACACGTAGATCTATTAGGACCAGCTATGAAAGTAGCAGACGAATTAATGAGTATCCCTAGCTTTGACGTACCTGATTACTCTGAACTATTTGCTGAAGAAAAAGAAATGATCAGCAAATTGAAACAAGCTTTCCTTATGGTAGCTGGAAGTGCAGTTCAGAAATTTGGACCAGACTTAGAAAAACACCAAGCCCTATTAATGGCAGCTTCAGACATGATGATTGAAATCTATATGGCAGAGAGTGCAATCCTTAGAACAGAGAAATTAGCGAAGTTAAAAGGAGAAGAGAACATTAAGGAACAAATCGCAATGGCTCAATTATACTTATATCACGCAGTAGATATCATCGGACAAAAAGGAAAAGAAGGTATTGCTTCTTTTGCAGAAGAAGATGAACAACGCGTGATGTTAATGGGACTACGCAGATTTACAAAATATGTTAACCTACCAAACGTAAATGCTCTTAGAGAGACAATTGCCTCTAAATTGGTAGAAGCGAATGAATATGTATTCTAATTAGGATACAAACAATTTGGTTTAGTTTGTTTGAAAAAAACCGTCACTTTTCTTAGGAAAAGGGCGGTTTTTTGTTGTTTAACGATAGCTCTTAAACCTTATACCACTCACGCCATTGCAAATACACAAGATCTCATAAGTACAGACCATCCAGCGGTATGATAAAGAATCCTCACCTCAAGCGCTAACTACCCTGCTACCATCTAACTACTGTGAAATCGCGTATTACCAACACCTACATAAAGTATAATTCTCCCATCACTATCTGACGTAGTGATCACGGTCTATCCTAGTTTATGACTATTTGATTTGCATATCACTAAATACCTAATAAACTATCTAGAAGGTGTTTTTTTACTTTGCTTAAAACGCAGCATTAATCTAGTGTAAAAAATCAATTCAGCCACTACCGAACTATTGATCACCTCCCCCAACAAACTCAGCATTTTGACAGGTATTATAGCCGCCTTTTAGTTAGCTAACTAATCCATTGATTCCTCTCTATTTTCTTGAAACAGACTTATTATTTATAGCCATTTACACCGTTTCGCTTTCACTACCCACAAAAACCATTAACATTTTATTATTAAAAAAAACGGAAAAATACCCCTGTATTCAATAAAAAAAATGAATTAATTATTCCTTTTTTGTTTAGAATTTCGTTATTTTGTATTGAAAAAGAAATTAAAGATGAAAAGAAAATCACTATTGCTTTCCCTATTTACATTAATAGGAGGATTAGCGCATGCCCAAGAGTTCGATCAGGAGAGTATCTTTAAAGCTCCTGCGAGTGAACACATTAATCAATTCGACCTTATGCTAGACACAAGGTATGACTTCAATAATGTCTTCACTCCTACATCTACAGAATTAAGTAAATTTCAGGTGAACCAAACAAGAGTCCGATTGACAACTAAACTCTTTGACAAAGTTAGTTTTGACTTTCGTTACAGTTTTGCCAATAGCGGACAGCCAGATGCCTTAGAGTTTGCTTTTATTGAATACCGTTTCAATAAGCACTGGGCTATCTCTGCGGGTAAATTGTTTACAGCTTGGGGATCTTATGAAATTGACTACAATGGTGCAGAATTGTACAAATATTCTATTGTAGGGAATAATTTAGAGGTATTTACCCCTGGAGTAAACTTTATGTATTATGCAAAAAAACATAAGTTCACCTTCCAAGTTAGTACTCCTAATTCGGACTTTTTTGCCATTCCTGAATACAAAAACAAGAGCTACTACTATATGTTTTTATGGGAAGGAAGCCTATTCAACGACAAGGTTAAAACACGCTATGGCTATTCGCTAATGCAGCACGACGCTTCGAAGTATTACCAATGGGTAACTTTAGGGCATCAAGTTTATGCTGGCAACTGGATATTTGAAGCAGACTATATGCACGGTACCAGACAATATGATTATAGCAAAGATATTCAAATGGACAATATTGGCGCATCAGAAATTAGAGACCACGCCATAACCTTTAGTGCAAAATACAAAATCAATAAAGTTGTTCCTTATGTAAGAGGAATTTACAATATGCGCAAAGACTTAACCAATGACTATGCCTATAATCAGATTGACCTACAAGCAGCAGTAGAATACTATCCATTAGAAGATCAAAAGCTATTTAAAGATTTGCGTTTGTTTGCTGCCTATATCTATCAAGATCAAGACTTCAAAGAAGGCTTAAGCAATCGATCAAACTTACATAAGAATCAGATAGTAGCAGGAGTCAGATGGCTAATGCCTATTGTCAAAAAATAACAACAGAAGGTAAACGATAACGTTTACCTTTTGTTATTTAGAACTTTAAATTCTAAAGTGTAAAAAATGCGATTTATTGATAAATAACATTTTAATAACATTATTATCATTTCTATTCACAATTTTCCTCACAATAGCCAACAACAAATACTTATCCTCATCAAAATAAATATATTTTATTAAATTTTATAATTTTATATATGTTTTTTAAACAAATTGTATTTTTACTTAAATTTATATACTCACAAACACTTACTAACTGAGAATATAAACAAATGAAAAAAATACCTCGATTCAATAGTTGTGATTTATTAAATCAAGAGGACCTAACGCAAGACTTTGTTATTTTTGACCTACAGCAAATTCTTACACAAAGGAATAACATAGCTTCTGTACCTCACAAGCACTTATTTTACCAATTGTTATTTATTACAAAAGGTGAAGGCAAACACTTTATAGACTTTCAAACTTATCATGTAAAAAAAGGAGACTTATTTTTCTTAAATCCAGGACAAGTACATAAATGGGATTTTAATAGTTCGACAAATGGTTTTATTATTAACTTCACAGAAGACTTTATTTCTTCATTCTTATCCGACAACCATTTTTTAGATTTACTACCATTCTTTAGCAATACGTCTAATCAGGATTCTATTTTAAATATAGACAATCACTATTCCACTATTTTAAACATCTTTGACAAGATTAACTTTGAGATCCATCTACAAAAAGACACAGACCTAAACCTTGTCAGAGTATATCTATTAGAATTGTTTTTGTTATGTAAAAAGCATTATTTTCATACGGATAACTTTTCATACAATCAACTACAGCCAAGTAATCTGGTAAAGCAATTTGAGTTTTTAGTAGAAAAGCACTTTTACAAACTGCGTTTTCCAAAAGAATATGCAGAACTATTATGTGTAACACCAAACTACTTAAACTCTATTTGTCAAAAAATACGAGGACAATCCGCTGGAGAATTAATCAGAAGCAGAATACTATTAGAGAGCAAACGATTATTAGTCAACACTGATTTATCAGCTAGTGAAATTGCCTATAAGCTTAGCTTTAAAGATAACTCATACTTTTCGCGCTTTTTTAAAAAGCACACAGGGATAGCACCTGATGAATACCGCAAATCCTAAAAAAAACAAAGGCTGATAAGAAGTACTTACCAGCCTTTGTCTTTCTTATGATTCCCATTGGAGTTTGGGGTTATACCACAGCGCTCCCTCTCTTACCTCTAAAGGAGATTGAAAATTATTCGTGTACAAAGCACCTGTTCCCAATCCTTGAGGCAAAGAAGTTTTTAGAGTATATGTCCATTGAGCAATTGCATTTAAGCCAATGTTACTTTCTAATGCCGATGTAATCCACCAGCCAATATTTCTCTCATTAGCCAATTCGATCCACTCCATACTCCCCTTATAACCTCCCACAAGGCTTGGCTTAAGAATAATATACTGCGGACAAATCAAGTCCAATAAATCCTTTTTCTGTTCATACTCGATTACGCCAATCAACTCTTCATCTAATGCAATAGGCAAAGGCGTAATACGACACAAATCACGCATGTCTCGAGCCTGATGTTGCTTAATAGGCTGTTCAATACTGTGGAGGTCATATTTAGACAAACACTTCAATCTATCCAATGCTTGATCTGGAGAAAAACCTCCATTAGCATCTACTCTCAACTCAATCTCTTGCGAAGAAAAATGCTGACGAATATAATCCAATAAATCAAGTTCATGTTCAAAGTCAATAGCTCCAATCTTTAGCTTCACACAATCAAAGCCTTGTTTTAACTTCTCGTCGATCTGCTGTTTCATATATCCATGCTCCCCCATCCAAATAAGCCCATTGATCGCAATAGACTCCCTGCCTTGAGTAAACGCAGAAGGGAATAACACATAAGGATCCTCAGAGGCTAAAGACAAAAACGCCTGTTCTACACCAAACTGTATAGACGGCCACTCACGTAGTGCCTCCCACAAAACTTCTTTGCCTAAAGCAATGTTTTCAACTACCCAAATAAGCTTTTGCTCATAATCGGGTCTATCATCAAAACTAAGAGAGCGCAGTATCCCACACTCTCCCATTCCTATTTTTCCATTATCTTCGATTTTAAGCAACCAAGTTTCCTTTTGAGTCATTACTCCTCTTGAGGTCCCTGAAGGTCGTTTAAAATCAAGGATATGCTTTTTATAAGATGCTATCATATCATACCCTGCTATAGCGTCAAGCTCTCTCCAATGTTTAGCAACATTAAATCTTTACCTTTCTCAAAGAATTTCTTTTTCGCTTGTTCGTGGTCAATTTCGATATAGCCAAAAGTATCAAAGTGATACCCCATCACCTTATCACAAGCAACAAACTCAGAAGCAATTACAGCCTCGTCTATATCCATCGTAAAGTTACTTCCTATTGGCAAGACAGCTAAATCCAGTTTCGTAAACATCGGAATTAGCTTCATATCCATTGTTAAAGAAGTATCTCCAGCGATATACACATTCTTGTTCTTACTTTCAATAACAAACCCACCAGGTTGACCTCCATAACTACCATCAGGGAATGAACTAGAATGTATAGCAGGCGTATATTTTACCTTACCAAAGTCAAATGCCCAACTACCCCCGTGATTCATTGGGTGAGCCTGAAAACCTTTTGCCTCATAGTGTCCTGCTATCTCTGCATTAGATACAATTACTGCATCTAGGTTATTTTGAGCGATAGTCTCCACATCAGCAATGTGATCCCCATGTGCATGGGTAATCAATATATAATCTACTTTCAGCGCATTAACGTCAATTGCCTTTGTAGCTGGTAATGGATTGCCCGTAATAAAAGGGTCTACTATAATCGAAATATCATCAATGTTTATTCCTAAACACGCATGTCCGTAATACGTTATTTTCATATTGTTTTGTTTTTTAAAAGATTAAAGCTAAAGAAAATAATACAGAAATTAAAAAAGTAGTCATAGCTACCACCTTCATCTGTGTATCTAGCTCTCTAGGCACTGTATTGTTCCTTACAAACAGTAAATGCTTCAATAAGGGAATATAAGCCACTATAAAGAAGAATTTATACCAAACCATGTTAGCATATACTCCATAGACGATAAGCGCTAAAAGCGCAAATAAAACAATGCTGTAGTGATATTGTTTAGCTGCTTCACGCCCCAGTTTTACCGCCAAGGTATTTTTACCAACCAACTTATCAGCATCTAAATCACGCATATTATTAATATTTAATACTGCGATACTCAGATTACCAATAGCCACTGCTGGCAAAATCACCCATAGGTCAAACCACTGACCATAAAGATAGAAACTCCCCAACACACTCACTAGACCGAAAAAGATAAATACAAACAAATCTCCTAATCCCCTATAGCCATAAGCACCCTTGCCCACTGTATACTTGATGGCTGCTACCACACAGCTAATCCCTAATACAAAGAAAAAGATAGAAGTAAAGAAGTTTTCCTGACCAAAGGAAATATAAATCAATAACAAAGCCGATATCAGTGAAAAAACAGCTGTTACAACCATGCCTTTTTTCATTTGTTCAGCTGTTAGTATCCCACTTTGCACAGCTCGCTGGGGTCCTATACGGTTTTCATTATCTGTCCCTTTGACTCCATCACCATAATCATTAGCAAAATTGGAAAGTACTTGTAAGAGTAGAGTAGTCAAAATAGCCAGCGAAAAGATAACTATAAAATTAGGGTTCGCATGAAAAAAGGGATAGGCACAAGCTGACCCTACAATAATACCAGATACAGATAGTGGTAAGGTTCTCAATCTAGCTGCCTGTATCCACGCTTTAGTTTTAGTCATAATAATTAGAAATACTTTACAATTAATTCAAGTATGAACTCTTGAACCTTTGCAAAAATAATGAGAATTTATGACTTCTAAACACCTTTAAAAAGAAAGGATTTACACTAACCTTTTAGTCTTAATACTTCATTAGATCACATCAAAAACAACCTTTCAGCGTATCTATCAATCACTCAAAAAATTGCACTTATCAGACACACCCTCTTACACACCTCAAATCAAAATGAGAACGAGATCCTAGTAAACAAAAGTATTGAACCAGCTAAAGAATATTGCAATAGGAAAATTCAACCAAAAAAAACAACAAAGACAAACCACCCTAAAACCTCACAACTTAGCTCTTGGCTCACAAAGTTATTTTTTTGAGTACAACTATCGAAAACACTCTAAATCAAAAGTGTTAAAAAACAAACTAAACACGACAACTTAAAGTATTACTTTAACACAGTAAAAGCATCAAAAAACACAATTCCAACACAAATAAATTATACTTTTAATTGGCTTTTTAAAACCCATAACAAAATATTATCGATATACATAAATACTTATTTTTCAACAAAATACACAACATAATATAAACTCATGCTTTAATTGAAAATAAAAAACAAACAAACCTGTTTATTCAACTAAAAACCCTTTAAAAACCAAGCTTAAAAAAGCAGATAAAATCACTAACATTCATCAGATAACTTCAGATACAAAACACTTACATTTAATCTTATCTTTTCAAGACAAATTGCTATTAATGAATATACTCCCCCCTTATTTGGACTCACCTACTCCCCAACCTAACTATCATTCGGTCAAAACTTCAAAACAAATAAAACCTAAAGACTATTAAACAACCTATTAAACAGAAAACAGCAACACCTAAACAGCACACTACCCTATATCTCTTAAATTTGCCTTATAAAGACATACTGTTATTTGTGGATGTTTACCACACCAAGACCTACACGACTCTATCTCACAGTTCTTACTTTCGTTATTTTAATTACTCACCCCCTTACTTCATTCACTTAACCTTGTTTACATAACCTTACTTTTTAACACTCTTCAGAACTTCATTAGTCAATCGTTTTTCACCCTCTAAAAACTTGTGTACAAAAAAAGGAGACTACCTATCAGACAGTCTCCTTTGTTATTTTGTTATCTATATTCTATTATGGAATCCACTTCTTAGGGAAGTTTGGTTTTCTCTTTTCTAGAAAAGCATTCCTACCCTCTATCGCTTCGTCAGTCATATAAGCTAGACGAGTAGCCTCACCAGCAAACACTTGTTGACCAACCATACCATCATCAGTTAAGTTCATTGCAAACTTCAACATCTTAATAGACGTTGGACTTTTCTCCAAAACTTCCTGAGCCCACTCATAAGCAGTATCTTCAAGCTCATCGTGTGGGATAACAGCATTAACCATTCCCATTTCAAAAGCTTCCTGAGCGGAATAGTTTCTTCCTAAAAAGAAGATCTCTCTCGCCTTTTTCTGACCAACCATTTTAGCTAAATAAGCTGATCCATATCCACCGTCAAAGCTAGTTACATCTGCATCTGTTTGCTTAAAAATCGCGTGTTCTTTACTCGCTAATGTCATATCACACACTACGTGAAGACTATGACCTCCACCTACAGCCCATCCAGGTACTACAGCGATTACAACTTTTGGCATAAAACGAATCAAACGCTGCACCTCCAAGATATTCAAGCGATGCATCCCATCATCTCCTACATATCCTTGATGCCCTCTAGCCTTCTGGTCTCCACCACTACAAAAAGAATAAATGCCATCTTTTGGAGAAGGACCTTCTGCCGATAATAACACTACTCCTATCGATGTATCTTCTTGTGCATCATAAAAAGCACGATAAAGTTCACTAGTCGTTTTTGGTCTAAATGCGTTGCGAACTTCCGGTCTATTAAAAGCAATTCGAGCTACTCCATTACATTTCTTATAGGTAATGTCTTCAAACTCGATTGCCGTTTCCCATTGTATCTTACTCATATCTTTTTGAATTTAGGGTAAAAATAGTCTATTTTTTACATTATATTGCAAATCCAATACATTATAAAACATGAAAAAACTCTTTTTACCCCTAGCCTTATTTGGTCTTAGCCTGACACTCCAAGCTCAAGAATATGAATTCCAAACAATTAAAGACCTTGACACTACTCCTGTGGTAAGTCAAGGAAAAACAGGAACCTGCTGGAGCTTCAGCACTTCTTCTTTTCTAGAATCTGAAATTATACGTAATACTGGTCAATTCATCGACTTATCTGAAATGTATAACGTACGCCAGGTTTACCCGCTAAAAATAGACAATTATATCACCCGCAATGGCAAAACTCAGTTTGGACAGGGTGGTTTAGCTCACGATGTTATTAACAGCATCCGCCACAATGGAATTGTTCCTATTGAAGTATTCTCTGGAAAACTAGGAAAGGAAGAATACAACCACACCGAACTATTTAAAGTCCTTAAAAGTGTATTAGACGCCTACACTAGTAGCCCTACAATTAGCGCTAATTGGAAACCTATTACTGAAAACATCCTTGACACTTATATCGGCAAGCCCATTACTGAATTTACCTATGAAGGAAAAAAATATACCCCTTTGTCTTTTATGAAGAAAGTAGGTATCAATCCTGACGACTACATCACGATTACCTCTTTTAAAAACCAATACCCATATAAACCTTTTATCTTAAATATTCCTGACAATTTCTCTAATGGTAGTCTGTACAACCTTCCCTTAGAAGAATACATTGCTAATATTGACTATGCACTTGACCAAGGATATACCCTATCGCTTGACTGTGATGTATCTGAGGTTACCTTCTCTGCTAAGCACGGGGTTGCTTTCATTGCTGAGAACAGCGAAGACAACAACAAGGGATTAACACAAATCATCAGTGAAAAACAAATCACAGAACAACTGCGCTTAGAGGAATTCTATAATTATAACACCCAAGATGATCACTTAATGCACATCACAGGTAAAGTTAAAGACCAAAAGGGCAATGTTTACTACAAGGTTAAAAACTCTTGGGGTAATAATAGCGAGCGCATCGGAAATGACGGATACATATACATGAGTGTAGCCTATATGAAACTGAAGTCTATTTCTGTTTTACTAAACAAAAAAGGGCTTCAACCCAACACAGCAAAAAAACTTGCTATTCAATAACAACTTACAACATACAATTCAAGCCAGTTAATCTTTTCCCACGATTAACTGGTTTACTTATTTACAGATGACAAACAAAAACAAACGAACAGCAATTCTATTACTCTGCTTATCCTTATACGCGTGTCAAAACAAAACACAAAAGGATAACACTACAAACGACACTATCACAGCATCTACTAAACTATCAAACAAAAAGAAAACGACTTACCCCGTCAAGTTTGACAAGCTTAGTAAAAAATACACGACAACCAAAGCCAGTGAGGTTAAACAGTTTTATCTAGACAACATCAAGAAAAATGGATACACAGGGAGCCTTTTAGTCGCTCAGAACGGACAGATCCTCTACGAAGACTATTCGGGTTTTGCTAATAAAAAAAATGGTGACGCCATCACAGCAGAGACACCACTACACATAGCTTCTGTAGGCAAAGTTATCACAGCAGTCGCTATTATGCGACTAATCGACCAAGACAAACTACACTTAGATCAAAGCGTATCTCAAATAATCAAAGGATTCCCTCATCCTGAAATTACTATTCAATCCCTCCTATCTCATCGAAGTGGGTTGCGTTACTACGGTTATTATAGCGACATTTGGGATAATACAACCACTATTACCAACAAAGATGTTATAGAAATCATCAAATCTGAAAGAGTTGATCTTGACTTCCGACCAAATAGCCGATTTTCCTATAGCAATACTAATTATGTCGTTTTAGCTAGCATCGCAGAACAGGTAATGAACAAACCATTCAAAGAAGTAGTAGAGGAGTTAATATTTGCCCCGCTTGAGATGAAAGACAGCTTTGTCTTTGACGATATAAGCAAAAAAAACGATGTTACCCAGTCCTATAAAAGTACTTATCAACCGATGCACTGGGATTATATGGACGGGACTTATGGGGATAAAAATATTTATGTTACCCCAAGAGATTTTCTTAAATTTGATACAGCTTTATATTCTGACAAATTTTTAAGTGCTGAGGCAAAAGAAAAGATGTTCAAAGGATATAGTTTTGAATATAAAGGCGTTCGAAATTACGGATTAGGCTTTAGACTCATGGAGATGAACAATGGTGAAACGCTTACCTATCACAACGGTTGGTGGCGTGGCAACACTTCATCGTATATCCGACTAACCAAAGATAAAGTCTGTATTATCTTATTCTCGAACAAATACTCGAAACTAACATATAAGACAGTGGACTTACCTCATTATTTTGGTGACTACCCTGTCGGCAATATAGATCTATAGTTATGAGAAATTTAAAAGACATTTTAGGTATTGAGCACAGCATTGGTCAAGCACCAATGCTAGGTGTAACCACACCAGCGATGGTAGCTGCCATCGCTAACGAAGGAGGCTTAGGTACACTGCCACTTGGCGGATTACCTGTAGAGATGTGTGACAAACTCATCAAGCAAACCAAAGAACTAACCAATAAACCTTTTGCCGTAAATGTCTTTCTCAACCCTCTGGTTACTCAAGATGACTCGCAAATAGATCTTATGCAGCATCTCTTGTCCAAGGTTTGTCTCTCTAATAATATCCCATACACTCAGATTACAGAATTCAAACAAGACACTTATATGCCTCTTGTGGAGCTGGCTATCGCTCACGGTATTAAAGTGATTTGCTTTACTTTTGGTTGTTTTACTCCTCCAGAAATAGAGCGATTACACCAAGAAGGCATTTACTTAATCGGCACAGCGACTACGTTAGAAGAAGCCCAGTATTTAAGTGATCACACTATTGATGCCATCACGTTACAAGGCATAGAAGCCGGTGGACACAGAGGAAGTTTTCTACATGACACAACCGAACAAAACCTTCCCTTAGACCAACTATTCAATCAAGTGATTAACAGTTCGATTGACAAACCACTTATCGTAACAGGAGGCCTTTACAAGGGTAGTCAAGCGAGAAAGTATATTGACAAAGGTGCTGCCTTTGCTACTTTTGGCTCTCTTTTCATCGCTTCTGATGAAAGCAATGCAATGGATTACCAAAAAAATTTATTATCTAAAGGAACACCCGTCAAAACAAAACTTACCAAATCTTTCTCAGGTAAATGGGCACGAGGGATTGACAATAATTTCATGGAGTTAATAGATCAGTCAAACATTAGCATTCCCCCTTATCCAATTCAAAATATTTTAACACAAAACATACGTTTTTTTGCAAAACAAAAAAATATTCCTAATTTTAACTCACTTTGGTGTGGAATTAACTCCCATTTTGCAGCCAAACACAATATAAAACACATATTCAATAAATTGACGAAAGAGTTCTATGAGTACTAATTTCCAATATAGGTTTCTAAACAATGTAAATTTCGACGAACTAGTAGAGGTATTCAACAAAGCGTTCCACGACTATGTAGTACCTATGCAGCTTACTAGAGAAGAACTTGAAAAGAAGATAAAAACAGAAGGTATCCAACTAAGTGATTCAATCGGTGTTTATGCCAATAAAAAACTAGTAGGCTTCATTCTGCACGGAAGAAACAATTATAAATTATACAACGCTGCCACTGGCGTTATTCCTGAATATAGAGGTAATAATCTTACAACAAAAATGTACGAGTATGGCCTACCTATCTTTAGGAGCTTCGATATACGTAAAATATCACTGGAAGTGATTTCTACTAACGATATTGCATTTAAAGCCTATCGAAAAATTGGGTTCAAAAAATGGCGTAGTCTTAACTGTTTAAAGGGAAAAACCAAGTATAAACTATCTCAGAAAGAGCTTCTTAACAACATAGAGATTAAGGACACCTCCTATTACGAATACCTTGTCCACTATGCCGAAAAAGACCTGTTGCCTTCTTGGCAAAACAACGAATTCTGCATATCAAACAATGAACGCAATCTAATACTGAAAAAAGCAGTGCTAGACAATCAACTTATTGGGTACATTATATTTAACCCAGCCAATGGAAAAATACACCAGATTTGGGTAAAAGAACCTTACAGAAGAAAAGGAATTGGCACACTGTTAGTCAGTCATTGTTTACCGGAAAGAAAAGAATTCTATATCACTAATATAGATGCACAAAACTTCGGTCTGAATATGTTCATTAAATCAATTGGAGGTCAAGCATTTTTAGAACAAAATGAAATGGAACTATATCTGAAATAGTTACAATAGATAAAACATCAAATACAAGAGAGGATACTAGTATTAGCTATCCTCTTTTTCATTACCTCACACCTTTATTTTTCAAATAAAAAAATGGATTGCTAATAAATGTAAAAAACACCATCATCTTAGGTGTTATGCCTTCTCATTTTGCCTTATTAATTTTAATCCAAAAGCTATAAAAACTATACTTAACCCTAGTATTTATAAGGCTTCACCTAACACTACTCCGAGTCTTGTTCGGTAAAACCCCCTATTTTAAACACTTCTACCGAAGAACACTCGAAGAAATATCGGATATCACTCAAAAAAACCTTGTATTTACTGAGTAAATAGCTAGTTTGGTAGTTGCCGAACTCACTTTTTACAACAAAATGCTGGTACTATTTTGAGAATAGTAAAAAAGACAACTATATCGTCATTTTCACCTTAAATATTTCTATTAAGATTGAAATTCTTCTACTAATAAACGGTGGAGAATTGAGTCTTCGATCTCGCCATTATTGATGTATTGATTTCGCAACAGCCCTTCTTGGGTGAAGCCAAACTTCTTCACCGTGTTTAATGAAGCAATATTCTCAGGGCTAATGAACGCCTCTACACGAATAAGCTTCATACGATCAAACCCATAGGTCAATACTGCACGCAGTACCTCAGTCATAACTCCTCTCCCTTTCCACTGTTCTTGGTATAGCGCATAGCCAATCTCTGCCCTATGATGATCGACATACCAGGTATGAAACCCACAGTGCCCTATCACATGATCAGTAGCCTTATCTACAATAACAAACATTTTATAAGACTTATTAAAGGTGCGAAAACCTATAGCCCCTTTGGTTCTTTCATAGGTTATCTGATGGTAAGGAATACCTATATAATACGCGATTTCCTGATCTGTAGCCGATTTTAAAAAGGCTTGATAAGCCTCAGCCTCCAATATTCTAAGTTTGAACCTCGAGGTTTCTATATAGTTAAAGGTAAAATTGTTCATCTTTATTAGGTTATTTACTGTGTGCAACCACAGCGAGTAGAGAATAAATAGTTGGTATAAAGTAAAACAAAATTATTATAACCTGAAACCTAAGCCCTCGATATTCTAATCAATCATTCTATTACTTATCAACACAAGAAGATCAGTAAACTTGTAAAAACAGTTATCCTCTTTTAACCAAATAAATAGGAGGACATACTTAGTGACCCTCCTACATACTTATCATTAAAGATATGTAACTGATCCTTCGCACTGGTAGCACCCAAAATATACAACAAGGGGTAATAGTGATCAGGGGTCGGTACAGCATATTGTACAGCTGTTCCTAAGTGCAGATAGTTTTTCAAGGGATTGAAATCGCGGCTCATGACATACTGTTTAATCAACTCATTGCTCTCAATAGCCCAATCAAAACCATAGTTATCTACCCCCATCTGCCCCCAATCAACCATGCGTAAGTTGTGTACAATATTACCACTGCCGACAATCAACACCCCTCTGTCTCTCAATGTCTGCAATTCTCTACCCAGATGATAGTGATAATCTCCTTGTTTGTAATAATCAATACTCAACTGTACTGTCGGTATATCTGCTAGTGGGAACATTCTTCTAAGCACAGACCAACTACCGTGATCAAGTCCCCATTGTTCGGACTCTTCTACTGCTGTGGAAGTAATCATACTTTGAATATCATGGACTAATTTTGGATCGCCTTCTGGTGAATAATCAACATCAAAAAGTGCTTGTGGAAATCCTCTAAAATCGTGAATTGTAGATTGTATTAACCCTGATGTAACTTGTGTTCCCTTTGTCAACCAATGGGCAGAAATTACCAAAATAGCTTTAGGTTTGGGCAAATAAGCACCTAGTTTTTCCCAATATAAAGAAAACTCATTGTCGTCAATTGCATTCATAGGAGAACCATGTCCTACAAATAATACCGGCATTCGTTTTTCTTGTAATGGCAACTCCTTTAGAGATGCTATTGTATGATGAAGTAGTGACATAAGACAATGTATTTATTTTTTGAATAGTAAAGGTATTTCTTCGCGCTAAGATACTGCTTAACCTAGATTAAGAATAGGCTATATTTATCACAAGGATCTATTTCTACTGTCTGTAAGATTAAGCGTTTTATTCAGCTCCATGTTTAGGATACACAATGCTTAGTTATCGATTGGCATCCCTATAACTTTACCACTACATCGCCTATTGCAAACAACATGGCCTAAATAAGGCGTAAGAATTCCCTATCAACTGACCACAAAAAAAAGCAGAACCATTAAATGTTACTGCTTTTCTACTTCGCTATTCTGCTAATATTTTCTTTATATCTCTATTATCTCCGTAAACTACCATGATATCCCCTTTATTCAAAACAGTTTCATAACTAGCTATTCCCTGTACTTCATGAATTTTACGACTCAAACCTAAGATATTCTTTTCTTCCTTAATCTTTAACGTAGTCAAGACAACTAAGTTGAAGTTCGTTCGAAACCCGATCTCCCCTAATGTCCTCCCAGCAAAACGCTCAGACACCGTAATCTCAACTATACTATATCGACCATTGATCTCATAGGAATCGACAACTCCTTTGATACACAGCTTTTTTGCCCAACGCTCTGCAGTTTCTTCTTCTGGATGGACAATCTCATCTACACCGATCGCCTGCAATACATTCTCGTGCAGTGGTGTAATCGCACGACTGATTAATCGCTTAGCATTCAAGTTCTTCAATACTGCAGTAGTCATAATATTAGCCCCTTGATCTTCTCCAATAGCAACTATAACAATATCCGTGTTATTTAAAGGCAATCCAGCCATCATATACTGGTCAGTCGAGTCTAAGCAAATGGTATGTGATATTTTATCCTTATACATATCCACACGACTCATGCTCTTGTCAATTCCGATTACCTCGTTACCTTGTTCTGTTAGTTTTTGTGCTAATGAAGCTCCAAAGTTCCCTAATCCTACTATAATATATTTCATTTGTATTCGCTTTCTTAGTTAATTAAGATCTCTTCTTTTGGATATTTATAATTCGTAAAACGCTCTTTTTTGGTCATTGACAAGATAATAGTCAACATACTCACACGACCTATAAACATGACCAATATAATAATAATCTTACTTGGATCTTTTAATTGACTCGTGATACCCGCACTCAATCCTGATGTACTATATGCAGAAAAAGCCTCATACACGAGGTGAATCAACTCGATATCTGGTTCAAAAATAGTCAGTGCAAAGATAGCAATTCCGATGACGAATAACGACAACAAGATAATGGCAAATGCTCTTAATACCGATTGCTCGCCTACTTGTCTACGGAATACATCTATTTCAGTCTTTCCTTTGGCTAATGCCCATATATTCAAGATAGCGATAGCAAAAGTACTTGTCTTGATACCCCCTCCAGTTGATAATGGCGAAGCTCCAATCCACATCAGTAACATAATCAGCAAATAAGTAGGCACGCTAAACATGCCATTATCCACCGTAGCAAAACCAGCTGTACGCGGTGATGTTGCAGTAAAAAATGCGGTAACCAACTTACCTATTCCTGTATGCTCACGCAGAGTATTATTATACTCTAATACATAAATTAATAAGGTTCCTCCTACGATCAATATCCCTGTTGTGATCAAAATAATGCGCGTACTCAGGTTAATAACACGAGGGATAAACTTACGAGTCCCTTCAAAATTAAACATCAATACACGGTTAATCAAAACATCTTTGACATACATATAAATATTATACACAATCGGAAAACCTAATCCTCCTAAGATAAACAAGGAGGCAATTATCATGTGTAAAGGATAGTTGAACCTATACTCAAAAGTATACAAACTCTCAGGTAAGGTAGAAAAACCGGCATTACAAAAAGCCGATACAGCGTGAAATATCGCAAAGAAAACACGGTCTGTCAATGAAGCAAACTCCTGATGTCTTATACTCATAAATACAGCTATCATTCCAAAGATTTGTATAATCCCAGAGATAACGATAATGCGTTTTAACGTACCAAAAACGTCACCTAGTCGGTCGATAGCAGACATATCTTTAATGGCTAACTGGTTTCCATAGGAAGACCCCCCTTTAAAAAAGAAACTGAAGTAACTAGCTAAAGTCATAATACCCAATCCACCACACTCCATCAGAAAGATCATTGCTGTCTTTCCAAATATGGTAAACTGAGACCCAATATCTACCGTTGCAAGTCCTGTCACACATACAGCACTAGTCGCTGTAAAAAGAGCATCTATATAGCGCATACTCCCAGGCGTAACAGTCGATTTTGGAAAGGACAGCATAAACGCTCCAACAAAAATAATCAATAGAAAACTGACGATAAATAATTGTGGAGGGGTAAGTCTGGTCTGTTTTAAGTTGAACTGTAGGGAGGAAAACTCTCGCACTACCATGACAAATACTGCAAAAAATATAACTGCACTACTATCAAAAAAATGACTAGTATAATCTGCATTCCATCGAGTAAATAGCAAAGTAGTAAACAATACTACACTAAATAAATCAAAGATAAGCACCCGCGACCTACTTCGGTACCCCTTGGTAAAATACCGTGCTATCACGGCAATTAATCCTATAGCTATACAGGCGTTATAAACATGATGCAATAGGCTGTGATAATCCTTTAGGGTATTAAACCCTAATTCAAAAATCAATATAAATAAAGTTAAAGCACTGATGGCAAATGGCAAGCGAATCAAAAAAAACTTCACGCGCATTGCTACTTCATCTTTCAAACGATATAATGGCATTATAAAACTAATTCTTCAAATAAACGATCAAAAAGTATCTCTAAATCCGTAGTCAATCCTGGTTGCGGTCGAGAAGTTTGAATACACGAACTCTTGACAGCCGTCAACCACCTAAAACGCTCATCAACCGCTAGTGTAGCAATAGGGTTCTCACATGTACGTCCTAGAGCAACTGCTTCAAAGGCTTCTGCGTATTTTTGTAATTCTAACGGTTCAATTTCACTGGAAAAACAAGTAATTCTGTTTTGATCTAACAATACTCTACTCAACAATTGCCGCTTTGATTTGCAAAACAAAAGCAACCCAATATTGATAAACTCTTCGCGCTCAACTCTTGGTACAAAGCGAATTACTGCATACTCATATACTAACATTCCCTATGTTTTTTGGCTTCGTTAATAAATAAGGCTGAATTTGCTAAGCGGTTACACAAAAACGAGTGATAAATAGTTCGTATCTCTTCTGCTGTATAATCCACTCCTTCCCACTGTAACCAATCACTAGGCAATAGATTTACAACCTCCAAAAGCACCTGTGGGTTTAGTATTTCCTTAAACTCTTTATCTACCTGATCTAGCATACTTGCCTTGGGCAACAAGACGTGATCCTTGATAAAACTAAAAGGAGTCAAAGCACTCTTCTCCCAATTGGTAAACGAATGGTGAAAATAAAAAGCAGCTCCATGGTCTATTAACCACAATTCTCTGTGCCATACAAGCATATTTGTATTTCGGTAGGTGCGATCCACATTGGTAATATATGCATCCAACCAGACTATTTTAGACGCTAAATACGCATCTATTTCTTCTGCTGCTGGATCATAAGTCAAAGCACCTGACAAAAAGTGTAAAGCGAAATTCAACCCTTTACTAAACTGTAATAAGTCTTGTATTTCTTCATCAGCCTGAGTACGTCCAAAAGCCTCATCTAATTCTGCAAAGACTAGTTCAGGCACTTGTAGCCCTAACTTTTGCGCGATCACCCCACCTAATAGCTCAGCAATCAACGCCTTCACTCCATGTCCTGCTCCTCTAAATTTCAAAACATACTTAAATCCATCATCTGCTTCTGCTAAAGCGGGTAATGACCCTCCCTCTCTCAAAGGAGTAATATACCTTGTTACCGTTACTGTGCGCAAGTCCATTTGAGCGTTTTCATTTATATTTATTTATTTCAATCTACAATATTACTTAAAAAAAAAGAAAATACTATAAATCCTCTATCTAACTTTCACTTTTTTTATATTTCTTTCAAATACGCGGGGATACCTTCCTATAGCAAGGACAATCAATATCATGCGCTCCTTCCATATAAGCCGTACTCATCAAGAACTCTTTCACAATCTCTACACCGACAAATTTGAACTGCTTTTTAAAGAGTTTGACTGCTTTGTCAATCGTACTAAAATCTTGCTGATCTAGCCAGTTCTTAAAACTGCCATGTGTTTGTTGCAATACGATTATCTGTTGAGCATTATATACCGCTGCATGGACCTTCAACCTATTTCTGATAATCCCTTTGTCTTGTAAAAGTTCTGCAATCTTTTCCTCTGTATAATTTGCTACAACTTCAATGACAAAATGGTCATAGGCTTGCTTAAAATTAGCGCGCTTATTCAATATTGTATTCCAACTTAGTCCAGCTTGATTAATCTCTAGAACTAAGCGTTCGAATAACTCATTATCATCAGATAGTGGCACTCCATACTCCTTGTCGTGATAATACTTGTTCGGATTACTCCAATCTTCTCCCAAAGAAGCTACATAGGCACAATAACTCATCGATTAAACTACTTTGATTTTAGCGTCTGAAAATATCTTTTTAAACTTGTCCTTATCAGTTATTTGCTTTAACCCAAATACATCACGAGACTTACCATTGTTCAATCTAATAGTAGCCTTTGTAGCCATTGCTTTAGGTAATTTCACATATTTTATATTGTATTTGTCTATCTTTTCAATCGCAGTATTGACAAACAGATTCTTATAAGCTAAATACAAAAAGACAGCTACGATCACACAAAAGACATAGTCCATCTCTCGAGGATTACTCCAATCCGCTAAATAAAGCTTCAAAGCTCCCAGAATCAATATACTCACAGACATAATGCGAGAAGACATCAGTCGCCCCTTGTAGTTATCATTTATCTCTACTTGCTGTGTTTCTTTATTATATTTTACCATTTTAGTTTATTTTAAATGTAAGATACAAATCTATTGAGAAAAACACTAAACCCTAGCTAAGGTTTTGTTAGTATTTATCGCATAAATTACGAAGTAGAGCTATAAACACAAAAAAGGAGTATTTCAAACTCCTTTCTATATATACTGATTTATTTCGTGTGAAAATACAAATAAGACACTCCTTTATTCATACTTCCCTCTGTGATATTTGAAAGCTTATCCTCTAAGCGCATATAACCCTTTTGAAAACCGATGGCTAACTCACCACTAAATACTTGTTTACGTTCTATATAATACTCTTTATCAGGATCAACTTCTAACTCTGCTTCTGTAGCTGGTCTTTTGTGCTGTGTACTAACATAAACCATTGCATACCCAGGTTTTGCAATACTTCGAATCACAATCTCCTCTGGTAAGTCCCAAATCAGCTTACACGTTTCTTTGTTATCCTCTGTTTTTGTCTTGGCGTAGTTACTATAATTCCATACTTTTCTATCTTCAGGGACATATAAATGATCCTTTTCTTTGCAATTGCCATCAGTTTCAGACACTAATCCCACAGGACGACTACCAACTTTATTACCTGCATACTTCAGGTATCCCGTTGGTACTTGATCTAAACTCGTCAATTCTGTATAAGGCGCATCAAATACAGGGTCACTCCCTGGTGCATCATCATTCTTGCTACAGCCTGTCAGCAATAACACTATCCCAACGATAAGTAAACTCTTCTTCATAATTATTGTTAATTAGTTATAAATACAAATATAATCAATCGACAAAAATAAAAAACGCCTAAACAAATGATTGTTTAGGCGTTTTTTGAATATATCGTTTAGATACTTACACGTGAATTGCTCTGTTATCAGTAGCAGCTAAAGCCGCTTCTTTGATAGCTTCTGCAAATGTTGGGTGAGCGTGAGACATTCTAGCGATATCCTCAGCAGATGCTCTATACTCCATAGCTACTACAGCTTCAGCAATTAAGTCAGCAGCACGAGCACCAACCATGTGAATTCCTAAGATCTCATCTGTATTTTTATCAGCTAAGATTTTAACGAATCCATCAGTATCAGCACTTGCTCTAGCACGTCCTAATGCTTTGAATGGGAAGCTACCTAATTTATACTCTACTCCAGCAGCTTTTAATTGCTCTTCTGTTTGTCCAACAGCAGCAATCTCAGGCCATGTATATACTACACCTGGGATCAGGTTATAGTCAATATGAGGTCTTTGTCCTGCTAAGAACTCAGCTACCATCACACCTTCTTCTTCCGATTTGTGTGCTAACATTGCTCCACGAACTACGTCACCGATAGCATAGATATTAGCAGCTGACGTTTGTAAATGATCGTTTACTTCAACTTGTCCTCTTTCATTCAATTTCACTCCAGCTTTCTCAGCGTTTAATCCATCAGTATACGGACGACGACCTACAGCTACTAAAGTGTAATCTCCTTCTAAAGTAACGATTTCTCCTTTTTTATCTTCAGCAGATACTTTTACTACATCACCTTCACGAACTACAGCTTGTACTTTGTGAGAAGTGTAGAACTTCATACCTTGTTTTTTCAACACTTTCGTTAACTCTTTAGACACAGCACCATCCATAGTTGGCAAAATTCTGTCTGCGAATTCAACTACAGATACTTGAGCACCTAATCTTAAGTAAACTTGACCTAACTCTAACCCAATAACTCCACCACCGATGATGATAAGATGCTTAGGAACTTCTGGTAACTTTAAAGCTTCTGTAGAAGTAATGATACGCTCTTTATCTAGAGTGATAAATGGCAATGTAGAAGGTTTTGATCCTGTAGCAATAATAGTGTGTTTTGCTTCAACTGTTTCTACAGCACCATCTTTTTTAGTGATATTGATTGTAGTTGCATTTTCAAAAGAACCTACTCCTTCAAATACAGTAATCTTATTCTTGTCCATTAAGTATTTTACTCCTGCACAAGTTTGATCTACTACTGCTTGTTTGCGCTCAATCATCTTAGCTAAGTCCACTTTTACATCACCTGCAATCTCGATACCATGAGTAGCAAAGTGCTTTGTTTCCTCCACTAAGTGAGTTGAAGACAACAACGCTTTAGAAGGAATACATCCTACGTTTAAACATGTACCTCCTAATGTTGAGTATTTTTCAATAATAGCAGTTTTAAATCCTAACTGTGCACAACGAATAGCAGACACATATCCTCCAGGTCCTGAACCTATTACAACTACGTCAAATGAATTCATAATATTTTTTCTTATTTGTTGTTTATATATAAAAGACAAATTTACACTTTTTATATAAGTAAGCTACAAACTTCACGCTTTTATTAAAGCTTTTATCATTAATAAATCACGTGCAAAGCTCCTTTTAAGACTTTTATTTCAAAATGATTGGTATCGTACTGATAATACTCTCCATCCATCTGTAGTCCATTGCGCGACTGATCAATAATTTCCACCTTAATATAATCCGTCTGTACATAGTCCGTTTTCCTAAAGCGATCTGTCTTCTTTAGCAAGACATACAGACCAAAGGTCAACTGCTTAAAAATATTGATCTTTGGTACCATTAGATAATCTAACTGACCATCTGTCAAACTTGCCTTAGGTGTAAGAGTCATATTATACCCCATCTCATTGGAGTTGGATATAAAAAGAAGTAGTGGATTAACTTCTTTCACTTGTCCTTGATAACTTACCCTCATACGCTTAGCCTTGTAATTCTGTGCTGAATTAAGCGATGCTTTGATGTAAGCACTCAGTTTACGCTTACCTGACTTTTCATAATTATCAATAATCGTCGCATCTATACCAAATCCCATATTACTAAAGAAATACTCCCCATTGACACTACCTACATCCATTCGCATAGATTTTCCATCACGTACTCGTTTGATTGCCTGCTCAATGTCTTTGGGTATAGACAAATTTGATGCCAAACCATTTCCCGATCCCACAGGTACAATACCAAAGCGTACTTCCTTCCCTACTAATTCGGTAGCTACCTCATGAATCGTACCATCTCCTCCACACGCCACTATCACATCAGCACCTTGCGTAATAGCCTCTTGTGTAAGCACAATAGCGTGTTTTTTATAGGTCGAGTATTTTGCAAACACTTGATACTTATCTGAATCAAAGAAAGTATCTAAGTAAGCTTGTGAAATTTCATGCTTCCCCTTCCCTGATATTGGATTGATTATAAAATATATTTTAGTCATGGTTAATTTTACCTTCAAAATATTGGATAGCAAATATACAAAAGCACTTCCTATTGCTATACTAAAATAAAAAACAATAGTTGTCCTTGTGTTCAATTAACAAGACAGGTCAGTAACCTCAGAGGTTACTGACCTGTCTTTATAACTTTCTGATTAAGATTATCCTACTGTTGGTCCTTCCCACTCAGTAATAC
The DNA here is from genome assembly GCF_009711055.1 of Myroides pelagicus. GTDB lineage: Bacteria > Bacteroidota > Bacteroidia > Flavobacteriales > Flavobacteriaceae > Flavobacterium > Flavobacterium pelagicum. The sequence goes on from NZ_WMJY01000001.1 coordinate 238,108, forward strand.
CTCCTAATAAGTTAAATGTATTTTCGAATCCTAACTGTCCCATTAACAGACACGCCTGGTTACTTCTACCTCCTGATTTACAATACACAAAGTAGTTCTTCGACTTATCCAATTGTTCTATTTCGTCTAAGAACCCCTGTCCTTTGTAAATATCAATATGAAGTGCATTAGGAATTGCTACTTCTTCTACTTCCTCTATTGTGCGTACATCTAAGATTACGGCATTGTCGTCCTCTTGATATTTCTCCCACCACTGTTCTTGTGATAAATTCATCATGCTAATATGTTTTGTTTCTGTTCAAATATAAGATTATTCCAAAAGTAATAACCTTTTTTTGTAAAAAAAGTAAACGTATATAAATTGTATTTAGTTATTTTGTCAGCGTTAAATAAATACAATTATGTCTTCACACCACATTGTTAGAGATGACCAAGAACCTGCATTAATTATAGCCAATGGAGCAGCGTGTAGTCAGGAGTTAATGGGGCAATTATTAGAGTGGTCTCCACTAGTCGTAGTGCTTGACTCAGCTATCGAACGCGTAATCGAACTAGGTATTAAAGTTGATGTTTTAATAGGCGACTTTGATCGAAATTTTGACGCTGACAAATACCGCGAAAAACAATACCCGATAGAGATTGTGCACCTTGCCGATCAGAACTCTACTGACTTAGAAAAAGCCTTTGACTATCTCATCGACAGAGGTATTCCTGCCGCTAATGTCATCTGGGCTACTGGTAAACGTGCAGACCACACCATTACTAATATTACCAATATTTGTAAATATAGAGAACAGCTCAAAATAACGATTTACGACGATTACTCCCGTATCTATCCCTTGCCTAAACTATTCAAAAAATGGTATGAGAAAGATACCATACTATCGCTAATCCCCGTAGGAGAGGTTACAAATATTGTCTCGACCAACTTGCTTTACCCCCTAAATAATGAAACTCTTTCACTAGGGACACGTACAGGAAGTAGTAATACTGTTTTAAACGATGGACTGGTTCACATAAGTTACAATACAGGTTATCTGCTAATGATGGAATGCCATGATTAAGCTAAATTAAACTTCTCAATAAAAAACAAAAGCAATGCTTCTTAAAAAACTCTCTTCTTAGAAAAAACTTTGGATAAATAATAACAATACCTCGAGGCAAGCCCACGAGGTATTGTTAAAGCAGCGCAAGTTGACCAGAATATACTTTCTGATAATCTTTGTCTGACTTACCTTGATTTTCTATATACTTTCGTATTACTTCTTTTTTGCCATACAAGCCTACTGTATTTGCATAAAAAAACACTTGTCCATAAAATTCTTCCCCATAATAATTGCTTTATTTCTGGGTGAATACGGAACATTTCACGAGCTATTATACTTTTTATTGTGCGTACTATTTGACTTAATGACAAACTCGGCGCACTCTGTTTCAAAAAATGAACATGGTCTGATTCATAAACTATCTCCCAAAATGCTATCTCATATCTTTCTGAGATTTCCTTACAAACTTTAACTAAGCTTAGGCCTGATTCTTCTGTAAGTACTTTACACCTATATTTCATTGGAAGTAGTATATGATACAATAGTAACGTCTTGTTTCGACTCTTATAAATATGCTCATCATCCATACAGCTAATTTACACTTTTTCAAAGTGTTTTGAAAAACCATCCGTTTTTTCAAACTTTTCCTTTTGATCCCGAGGCAAGCCTCAGGGAATTTTTTAAATTTAATATTTAGCCTTAATTGGTAAGTCTCTTTTCGTTCTTAATTTTTTATTTCCTAGAGTATAGCTTAAACTAACATATATTGAAGAATAGTTCTTTATCTCTTTAGATTTAAATCTTGTATCAACTATATTTATATTATCAAAACTATCAGAGTAATAAGCATTATATTGCTCTTTAGCCTTAATAAATGGATTATTAATTACTAAAGAAGTTTTTAGATTCTTATTAATAAATTCTTTTTCAATCGTTAAGCTTACAAAAGGATACTTTACTTTATTTGATTCCAAAGCACTAAACATGTCATAATTATTATATGAAGAAGATAATTTAAAACTTAAGCCTTTGTCTAAATTGTATTTAGCATAAAAGTCATAACCAACTAAATTTTTACTAGACTTATAATCTAAAATTTGAGCTTGAGATTTATTGAAGCTTAAGAGTGATTGGATTATAAAATGATCATTGATTTCAAAAAAACCACCAATATCAAAAGCATAACTTACATTTCTTCCTGAGTTTAAGCTTGTCTTAAATAGCATATCTTCATCTGATTTAAACAAGTAACTAACTGGTGCATTGTGATGAATTTTATATTTCCCCCTAATAAAGACATCTACCCCATTTTTTATTGAATAATTAAACTCGATTGATAAATTATCTATATTACTTTTTTTAATATTATAATTATCAATATTTGTATTTAAGTTACTATCTATACTATTTTGTTTGTTTAAGTCATATGCAGAAATTAATTGATAGGAATTATAATAATTTAGATAAGCTGAAAAGGAATTTTTGTTAAATGCTAACGTTGAACTATTTAATAAGATATTTTTATTATTATTAATAAGGTTATATGAAAGATCTGTATTGAAACTAACATTCTTAATTAAGCTTAATGTAGTATTAAAAGCAAATTTATGACGTTCATTATTAATATTATTACCTTCTACATTTTTAAGTTCCGAGTAATAATATGAGTAATATATATCATAGCGCATGGGAAGCTTAAAAAATTGTCTTTTTCTCTTTTTAAGAATAACATCAAAGTTAAGAGCATTTTCATATAGAATATTTTCCCAATTTTTCTGTTGGTAATCCCCTTTATTTTTATATTCATTATAAGTGTATAAAAATGATATATCAAAAGAAGTACTGTCGTTTACTATATTGTTATATGAAAGTAATGCGCCAGTATTTAGGTAATTAATATCTTGCTTATAGCTCTCTTCTAATTCATTTTGGATAGTATTATACTTACTGTCGTTTTTATTTTTAGGAGTATATAAAAAGAATGAAGAACTAATGGAGTTTTTATCATTAATCTTAATACTAATCTCTGGTTGTAGAGTTAAACCATAAGACTTAGTTTTATCGATGCTATTATTTATTTTCTTACTTGCTGAATATGTTGCACTATGACTATCAAAAACAGATTTTCCTAGTCTAATAGGTAATGATACTGTTACCTTATTCTTTTTAAAAAACGAGTTAGCGTTAAAAATATAGTTTCCCTTATTTAAATTGTACCCAACGTTTAAATCCTCCCTAAAGTAGTCCAATACATTATCTTTCATTACAATATTAACTACTGGCTCTCCAATAACACCGTAAGCTGAATGTCCATAAGGTATTACCTCAATAGACTCAATGTTTTTAGGGTCAATATTTTCAATTTTACCGATAGTTTTTTTTCCATTAATAATTATAGTAACTCTTTTTCCCTTATAGTTTATTTTTTCTCCTTTAATAAAAAACATTGGGATGTTTTCTATAACATTAAATACTGTGGGATTTTCTCCTAAGTGTTTTTCATTAATTTTATAATTAATACTACTAGCATCATTTTTTGTAGGAGAAACATATATAAGTAATTCTGACAAAATTTGATTGTCATTTTCTAGGATTACAGTTCTATTCTCATTTAATTCTAGCCAACTATATTGCTTAGTAATATAATTTTCTTTAAATAAAATGTAGCTAGATTTTTCTTCACCTCTAATAACAACTTCTCCTTTATAATCTGTCTTTAGTTCTTTTTCACTAGTAATTTCTATAAAAAGAACTTCTTCTATTGGATTATATAAAGAATCAAAAACTGTCACAACCATCTCATTAGTTTGAGAAAGCGCTTTTGTAAAACAAAAAATTAAAATTATTAAGTACGTTTTATCTCTCATAATCATTGATTCTTAACAAATAGTAATCAGTTTTTAAAACGTGAATTCAAGTTATAAATGCAACATTAGTC
>NZ_WMJY01000010.1 GCF_009711055.1 Myroides pelagicus
TTAAATGCTGTTGCATTTATTTGTTGAATCTAAGCTACTTAAATGAGTGGATGAATATTTAATAAGAATATAATTTTTTCAAAAGAAGTAACTTGTTTTAGCTCATAGCGCTTTCAAATTGACAGTATCTGTTGCCAAGCTTCTGCTATACGTGCAGTATTCCTGCAGTTTACTAGCCCAGAAGCAGGTTCTTGGCAAGGAAGGTGCAGGAATACTGCACGTATAGGTCAAGAAAGCACGGAAAAAAATTGTCTGTAAGGTAAACTACCTGTTACAATAGTCGGACTGTTAAAAAAAACCAATATTGACTAAATTATTGGATAGGAGTTAGCTAATATCTGTTTTTCGGTACTGAGCCTATTAATACAACGGCAGATTAATACTAAACACAGTAGTTTCTTCCCTTCTCTGATAAGTAAGATATCCCTTATGTAGCTCCACTATGTTTTTAGATAAAGGTAACCCAATCCCTGCTCCTTCTTCTCTAGTGGTATAGAAAGGTATAAATATTTTGTGCTTTATTTCTTCGGGTACACCATTACCTGAATCAGCAATATCAATGAGTACCCGATTGTTTTTTTCAAATAAGCGAACTGAAATGTTTCTAGTTGGTTGTTTGCATACTGCATGTATGGCATTGGTAAGTAAGTTAATTAATACTTGTTCTAGTTGTTGTTTATCTACTTGTATAGCTTGTGTATCAGCTAAGTTCGTTTCAACGGTTATTTGATGTTTTTCGAAGATGGGTAGAAGGGTTTTGAGGGTATTTGTTAATAGACCTTTTAAGTTGACAAGTTGTTTTTTAGGGCTAGGTAGCATCGTAAGTTTGCGGTAATTGTCAATAAATTGTTGGAGGTGGTTGGTTCGATTGACAATCGTTTGTACGCTTAGTTTGATATCGTCAATATCTTCTTCTGATAGATTATCTGTTTCGTTTAAAATTTCTTGAGTATTGTGCGCAAGGGAATGAATAGGAGTCAGTGAGTTCATTATCTCGTGAGAGATAATTTTCATTAAGTTTTCCCAAGTGTCTTTTTCCTTTTTATCTAACACATTTTGTATGGAGTCTAGTAGTACAATGAAATATTCTTGTTCCTGGCTAATAGTAGTTGAGGTTTGCAACATGAACGTTTGTTTGCTCTCTTGTTCTATTTGAATATCTATAGAACCTTTAGACTCTTTAAAGTTGAGCTGGACTAAATGGTCAGTTAATGAAGGCAGAAGTCTATTTAAGTTGTACCAAGTTCTAATGTTCGGAATGTCAAATAATTTTGTAAAATAATCATTGATAAAGAAGACTTCCAATTGATCATCTTTGCGTTCAAAGATAAGAATTCCAGTCTCTAAGCTATTTAATATATTGAGATAGACAAGTTCACGCACTTCATTTTTCTGTTGATCGGCTTGTCGTTTCAGGTACAGTTTATGTAGATTATTCAATAACTCGTTATCTTGAGGTTTAGATGATTTTAAGCTGTAGTCTTCATATAGCATCGCTAGTACAATTCGGTCAATAGTATTGTAGAATTTTTTTTGATAAAAGTAGAACTCGACAAACAAGAGTACAATAAGACTACAGATAAATGCAAATGAATAATACAGCTCTTGATTAAAGATGAACATAGCAGTAAATACTAAAATCAGAATAAGTAGTAAACGGAAAATAAGGTTGAGATGAAAAGACATAAGCGATTTAATAGTCGTTTTTAATATTGTATTTTTCTAGACGTCTGTATAAAGCTGCTCTAGATAATCCAAGTTCATCGGCTGTTTGAGAGATATTGCCTTGGTTTTTCTCTAGTGCTTTGATGATGGATAAGCGCTCCATATCTTGTAAGGTGTTTTCTTCCGTATCACTTTGTTCTACCATAATGGCAGAAATCCCAAAGTTGCTAAGTACTAATTGATCCGTTTCTGCTAAGATCATTGCGCGTTCGATACGATTTTCTAGTTCTCGTATATTTCCCTTCCAGTCATACTGTTGTAGCGCTTCAAAAGTATCCTTATTGATTGAAGAAATATTGCGATTGTACTTAGTAGCATATTGTTCAATGAAGAAATTAACTAGAGGTATAATATCTTCTTTTCGCTCTCTCAGGGGAGGAAGGTTTAGTACCACGGTGTTGATGCGATAGTATAAATCTTCTCTGAACATTTTGTCGTTTACTTCCTTTTCGATATCTGTATTTGTAGCAGTAATGATTCGGATGTCTACAGCACGTTGTTTGGACTCACCTAAGCGAATGACACTTTTCGATTGGATTACTTGCAGTAGCTTCGCTTGTAGGTGTAGTGGTACATTACCTATTTCGTCTAGAAAGATTGTTCCTCCATTGGCTGCTTCGAAGCGACCTTCTGTATCTTGCTTGGCATCAGTAAAAGCTCCTTTGGCATAACCAAATAACTCGCTTTCAAATAGGTTTTCGTTTAGCGATCCTAAGTCGACGTGGATAAAAGGCTGGTCTTTTCTAGGGGAGTGGTCGTGTATATATTTAGCCAAGACGTATTTACCTGTTCCATTTTCGCCAAGGATAAGTGTATTGACATCTGTAACAGCCACGCGATTTGCCATTGTGTACACTTTTTGTATTGAAGGAGCTATACCAAGATAAACTTGTTGATCAGCTGTTGATTCTTCAAGGGTAGTTAGTTTTTTACGTGTTTGTTTGACAGCAGTTTTGACAGTCTCTACTAGTGCTTCATTATTCCAAGGTTTAAGTATATAATCAATTGCTCCAAGTTTTATTCCTTCTACTGCAGTTTCTACATTTCCAAACGAAGTCATTAAGATGACCTGTGTATAAGGAGAAATACGCTTAATTTCTTTAAACCAGAAAATACCTTCTTTTCCATCTTCAAATCCCAAGCGAAAATTCATGTCTAATAAGACTACATCTACAGTGTTTTGAGATAAGTATTCGATTACTTTTTTAGGATTTGTATGGGTGTTTACTGTTTCGAAGTGACGTTTTAAAAGCATTTTAGCTGCAATTAGAATTTCTGAATTGTCGTCGAGGATAAGAATATTAGCAATTGTTTTTCTCATAGTAGTTGAACGGTTTTGCGATATCGGACAAAGTAGTGTTCGTATTCGGACAGTCTGTTTTTATATTTTTATTGTAAATGCTTGGTAAATAGTCTGCTAGTTATTTAATACTATTTGGCATATTTTTTCTTTTAAATACTTAAAAAAGAGTGCTATGGACAAAGTATTACCTCGTAAAAATAGAAAAAAAGTTAAAGCTATTGTAATAGTAATTGGGATATTCCTTTTAACTTTCATTACTTATAAGACTTTCTTTCAAGATGTGGTATTGAATGTATCAAAAAAGGAGGTGCGTATTCGTGTGGTGGAAGAGGGGTATTTTGAAGATTATATTTCTTTTCAAGGACAAGTAGAACCTTTACATTCTATGTTGGTTAATATCGTGGAAGGTGGTGCTATACAAGAGTTATTTGTGGAAAATGGTGCGATTGTAGAAACTGGTGAGCCGTTGGCACGACTATATAACCCAAGTACAGAATACAGTTTTATGTCTCAAGAAAATGCTTTGATCGAACAGATGAATAACCTCAATGTTAGTAAGATGAATATACGCAATCAGGAAATTAATTTAACAAAGGATTTGTTAAGTGTACAGCACGATTATAAAGAGGCAGAATTAATGTATGAGCTGAATAAGAAGTTATACGATCAAGAAGTATTGTCGAAAAGTGATTGGGAGAGGACTAAAGAAACTTTCCGCTATCAGAAAGAGCGAAAATCATTGATAGAGCAAAGCATAAGTAAGGAAAAACAAACGAGTGAAGTACAGCTAGCACAGATTGAGCAGTCATTATATGTGATGCAAAAGAGTTTAGTCAAACTACGTGAAAACAAAGAGAACTTTCTGTTAGTAGCTCCTATATCAGGGAGGTTGTCTTCATTCGATGTGATTTTAGGAAAGACTTATACAGCAGGAGAGAGTATCGGAAAGATAGACGTCATGAAAGGATATAAACTAGTGGCTCAAGTAGATGAGTTTTATCTTGAGCGTATTCAAGTGGGGCAAAAGGGACAGATTGATATGAAAGGTGAGTTAGTAGCAGTAGAGGTGAAGAAAATCATACCCGAAGTAAAGAGTGGGCGATTTGAGGTTCAACTAGATTTCATGATAGACAGAACATTGAAATTACAAGAAGGAACAAGTTTTGGGGTAAAGTTGTTTTTATCAGGAAAGGATAAAACGTTGTTACTTCCTAAAGGTAATTTTTACCAAGAAACCAAAGGGGAGTGGGTATATGTCGTAAAAGGAGATAAAGCAGAACGTAGAAAGGTAGAATTAGCAAGAGAGAATCCAGCTTATTATGAAGTGATTTCGGGATTAGAAGTCGGAGAAGAAGTGATTATATCTAGTTATAGAGATTATTTAAGAGTAGAGTATTTGAATATAAAAGAATAGTATTATGGTAATAAGAATTAAAGAGGTGTCTCGCGTGTTTCAAACAGAAGAAGTTGAAACAACAGCGTTAAATAGAGTAAGTCTGGAAGTAAGAAAAGGTGAGTTTATCTCTGTGATGGGGCCTTCTGGATGTGGTAAGTCCACTTTACTAAATATTATAGGGTTACTCGATAGTGCTACAGAAGGCAGTTATCAGCTATTAGACAAAGAAATGGTAGGACTGACAGAAGGACAACGATCAAAGGTTAGAAAAGAGAACATAGGTTTTATTTTTCAAAATTTCAACCTCATCGATGAATTAAGTGTCTATGACAATATAGAACTACCACTGTTGTATAATAAAGTGCCAAGTGGAGAACGCAAAAAGCGGGTGATGGAAATAGCTGAGCGCTTAAACATCGTTCATCGTCTCAAGCACTACCCACAGCAATTATCCGGAGGACAACAGCAACGTGTAGCAGTGGGAAGGGCTTTGGTTAATAATCCAAAGATTATTTTGGCCGATGAGCCAACTGGTAATTTAGATAGCAAGAATGGAAGTGAGGTAATGGAACTATTGACGGAGTTACATCAACAAGGAGCAACTATTATAATGGTTACGCACTCTAATCATGATGCTTCCTATTCGGAGCGTACAATTCTGATGAAGGACGGTATGATTCTTTCAGAGCGAGTAAATACAAAAATTGTTGATGTTTTTTCAGAGTAAGTTATGATGCGATTTATTATTAGTTTTTTCTTGACTCTAGTAGCTCTAGTGGCAAGTGCACAGGAGACAAAATTTGTTTCAATACAAGGAGATATTAAGACCCTATCAGTGTCTTATCCGATGAATGTTTATATCGATGCAGATACATCTAGTGATCAGGTTAAAATAGAGGCAAATAGTGAGGTGATGGAGTATATCGTCGTTAAGCAAGTTGGTCAGAAACTAACTGTTGCTCTAGATCACAAGGACAAAAAAAGAGGAGGACTTACACTAAAGACAGTGAATATTTATATCAGTCAACAGGGAATAGAAAAGTTCGTTGGAGAGGCTGCGGCAAAGATAGTTGTAGAAGGAAGGGGAAAAGTCGGTACATTAAAAATAGGACTTGATTCAGGAGCATCTTTAGTTGGAGATTTTCAGGCAACGAGTGTGCAGTTGAATTTAGATTCCTCGAGCAGGTATGAAGGAGATATTTCGGCAACTAAACTAAAAGGGAATATTGATTCAGCGGCGATTGCTAAAGTAACTGGAGATGTAAAGATTTTAGAAGTAGATGTGGATAGTATGGGGCAGTTTGAAGGAAGTGCGTTAATCGCAAAAGAGGTATATGTAAAAGCAGATTCGATGGGAAAAGCGAAAGTATACCCTACGGAACAATTGAATGCGTCAGCGGATTCAATGGGAAGCATAGAGTATTATAATACCCCCAAAATATTGAATACAACAATGGATTCGATGGGAACAGTTAAAAAGAAATAAGATGTTAAAGAACTGGTTAAAGATATATTGGTATCAAACAATGAAGCACAAGATGTACTTCTTGTTGACTGTTATCGGTCTGGCTATTGGTATAGCAGCTGTGGTATTGTCGTCATTGTATTATCTGGAGGAATCTAGTTATGACCAGTGGAATCCGAATAAAGAGAAAGTATTTGTTGTAGCAAGTCAACTTGATAAGGACAATATTTGGACGAAGCTTCCATATCCGTTTAAGGAGAAGTTGATGGAATCTTCATCGATTGATGATGTATTGTTTTTAAATGATTATTACGAGAGTGGGCATTTTGTTATCGATGGGAAGATTAAAGCTTATAATCATTTAGTTGAGGTTGAATCTAATTTTTTTGATTTTTTTCCTTACAAGGTTATTAAAGGAGATAAACAAAAACCATTTACTGGGCCGAATACTGCTGTATTGAGAGACAAAATGGCTACTTATCTATTCGGAAATATAGATCCTATTGGTAAAGTAATAGAATATGATCAAAAAGAATATGTAGTATCAGGAATATATTCACTTGAAGAAAAAAGAAGTTCTTTTCAGGCTAATATTTTAGTCAATAGTCAAGACGATAAATTAAAGGAGAATACGAATTGGGGTAGTTATAATGCGACCGCCTGGGTAAAACTAAAAGATGCCAGTAAGAAGCATGAGATAGAACAATTTATTCAGAAACTGATGATTGATAATCTCTATCGCAAATTAGCGAAAGGAGAAGGGGTAACTTTAGAAAAGTATATGGCTAATGAAAAGCTGGAAACATATAGTTTACATCCTTTGGAAGGACAGCGTATGCTCAAGAATAAGATGCATAACGGAACAGCTGAGCGTACTGCTAATGTACAACTACTTTATATCATGTTAGGGCTGTCCACTTTAATTCTAATTCTTTCTGTACTTAATTATATTAATATGGTTACTTCTCAGATGATAGTTAGAAGTAAAGAGATAGGTACGCGAAAAGTAGTAGGAGCAAGTAAGCAAAGTTTATGGTTACAATCAATTGTGGAGACAAGCCTGACAGTTGTTATTTCATTTGCCTTAGCGATGGTAATAATAGAGTTTGCTTTACCGAGTGTCAAAGTATATCTACAAACAAGTATAGTGTTTAACCTATTTCATTTGCTCCCTTATTTAGTTGTCTTGTATGTTATTCTTGTTTTAATGGTTGGAACAATTCCAGCACTTTTCATGATGAGCTTTAAGACACTTGAAGTTCTAAAAGGGAAGATTGATAACACAAAGAAAGGGTTGCGCCTAAAGCGAGGAATGCTTGTTATTCAGTTTGTTGTTGCCTGTTTTTTTATTACGGGAGCTATAATTGTTCAGAAACAATTAGACTATATGTTAAACAAGGATCTAGGTTTTAGAGGTGAACAAGTAATGGCAGTTAATTATAATGGTAGTATTCCATGGGAGCAAAAGAGAGAGACTTATCCAAGTGTAAAAGAAGATTTACTTCAGATAAGAGGTGTACTTGGGGTGACTACTAGTAGTGTAATATGGGGTTCAGGAGGAAGTAGTAGTAGATTGTATTATAATCAACAATCAGTACAAGTCCAAAACGGAGCAATGGATTACAACTTTTTAGAGATGATGCAGATTAAACTAAAGGAGGGAAGAATGTTGTCCTCTGTATATGCATCAGATAGTATATCCAATGTATTAGTCAATGAAGCAGTAATTACTGAATTGGGTATGGATAATCCAATAGGTAAAACGATTGATTGGAACGAGGAAAAGTTTACAATTGTAGATGTTGTAGAGAACTATCATATGTATGGATTGAAAACGGCTTATATACCGACGATTTTTATGTATTATGAAACGATACCTTGGGCTGGTAATACGATTAATTTCGTCTTATTAAAGCTTGATATGAAGGATGTAGACTATACGATGCGTGAAGTTGAAAAGGTATGGAAAAAAAGAGGTATTACGAATACGAGCATTGATTATGAGTTTGTTGATAGTGTATTTGAAAAGACTTTTCAATCGACAAAGAAGGAACGCAATGTTTTTCTAATATTGAATGGTATTGTCATATTCATTGCGTTGTTTGGTCTGTATAGTTTAGCATCTTTTACAATTAATAATCGGTTAAAAGAAGTAGCAATACATAAAGTTCTCGGAGCGGATAGTAGAGATTTGATAGTTAATTTATCCCTACAATATATATTATTAGCTCTAGTGGGTTTTGTAATCTCTGTTTTTCCAAGCTATTACTTATTAAATGAATGGCTGAAAGAGTATGCGTTTCGCATTGAGATTGGATTATTCCCTTTTGTACTTTGTTTCGGTGTGATCTTGCTATTAACGACTTTAATTGTTTGGATCAAGGCTTGGTCTGCTAGTCGATTAAATATTTTAAGGTATATAAAATACGAGTAATATTTTGTAACAAATGATTGGGTACCAAAGACTAATAAAGAAACTATAAAATTTTAAAAAATGAAAAAAGTAATGTTGTTCTTCTTATTGATAGGAGGAAGTGTATTTGCACAGGTTAAAGAAACACGTCAAGTTAATGACTTTAGTACAATTGGAGTATCACAAGGTATCCAAGTGAAGTTTACTTATGGAGAAAAGAAAGCAATTGAGGTTGATGCAGAGGATAAAGAGTTGTTGGATAAAATAATGACAGAAGTTAGTGCTAATGGTCATCTTTCAATTTATGTGGAAGGGAAGACAGTGAAGAAAAGAAATAGTGTTAAAACAGTATCTTATGGGACGAATGGAAAGTCTGTAGTAGTGACAATTAGCAACCCTACACTAGAAGGTGTATCGGCCAAATCATCGGGTAAATTCGAGTTACTAAATCAAGCGAAGGCTAGACACTTTAAATTGGCCGTTAGTAGTTCTGGAAAATACACTGGGCAAAAGGTAACAGCTGATGAATTGGATATTGATTTGAGTTCTTCAGGTAAAGCAACAGGTGCTTTTAATGTAATGAATGAAACGGAGATTAACACTAGTTCATCAGGCAAAGGAGAGTTTGAATTAACTACGAATGATCTAGAAGTATCAGTAAGCAGTTCTGGAAAGCTTAGTCTCAAAGGGAAAGCTCAAAAAGTGGACGCTCGTGTATCAAGTTCTGGAAAAATTGTAGCCGATGGTCTTGAGACAAAGGAGTTAGAAGGTTCAGCTAGTTCTTCAGGAGCAATGACTTTTCGTGTATCAGAAAAGGTAGAGGCCAAGGCGAGCTCGTCAGGTAAAATATCGTATATCGGCAATCCACAGGTAGAACGTAAGACATCTTCTGGGGGAAAGGTGCATAAAATAGAGTAGGTTTTTAATAAATAATGATAAAATAAGGGTTCGAATGATTGGTAATTGGTTTAAGTTGTATTTAAGACATTTTTGGAAGAATAGGTTCTTTTCGATCTTAAACATGTTAGGATTGTCCATGGGGATTACAGCACTGATTTTGGTGTTAATGTATTGGAAATACGAACACAGTTACAATCAGTGGAACCCTTATAAAGACAGAGTTTTTGAAGTATACAATGCGGGTTTTGACGATGGTGGGTTAAATCCATGGATGCCAGCTCCAATGGCTAACCAATTAGATCAGCTATCAGATGTTATAGAAAGTTATACGTTTTTATGGAATTTCACAAAGAGTAAGAGTATTACAATTGGAAATAGACAAGACTTTGTTTACAATTTAGCAGACCATCAAGCATCCTATCTTGATATGTTTCCTTTTCCTGCAATATATGGGACGATTAAAGACTATCAAGATAATAAGTTAGATGCTATTGCACTAGAACGCAAACAAGCAGAACGCTTGTTTGGTGTAGGAGTTGATCCTGTTGGAGAAGAGGTGATTTTAGATGGAGGGAAGCATGTAATCGTCAGATTAGTTTATGAGGTTCCTGGACCTACTTCAAATGCGCCAGATGCTTTCGTATCGTATAGTGGTGAACAAACGATTGTTGATAAAATTAATGTATGGAATGATCATAATTATAATATTCTAATAAAGCTAAAGCAAGGTATTTTACTATCAGATGTTAAAACTAGAATTATAAATACACTCTATCAACCTTTTTTAGAAGCGTACGCAAAACATGAAGGGATAACTGAAGATGAGTATAGAGCGAAGTATATGCAGGAAGATAGGTATGTGTTCTTTGATTTAGAGCATGCATATTTGAATCCCAAGTCAGAAATATATGGTAGCGGAGAGCATACTCAAAAGATATTGACAAGTATGTTGGTGGTAGCTGTGCTGTTATTGTTTTTATCTATATTGAATACCTTAAATTTGACAATGGTTCAATACTTCAAACGTGCGAAAGAAGTTGGAGTACGCAAAGTATTAGGAGCAGAAAAGGGTAATTTAATTGTTCAGTTTGTTTTTGAGTCTGTGCTTACGACAGTACTTTCATTTGTGCTTGCCCTTTTTTTAATTGAATTATTACTGCCATATTTTAATTTATTAGTTGACCAAACGTTGGTTTTTTATATAGGAGATTTTGTCTTCTTATTCATTGGTATATTAATAAGTATAATTGTTTTAGCGGCAATATTACCTGGTTTATTTGTGGTTTCTTTTAATACATTGACAGTCTTAAAGGGGAATTTTGTGCGCAGTAAGTCAGGTGTAGTAGTGCGCAGTACATTGTTGGTATTCCAATTTGTTATTGCTTTTTTCTTCTTGACAATAGCATTATTTATGAATAAACAGATTACGTATCTCATAAATCAAAATCTTGGGTTTAAAGGCGATCAAATCGTTAATATTAGCTATCACTTGTCGGGTATACAAAATAACTACGAAGTATTCAATGATTTTAAAGAAGACCTTTTGAAAATCAAAGGAGTAGAAGGAGTAACTGCGCATTCACTACGCATTGGTCAAGAAGAAGGAAGCTCTTCTACCAATCGAATTGGAGAGGTTTCTCTTCATAGTGGAAATATCATTGTAGATTCTGACTTTATTAATCTCATGGGAATTCAATTAAAGGGAGGAAGGTTTTTTGATCCAAAATTAAAATCAGAAGGAGAGAATAAAGTGTTAGTTAATGAAACATTTGAAAGAGCATTTGATTTTAAAGAAGGAGTAATTGGCAAGAAAATACAGTGGAATGGTAAGTATTTTGAGATTATTGGAGTAGTTCGAGATTTTAACATGAAAGGATTTACGGTAAATTCAACTCCGCAAACTTATTTTATGGGGAATGCTGCATCTTGGTTTCATTATTTATTAAGTACTGTTTCCGTTAAGATTAGTAGAGATGATGTACAAGGTACATTAGTAAGAATTGAAGATTTTTGGAAAGACCGTGTCGAACCTGTTTACCCAATGAAATATGCCTTTGTTAATGAACAGTTTGCCGATACTTATCGCAAGTCCGTTTATCAAAAAACATTGTTTATGGTATTGATGGGAGTGTCAGTTTTTACTGCGTTACTTGGATTACTTGCCATAGTATCTTTCAGTATTGAGAACAGATTGAAAGAGGTAGCGATTCGCAAAGTAATGGGAGCAGAGGGGAAGAGTTTGATCGTAAATCTTTCTGGTAAGTTTATTATTTATTGTACACTAGGTTTTTGTATTTCAGTTTTTCCAGTGTATTATGCTGTTCAACTATGGCTGGAAGACTTTGTGTATCGTATAGAGGTTGGTGTACTACCTTTTATTCTAGCGTTTATTATTTTGTTGTTTTTGTCTGTTCTTTTAGTAGTTTGGAAATCGTGGCTAGCGACACGTATTAATGTTTTAACCTATATTAATTATGAATAAAGTAGTTTGTTTTTTACTGTTGTTATTATCTATAGTTTCTGTGTCAGCACAAGAACAATGGGACTTAGCTTACTGTGTTAAATTAGGGAAGGAGAATAGTTATAAAGTTATGGTGGCTGCTATGGAAAAACAGGTTGCTGAACGTCAAAAGCAAAGTGTAGTGTCTTATTATATACCCAATGTGTCTTTGAATGGAGGTCAGAATTATAATTTTGGTTCGGCGATTGACCCAACGACGAATACTAGGGTAAGTTCAAATATCGCAACTACTCAATTGTCTTTAGATGCGAGTGTTGATTTGTTTAATTGGTCAAATGTTATTAGTTATCAATTGGATCAATTAGCTGTGAGTATGGCTGAGCTTTCAGAAAAAGAGGTTTGGTTTTATTATCAAAATACTATACTTAGTTCTTTTTTCGATATTGTTGGTTTGCAAGAATATTTAGAAATTCAGCAAGAGCAATTAAGAAATAGTGAAGCGAATTATAATCGTGTGCTCAAAGAAGTAGAGGCAGGGGCAAAGCCGAAAAGTGATTTATATGATATTGAATATATCTATAATAGCGAGAAGATTTCAATTGAAGTTACAGAAAATAGTTTAGATAATAAAAAGCTTCAGTTTATTCATTTACTCAATATAGATACCCGTGAACTAGGTGGTTTTGAGCTGGTGAATAAAGAGGAGTCTATGGAACTTTTTACCGATTATACATTTAATCCTCTACTTGAAAAGTTGCGTTTGCAGAATAGTGTTTTGTATAAGGATAAACAACAATTGAAAGCACAAAACTTACCTCGATTAACTGCTAGTTATCAGTATGGCTCGTTTTATTCTAAGCCTTTTAACTCAGTTGTAGAAACACAAGTTTATGCCTTTTCTAAGCAGTTGGGAGACAACAAAAGTCACTTCGTAGGGATTCGCTTGAGTATCCCTGTTTTTCAAGGAGGAATAGTATATCGAAACGTGAGAAAGAAAAATGTTGAAATTAATCTTAATAGTTTGAAAATAAAGGAAAAAGAGACAGAGCTTAGTAATGAGAATGTACAGTTGGAGCAAGAGATTAATCAGCTAAATAGGTTAAAGGATAAACTAAAGAAAAACATCGAAATGTCTAGTAAATCTTTTGTTACTACTCAGGTTAAATATGAAAATGGTAAGGTTGATATTTTCTCGTTTAATGCAGCGAAAAATCAACTGTTAAATGCTCAGTATGCATTGATTAAAAACAGTCTTAGCCGTCAGTTTTTAGAGAAAAAATTACAGCTAAACAATAGTAATACACTCTGATACTGAGTTTCTAGTGTAATTTCTATTTAGAATATATTAACACAAAAATCTCAATATTTCCTATTATCTTTGCATATAAGCGTTGTCATATTAATTTATTGAAAACTAATCTTATATAATGAAATTAGAGAGAAAAGAAATTCTTAAAGCATTAGAAACAATTACTATTGCTGGAGAAGGTAAAAATATGGTAGAGAGCGGTGCAGTAGCTAATGTAATGACTTTTGGAGATGAAGTTGTTGTTGATTTAGTTTTAACTACACCAGCATTACATATCAAAAAAAGAGCTGAAGTAGATGTGATGAAGGCAATTCACGATCACGTATATGAAAAGGCTAAAGTAAAAGTAAATATCAAAATAGAATCGCCAGAAAAACCAGAAATAAAAGGTAAGGCTATTCCTGGTATTAAGAATATTGTTGCTGTTTCTTCTGGAAAAGGAGGGGTAGGTAAATCTACAGTTACTGCAAATCTTGCAGCTACATTAGCAAATATGGGCTTTAATGTGGGAGTTTTAGATGCAGATATCTATGGACCTTCAATGCCTATCATGTTTGATGTAGAGAATGCTAGACCTATATCTGTTGAGGTTGATGGTCGATCTAAAATGAAACCAATTAGTGCTTATGGAGTGGAAATCTTATCTATTGGATTCTTCACAAAAGGGGATCAAGCAATTATTTGGCGTGGACCTATGGCGTCAAAAGCATTGAATCAAATGATTTTTGATGCAGATTGGGGAGAGTTAGATTTCTTATTAATTGACTTACCTCCTGGTACGGGAGATATCCACTTATCAATTATGCAATCGTTGCCAATCACTGGAGCTGTAGTTGTTTCTACACCTCAAGCAGTAGCTCTTGCAGATGCAAAAAAGGGGGTGTCTATGTTTATGTCTGAAAGTATCAACGTTCCTGTATTAGGTATTGTTGAAAATATGGCTTATTTTACACCTGCAGAATTACCAAACAATAAGTATTACATCTTTGGAGAGAATGGTGCTCGTAATTTAGCACAGGATTTAGATGTTCCTTTCTTGGGAGAGGTACCAATTGTTCAGAGTATTCGTGAGGCTGGTGACTACGGTCGTCCTGCTGCTTTACAAAATGATACTGTTGTGTCTGAGGTATTCGAGCAAGTTACTAGAAATATTGTAGAGCAAGTAGTAAAGCGAAATGATACATTGCCTCCAACTGAAGCAATTAAAATTACTACAATGGCTGGTTGTTCAGCTACAAATAAAAACTAAAAAAAAATCAATCAAAAAATATGGCATCAGAAACTATAAGAGAGAATGTAATCAAGGCGTTAGATGAAATACGTCCATTTTTACAAACAGACGGTGGGGACATCACTTTAATTGATATTGTTGAAGATAAGCATGTTCACGTTCGTTTAGAAGGTGCTTGTACAGCTTGCAGCGTTAATCAAATGACGCTAAGTGCTGGTGTTGAGACTACCGTCAAAAAATACGCACCAGAGATAGAATCTGTAGTTAATGTCGGATAATAATACAAAAAGTCAATCAATTTAAAGGACATTTGTGGTGTTTTTTGAAATTGATTGACTTTTATCATTTCTATTAATTAAAGCAAAGGTGATCTTTGCATAAAAGTAAACACTACATCATGATCGAGACTGATATAATTATTATTGGAGCAGGGCCAACGGGGCTCTTCGCTGTATTCGAAGCAGGGCTTCTAAAATTAAAATGTCACTTAATTGACGGATTACCACAACCAGGAGGACAGTTGACTGAGTTGTATCCTAAGAAGCCAATTTTTGACATTCCTGGTTATCCATCTGTAGGAGCAAGTGAACTTATTGATAACCTAATGGAGCAAATTAAACAGTTTCAACCAGGTTTTACATTGAATGAGGTTGCTGAGCAAATAGAAAAATTAGAAGATGGTACTTTTATTGTAACTACAAATAAAGGAACGAAACACCACGGTAAAGCTGTAGCTATAGCGGGAGGTTTAGGTTCTTTTGAACCGCGCAAACCTGTACTTGAAAATTTAGCGTTCTACGAAGATAAAGGAGTGGAATACTTCGTTAAGAATCCAGAAATGTTTGCTGGTAAAAAAGTCGTTATTGCAGGTGGAGGTGACTCTGCATTAGATTGGAGTATTTATTTGGCAGAATTGGCTGCTGAAGTTCACTTAGTGCATAGACGTAATGAATTTAGAGGTGCTTTGGATTCTGTTGAGAAGGTTCAAGTATTGAAAAACCAGGGTAAAATAAATCTAATTACACCTGCTGAGATTGTTGAGTTAAAAGGGGCAGATCAGTTAGAAGCTGTTGTTGTTGAAAGAGAAGGGGTAAAAGAGGAGATCGTTTGTGATCACTTTATTCCGTTGTTCGGATTAACACCTAAATTAGGGCCGATTGCTAATTGGGGATTAGAGATTGAGAAAAACGCAATCAAAGTAAATAACGCTTTAGATTATCAGACTAATATTTCTGGTATTTATGCTATTGGAGATGTTAATACTTACCCTGGTAAGTTGAAGTTGATTTTGTGTGGTTTCCACGAAGCGACTTTAATGTGTCAAAGTGTATATAATACACTTAATCCTGGTAAGAAGTTTGTTCTGAAATATACAACTGTATCAGGTATTAATGGTTTTGATGGTTCTCGTAAAGAAGCAGAAAAAGCAGTAGTAAAATCAATTGACTAATTATGGCTGAAGATATTAAAATAACGATTATTGACCGTGAAGGAGAAACGCATATTGTAGATGCTCCAACGGATATGGGAATGAATGTTATGGAGGTTGTACGCGCGTATGAACTAGCACCAGAAGGGACAATAGGTATTTGTGGTGGTATGGCAATGTGTGCTTCTTGTCAGTGTTATGTTTTGAATGCTGATGAGATAGAACTACCAGAGATGAATCCAGATGAAGAAGCAATGCTTTCTGAAGCATTTCATGTAAAAGATAATAGTCGTTTAGGTTGTCAGATACATATTGATCCAAGTTTAGAAGGACTGAAAGTACAATTAGCTCCAGAGAGTTAATTATAATGTGACTTTTAATACATACAAAAAAGGTTTGACAATTGTCAAACCTTTTTTCTTTGACTTAACTAAGTCAAAGAAATACAATAGTTAAAATAAAAAAAGCTCCTATTAGTAAATTGATAGGAGCTTTTTTGTATAGATCATTATATTAGTTTACATCATCTACGTCTGTTTGATTAGCAGCTTGTTTCTTTCCTTTGCTCTTTACTAATTTAATAACTACAGGTAAAGTAGTTGCTAAAACTAGGAATAATACAATGTACTCAATGTAGTGTTTTAAATTCACTCCATAGCTTTCTAGTAACCATACTTGTAGGTAGTGCCCCGCAAATATCAATGAAGTTGCCCATAAGAAAGAACTGATCACGTTATAAAACATAAATCGCTTAAGATCCATGCGAACAATTCCTGCGATTATCGGTGCAAACGTTCTTACTACAGGTATGAATCTTGCAAAGATAATTGCTCTTCCTCCATGTCTTTCGAAGAATACTTTTGATTCATATAAGTACTTCTTTTTGTATATAAAGTTGTCTTTTACATTGTATAGGTAATTTCCACTTTTTGCTCCAAACCAATACCCAAAAGAGTTACCTAATATTCCAGCAAGGGCTACCAAGGTAGATAATAGGGCTACATTTAAGAAGTCGCTATCGATGTTGAAAAGCTCTTGCATTAGGGCTGTACTATATATTCCTGATAGGAATAGTAAGCTGTCTCCTGGTAAAAAGAAACCTGCAAATAAACCTGTTTCAGCAAATACAATGAATAATACTACGTATATACCAATTGAGTGTCCCGCTATCTGTAGGTTTATATAGAATTCTGGGTTAATGAGTTGAGAAATATGAAATTCTTCCATAGTGTTTTTATCGTTTGTTTGTTTTATTCGTGTTCGTTTTGTGTTTCAAATTTATCAATTGCAGCTGTTGATAATCCATTACCCAAAACGTTTGTCATACTTCTTCCCATATCACAGAAGTGATCAATAGGTAGAATTAAAGCAATCCCTTCAGGAGGAATATTAAACATTGCACATGTTGCTACAATTACAATTAGCGATGCTCTTGGTACGCCTGCTACTCCTTTACTTGTAACCATTAATACTAATAGCATAGCAATTTGACTACCTAAAGACATTTCAACTTCGTATATCTGAGCAATAAATATACTGGCAAATGTCAAGTACATCATACTTCCATCTAAATTGAAAGAGTAGCCCAAAGGTAAAACAAATGAAACTACTTTTGGAGAACAACCGTATTCTTTTAAGTTTTCTACTAATTTAGGGAATACAGCTTCACTACTAGTTGTTGAAAAGGCAATTAATAGTGGTTCTTTTATTGCTTTTAATAAGCGCCATACGTCTTTGCCTAAGAATAAATATCCAACGAAGATTAAGACAATCCACAAGGCAATTAAACCTCCTGCAAAGGCTAATAGATACTTTCCGTAAACTAAGAAGATTGATAATCCATTTAATGCAACTACACCAGCAATTGCTCCTAGTACTCCTAGTGGTGCTGTCCACATGACATAAGTTACCATCTTTAAGACTACCTCAGATATCTTGTCAAATAGAGTGATGATTTGATTTCCTTTCTCACCAAGTGTTGTTAGTGCTATACCAAAGAATACTGCGAAAACGACAATTTGGAGGATTTCATTATGAGTAAAGGCTTCAAATACACTTTGAGGAATAAGGTGTTCTATAAAGGACTTTAGGCTTAATGCGTCTGTCTTAGATACTAGATCACCTGCGTCCTGCATATTTTCTAAATCAAACTTGGCATTTACTCCAGGTTTGAAGAAGTTTACAAATGCGAGTCCAATGGCTAAAGATATGAATGAAGCTGTGATAAACCATGTCATGGCTTTTACTCCTACGCGTCCAACCATTTTCATATCTCCCATTTTCGCGATTCCAACTACGAGCGTTGTGAATACTAATGGTGCGATGATCATTTGGATTAAACGGATAAAGATTGTCCCAAGTAAACGAATGTTACTTGCAAAGACTTCTTTGTACATTGGAAACTGATAAAATACGGCACAACCTAGTAGTACACCAATAACTAAAGCAATAATAATTGCGATAAAAAGTTTGTTGTTTTTCATCTACAATAAAGATTTGTGCGTGAAAATAGTTATTTTTTTATTATAAATTTCTTTTTCACAAAAAAATAACTACGACGAATGAATATTTATATACTATTCAAAAAACAGTAATGCTAATTTAGGAATGAATTATTCTCTAATAATTCGCGTCTATTGAACAGTTTGTTTTTTGATTGTTGGTTTTTGTAATTCCAAAACCTTGCCAATTTGTTATCCACTTAAAAATATTAATGTTTTTCTCACTTTTTTAGGTCTTTTTTTATTGTATTATTTTATTCAATTGAATTTATTTGCTCAGAAGAGTTAAACATTGTCTTTTTTGGTAAAAGATATAGTCAAATTACTCACGCGATGAATTATAATTATCACGTATACTTTTTGATGTACTATTGCTTTGTTTTTCTTGTGTTTAGAAGGGATAAGCTTCAGCATGAGGTAAGTAATCTATCTTTGATAATTCTCGTGATGTGTAATGTCATATTGTGTTGATACGCTTATTCTCTACTTAGAAGATTTGAGAATAAAATTAAAAGTTTAAATTTACGCTTTTATAAATCCCTAACAATGAAGAAAATATTTTTATTTGCCTTGAGTTTAGCTAGCTTTAGTGCTATGGCGCAAGAGGTAATGACTAAAGAATTACTTTGGAAACTAGGTAGAGTTACTCCTCTAGGAATTTCAAAAGATGGTAAAAACCTGATCTATAAGGTTGGCTATGCTAATATGGAAGAGAATAACTTTGATTCCAAAACTTATCAAGTTCCTTTAGCAGGTGGTGAAGCGATTGAAGTAGCTGATTATAAAGATTTATTACAGGATAAAAATGTATCGCCTGACGGTGAATTCATTTTAATGGACAAAGCTGTTAAGATGAATAGTGTTTTAGGCAGAGATTTATATCCTGAGATGACTAAATCTGACGCATATGTTTATGATGGTTTAGATTATAGACATTGGGATACTTACAACGATGGTAAGCATAATCATGTATTGTATGCTCCTATGGGTAAAGATGATCAAGCAATTGACATTATGCCAAATGAACCATTTGATTCTCCTCAAAAACCTTTTGGTGGTGATGAGGATTATATTTGGACGCCAGACGGAACAGGTATTGTTTATGTGTCAAAGAAGAAGTTTGGTACTGAATATGCATTAAGTACAAATACAGATCTGTATGAGTATAATTTAGAGACTAAAGTAACAAAGAATTTGACTGAAGAGAACTTAGGGTATGATACAAACCCTACATATTCTCCTCAAGGGCATTTAACTTGGTTACAGATGAAGCGCGATGGATATGAGGCAGATAAGAATGATTTAATCGTTCGCTTTATGGGGGTGGACCAAAATCTTACAGCTAATTGGGACGGTACTGTAGCTAGCTACAAATGGAGCAAAGATGGTGAGAGTATTTATTTTACAGCTGCTGTTAGTGGTACTGTACAATTATTTGAAGTAAACTTCCCTGGTAGAAAGCGTATTGCACCAGTTGTGAGACAATTGACAGATGGTATGTTTGATGTGACAGGTATCGTTGGTATAGAAGACGATAAAGCTATTGTTACACGTACAGATTTTAACCACGCTACGGAAGTGTTTTCATACGATTTTAAAAAGAAAAAATGGAATCAGATTACAAAAGTTAATGATGAAATCTATTCTAAAATTGCACTAAGCAAAAGCGAAAAACGTATTGTGAAAACGGTTGATGGAAAAGACATGGTAACGTGGGTTATTTATCCGCCAAACTTTGATCCGAACAAGAAGTATCCTACATTATTATATGCTCAAGGTGGACCTCAATCTGCTTTATCTCAGTTTTACTCTTTCCGTTGGAACTTCCAATTGATGGCTGCGGAGGGATATATTATTGTCGCTCCAAATCGCAGAGGTATGCCTGGTCATGGTGTTGAGTGGAATGAAGCGATTAGTAAAGATTGGGCTGGTAAACCAATGCAGGATTATTTAGCTGCAATTGATGATGTTGCTAAAGAAAAATATGTAGATAAAGATAGATTAGGTGCTGTTGGTGCTAGTTATGGAGGATATTCTGTTTTCTATTTGGCTGGTATTCACGAAAAGCGTTTCAAGTCTTTTATTGCTCATTGTGGTGTATTCGATTTAGTGAGTATGTATGGAACGACAGAGGAGGTTTTCTTCCCGAACTTTGATACAGGTGGTGCTTATTGGGATAAAGATAATAAAGACGCTCAAAATGCGTATACTAACTTTAATCCAATTAACAATGTTGATAAATGGGATACTCCTATTCTTGTTATCCATGGAGGTAAGGACTACCGTGTGCCAATTGGACAAGGTCAAGCTGCTTTCCAGGCTGCTCAATTAAGAGGTATTAAGAGTAGATTTTTATTCTTACCGGATGAAAATCACTGGGTTGTTCAACCACAAAATGCTCAAGTATGGCAAGGTGAATTTTTCCGTTGGTTAAAAGAAACGCTTTAATTGAAGTATTTATTTAGATATAGTGAGGCTATCCATATTGGGTAGCCTCTTTTTTATAAACTTGAGTTAGATTTGGTATAGATATATAGCTTTTTTTATCTTTACGGCTCTAACACCTAAACTATGTATATAAATCAAATTAAAGTATGGGCTTTAGCCGCTGTTCTATCAGCTGGTTTTTCAGTGCAGTCTTTTGCACAAGATAATCTTGTAAACGCATTAAAGTATAATGCGAGTGAAAAGAGTAAAGAGCTTTTTCAGTTTACTCCAGTGATTGATATTGAGAATACGTCGATTAAAAATCAAGGGTCGTCAGGAACTTGTTGGAGTTATTCAGCAAATTCGTTTTTAGAGTCTGAGATGATGCGTATGGGAAAACGACCAGTCGAAATTTCTCAAATTTTCTCAGCGCGTAATGCTTATGTGGAAAAAGGAAAAATGTATGTGCGTATGCATGGTGCTGTTACTTTAGGTGACGGTGGTGCATTTCACGACGTGATTAATATGTATCGCAAATATGGTGCTGTTCCTCAGTCGATTTATGATGGACTGAACTATGGTACTACTAAGAATAAGTTCGCTGAAATGGCTGCTATTCAGAAAGGAATATTAGATGCTGTTGTTTCTAATCCGAATAAAAAATTGACTCCGAATTGGGAGAAGGCATATACCGCTGCTATTGATGCTTATTTAGGAGAAGTTCCTGAGAAATTTACTTGGGAGGGTAAAGAATATACGCCGATGACTTTTGCTAAAGAGGTAGTAGGAATTAATGCAGATGATTATATTGAAATTGGTTCTGATGTGAATTATCCTTGGTATGAGAAATTTGTACTTTTAGTACCGGATAACTGGGCGTTTGACCAAGTGTATAACGTGAAAATGAATGAACTTACTGATATAGTTGATCATGCAGTAAATAACGGTTTTACTGTAGCGTGGGCTGGTGATGTAAGTGAAAAGTATTTTAGCTGGAAAAACGGTGTAGCTTTCGTACCTGAAAAGGATTGGGAAGATATGACAGATGAGGAGAAAGATGAGATGTTTAATGGACCTAAACCTGAGCGTAAAGTAACTCAAGAGATGCGTCAAGTTGCTTTTGACAATTATACAACTACAGATGACCACGGAATGCATATCGTAGGTATTGCTAAAGATCAAAATGGTCGTGAGTATTATATCATCAAAAACTCTTGGGGTGTGACAAATGACTACAAGGGCTATATGTATATGTCTAAAGAGTTTGTGAAGTATAAGACTACTGATATTATGATTCACAAAGACGGTCTTTCTAAAGACATGAAAAAGAAATTAAAACTTTAAACTCAAATAAATTAAAATTGTTATGGAAAAAATCTCCCTAGGGGCAGAAGCATTTATGGAAACAGCTCTTAAAGCGTTCCCTCAAGTAGCCGTCGGTTTACTAATTCTTATTGTTGGAACGTATGTTATTAAGTTAATATTGAATACGTTGCGAAATCGATTTGAGAAGAAAAATCTTGAGAAGTCATTAAGTGGATTTTTGTTAAGTATGATTAAAGCAATATTGTATATACTGCTTTTGATTACAGTTGCCACTAAGATGGGAATTGAGATGACTGTATTTACTGCAATGTTTGCCTCTGCTGGTTTAGCGATTGGTCTAGCATTACAGGGAAGTTTATCTAACTTTGCTGGAGGTGTACTAATCTTGTTATTCAAACCTTTCAAAGTAGGTGATTATATATCTAATACAGGTAATACAGAAGGTACAGTGGAGCGTATTGATTTGTTATACACAACATTGACAACAGCTGCTGGATTAAAAGTGTTTAGCCCAAATGGACCATTAGCGAACTCTGTTATTACGAATTATAGTGAAATCAAATCGAGAAGATATGACTTTGTGGTTGGTATTTCTTATAATGCTAATATCAAAGAGGCTAAAGAGGTATTGTTGAAAGCTTTGAATGCTCATCCAGCTATTTTAGATACTCCTGCACCGAATATTTTCGTGAATAGTCTTGCAGATAGTTCAGTGAATTTGAATGTGCGTGTTTGGATCGGAAATGATGATTTCTGGAATGTAGTCTTTGAAGTTCAACAATTAGTGAAAGAAGCTCTTGATGAGGCGAACATTGAAATTCCTTTCCCTCAAAGAGATATTCACATCGTGTCTGACAATACCAAATAAGAATTATTTTTTATTTCATATTCAAACGACCTATAGCGATATAGGTCGTTTTTTTATGACATTTAGTTTTATTTTGCTATAATTAATAGCATTTATTAGTAGCTGTTTTGCTATTATATAGTGTATTTTTGTTTAAAAGATTAAGAAATGAAGCAAACAATATGTATTTATTTATTTGAGGGATTTTCGGATTGGGAAATCTCTTTTCTGACTCCTGAATTGAAAAAATTAGACCAATGGAAGGTGGAGTTTGTTACCGATGATGGAAAGGAAGTAACTTCAATGGGAGGGTTAAGAGTAATTCCAACCAAGCCAATTCATGCTATTGATTTTAGTAATGTGGTTTTGTTGATAGTACCTGGAGGAAAACTATGGGAAAGTGAATTAGCAAAACAGACCCAATTGTTTACTATAATTGATGGACTCAAAGGAGATCAATGTATGATTGCAGGAATATGTGGTGCTACGGTATTATTAGCACAGAAAGGCTTGCTAAATGATAATATGCATACAAGTAATGATTTGAATTATTTGCAAGCAATGGTGTCTGAATATAGAGGAGCTGATCTTTATTTAAACCAAAATGCAGTGGTTGATCACAATATTATTACGGCTAATGGTATTTCACCAATAGAGTTTACTAGAGAGATCTTACTCGTATTAAATGTGAATAAAGAATATGTAGAACAATGGTTTCAATTGTTCAAATACGGTATATGGAAGGGAGAGTAAAAGGGATTGAATTGAAATAGAAAATTGCACTGTTTGTTAGTGATGCGATAAAGACTTTGTTCTTGTCGTTGTAAAATAGTATAAACTGAAAGGAAGAAGTAGTATTTTGTTTATGGAGTACTGCTTCTTTTTTTATTTGCAATGATAGCAATTTGGTCGGCAGTTAGTCGGGTAGTGGTCGGGATATTTTTGCCTAAAATATCCCGATCATGTCCCGACCACCTCCCGATCATATCCCGACCATTCGGAAAAAGACTTGTCTCTGTTTTCTCAACTGATTAAACATAGTTAGCCGAATTTTGTTTGGTAGGGTGGTTATTTTTTACTCAATAGTATAGTCTTTATATTCCTCAGCGATAAGGTCGAAAAGGTTAAGTAACTCATTCACATCGTCAGTTGTTACTAATTTTAAACGATGAGGTTTGAAACCGTGGATTCCCTTAAAATAGTTTGTGTAGTGTCTTCTCATTTCTACAATTCCTAAACGTTCCCCTTTCCACTCCATAGACCAAATCAAATGGTTTTTTGCAGCTTCCAGTCGATCTTTCATCGTAGGAGGGGCTAGTGTATTTCCTGTCTCGAAAAAGTGTTTTATTTCGTCGAAAATCCAAGGGTAACCGATAGCAGCACGGCCAATCATCATACCGTCTAATCCAAATTTTTCTTTGTACTCCAAAGCTTTTTGAGGACTATCTATATCTCCGTTTCCAAAGATTGGAATCTTGATGCGTTGGTTATTTTTGATTCGTTCAATATGTGTCCAGTCAGAATGTCCTTTATACATCTGAGCACGTGTACGGGCGTGAATCGTCAAGGCTTGTATTCCTACATCTTGTAAGCGTTCAGCTACTTCGTCAATATTAATGGATTCATCGTCCCATCCTAATCTTGTTTTGACTGTCACAGGGAGATGAGTACTATCAACAACTGCTTTAGTCAAGCGAATCATTAAATCAATATCTTTTAAGACTCCAGCTCCAGCCCCACGCGAAACTACTTTTTTTACAGGACAACCAAAATTAATGTCCACTAGGTCTGGCTGTACAGTTTCTACAATTCTTGCTGATTCAGCCATTGCTTCTTCGTCTCCACCAAATATTTGAATTCCTACTGGTCTTTCATAGTCAAATATATCTAGTTTCATTTTGCTTTTCATAGCATCTCGAATCAATCCTTCTGAAGAAATAAATTCAGAGTACATCAAATCAGCTCCGTGCGCTTTGCATAAACGTCGGAAAGGAGGATCACTAACATCTTCCATTGGTGCCAAAAGTAATGGGTGATCAGGGAGTTCTATATTGCCTATTTTTACCATAGTTGTTATTCGGAAATTTGACGCAAAAATACAATATTTTTGTTTTCTTATCGTATTCTATTCCTTTTTGCCTTTTAGCTTATTCTGTAGTTAGAGCTAACACTAAAGTCAGTCGTATTTTTTGTACCTTTAAACCTCACTTTATATTCTGCATATACTATGAAATTGATAGCTTATGAAAAGACTCCATTTCAAGTTCATTTTTCATTTCATCGCTTGATTAATGAAATTGAAATGTTTGTAAAAGACAACTCACATAGCGCTGCTAAGCGTGTTTATTATGAGGATTTGATGGAAAGGACACGTCAAGTACCTGAACTAAGTGTTTTTGTCAATGAAGCTATTATTGCAGAAAATCGTGATTTAATAAATGAATTATTTGAAGTCTTGTTTCCTAAAGGTCTTCAAGATAATGAGATTAAGGCTATCTCTATGCCCTTTCAAAGTTTGATGTTTAATCATACGCGACGTTTTCGTAAAATTATTGATGAGAGTGGTGGAAATTATGATATGGAGATTCGAAATTTTAGTGCTCATCAGTACTATATTTCGTGTTGTTGTATCATTATGAATAGTTATTTTGACTGCGATTTTGATACATCATATCCTTTGTTTGTGGATCTTCTGGATAGCAAAGGTATTATTCATCATTATCGAGTATTATATAATGCAGATTTTGTGGAAGTATTTCCTACAGAAAATGCTTTGATGCTTACTCGTGAAGATATTGAATTGTTACAAGATAACTATGATGATCTGGATTTGTGGATTAAATACTTTCCACAGGAAAGTTGGATATTACGAGGATTTGGTATTGTCAGTTTGGTAGATGTCACTGTAGAAAATGCGCTGTCATTGTTGAAAGAGAATTTCTTGAAGACAGAATTGCAACGCGAACCTATAGGTAGTACATTAGATCAATTGTTTAGTTCTATATTTAAAGTTCCAAATCTTAAAGTTGGTTTTACTCCCTTGGAATTTGATAGATTAATTCAAATCGAGACGCGTGATATAATGGCACTTAATAGCTATTTAATTGATGATGATTCTCGTGAAATGGTGATGTCTGCTCAGGCTTATGAAAAAGTTGTTAGGCAAGAGGAATACTATGCTATATCAGATGTGGATAAAGAGTGTTTGTTGCCAGAAGAAGCTCGTATGTGTAAACATTTACAACGACGAGGGATAAAGAGTTGCTTGTTTAGCCCTTTGGTTATTTCTAGTGGTATTGAGGGGATATTGGAAATTGTCTCTGATGATACTCGAGCTATACACAGTGTTAATTCGCGAAAGCTCAATGCGCTTTTGCCAATCATTTCTGAAACGTTTGAACGAGTAAAGACAGATCTACTCAATCATGTAGAGGCAATCATACAGCGCGAGTTTACGACCATTCACCCCAGTGTGTATTGGAAGTTTCTAGAAGAAGCCAAACGTAATTATGTGGAAAGTGTGATAGAAAAAGACTATTATATCAATCCAATCTCTTTCCCTGATGTTTTTCCACTATATGGAGAAATTGATATAAAGGGGTCTAGCCAATTGCGCAATGTGGCGATTATTAAAGATTTAGTGGAGCAATTAGAATTGCTAATGAAGATATTAGCTAGTGCGAAATTGGGACTAGGAACTTTGATTCTCGAAAAGCATAGCTTTCGTTTAACGGCTTATTTAAGAGAACTACAGACGAGTTTTTATTCTGGATTGGAGCGAAAAATAGAGCATTATATAAAAGAAGAGATTCATCCGTTTCTCAAAAAAGAAGAAGAACTGTTTACTGTAGATTTACTGAAACAATATTTAAGTCATATCGATGTGCAATTTGACATTTATTATAAATATCGGAAGATTTTTGATGTACAAGTAGGGCGTATGAATAAGTGTTTTTCCGATGTTTTAGATATGCGTCAAAAGGTAGTACAGCAGGTTTTTCCTCATTATTATGAGCGTTTTAAGACAGATGGAGTAGAACATAATATCTATATTGGGGAGTCTATTTGTCCGCAGTATAGTTTTGATCCAACGTATTTGCAAAATCTTCGATTGTGGCAGTTACAAGTGATGAGTGAGTTAATGTGTACGCATTACCGCAATAATGTTCAAGAGGCAATACCAATGGATGTAACGGTATTAGTGTTTGTATATGATACATCTTTGGGAATTCAGTTTCGCATGGATGAAAAAAGGTTTGATATTGATGGATCATATAACACTCGTTATGAAATCATCAAGAAGCGTTTGGACAAGGCACATGTAAAAGATACTGATGAACGCATTGTACAGCCAAAGAAAATCACTATCGTATTTGTGTCTACAAATGATTTAGAAGAGTATAAGACCTATCTTTGTTTCGGGCAAAAGCAAGGTTTGTTTACTGCAGAAATAGATCAATTCGAAGTAGAAGACCTACAGGGAGTTTCTGGGCTAACAGCGCTCAGAATAGGGGTGAATTTAGAGTTTAATATTGATTCGTTTGATTACGATAATTTAATGCACAATTTTTTACGCGATCATTATTTAGAGTAATCATTTGATAGCATAAGCATATATAGATTGCATTTAGAGCTGTACTTATACAGCTCTAAATGCATAGACAAATGCAATAACAGAAGCTAATATACCAATAGTAAATACGGTATATGTGATATTTAGCAATTTGTATTTTTTGTTTAAGACTACGCCTAGGCTATATAGATCTTTGGTTAGAGCATGATATAGGTAATCGTTGTCTTTCATGATTGTCATCAATGTATCTTCGTATTCTTGATAGGGCATTTGGTGAAAGGTACCAAAAAACAAAAGGTTAACTTGTCTTTTCGTTACCTGTTCTTTTGTAAACTTACCAGAGGTTATTTTAGGGCGAGTGGATAAAATAGCAAATATCACTGTAGCTACACTAAACATTAATAAAATAAAGGTAGGGTAGATTAGATGTGCATTGCTTGGGCTGTCAAGTTTAGGAATTAGTGTCGATAAACAAATAGAAATAATAATGGCATTAACAGATAATAGAATATTGGCTTTGCGGTCAGCAATGGCACTAAGTTGTGTGTGATTGCGAAGTGTAGTTCTAAACAGCGTGTCAATTGTTCGGTTTGTTTCTGCTTTTTGTTTTTTCTGTCCTTTCTTTTTTAACTTATCAATAATCTTAAGGATTTCTTGCAAGTTTTTTTGTTTTTGAGGTTGCCAGTTTTGTTGGGCATAGGATGTATAGTAACGATGTTTATAGAGCATTACATCTCTATTCTGCTCGTTCCACTCTAATTCAGTAAATACTTTTCCGCAGCATAGTTCAATTTCATTTTTAAGCAAATGGCTAGTATCGATGTAATTGTCATCAGCGAAGTGAGCAAAGTCAGCATCTTTGATGATACATTCTAAATCTGTTTTAGGGTTGTAGTCAAGTTTTGTAGCTCGAATCAGCTCCATGACAAGTGTTATGTCATTTTCA
This sequence comes from Myroides pelagicus, assembly GCF_009711055.1. Taxonomy (GTDB): domain Bacteria; phylum Bacteroidota; class Bacteroidia; order Flavobacteriales; family Flavobacteriaceae; genus Flavobacterium; species Flavobacterium pelagicum. The sequence goes on from NZ_WMJY01000010.1 coordinate 28,253, forward strand.
TTAACACCTTGTTCTAGTAAATAGGTTCTAGCGATTTGTGCACTGCGCTCTTCATGACCTTCCCAACTATTTGTGTATCCTACATCGTGAAACCAAGCAGCGTATCGAAGAAGTAAAGCCTCTTTTTCATCAATAATGTGGTGTTTCAGAATTTCTTCTAAACCATTTACTACACGTAAGGTATGGTTGAAATTGTGATATGTATATCGCGATGATAGTGTATCTTTGTGTATCTGAAAGATGTGTTCTTCAACTTTTTGCAGAATTGTCATTGCTAAAACTTTATAATCTCTAAAATATGAAAAATATTACACTCAAATTACTAAACGCTGTAAAATATTCTTTAGTATTTATTATCTGTAGTATTTTATTGTTGAGTAGCTGTGCTACGTATCGTGATCAAATAGGAGCGAACTATGAAGATATGAATAAACAGACTTATGATAAGTCTGAGATTTCACATACGTATTATGTAATGGGAAATGCAAGTGGAAAGGAATTTAGTGTGTTTAAATCCTTTTTCTCAGAAAGTGAAAGGGCAGATAAGAATCAGACCATCGTCTTCTTAGGAAATAGTATTAGTAGAGGTTTTCCATCTCAGAAGAAGAAAAGTTATCAGAAGACAATAGATGAATTAGATGGTCAAATAGCCTTGGCAAAGCAATACAATGGTCAAGTAGTCTTTGTCAATGGGGTCAACGAATGGAAGAAAGGTTATGAAGGAATTAAGCGTCTGAGTTATTACTTGGAGGTAGAATTACAAACTAAAAAAGCGCTTTTACCGCGAAAAGTTTGTGGGTTTGAACGATATAAAATAAATGAAGAGACTGTTTTGTTAGTGGTTGATAGTCAGTGGTATTTAGAGAATTGGGACGACCAGGCTAATATTAATGAAGATTGTAGTATCAAAACGAGAGCCGATTTTTTCGATGAGTTGAGAGGAGAGATTAATAAACAGCAAAACAAGGTTGTATTGTTGGCGATGCATCATCCTGTTTATTCTAATGGGAATTACGGAGGAAAGTTCTCTTTTAAGGATCATATTTTTCCGTTTGAATATCAGGTCCCTCTACCGATAATTGGCTCAGGGGTTAATTATATCCGTTCGATGTCAGGGATATCTAATCAAGATATTCAAAGCAAGAAGTACAATGATTTGAGTAAACATATTCGTACAATGGCTCAGATGTATGATAATGTGGTCTTGGTCTCAAGTCACGACAAGAATTTGCAGTATATAGAGAAAGACGGAATACGTCAAATTATTAGTGGGTCATTAGCTGAAATAAATCAATCTGCACGAGCGATTAACTCAAGTGACTTTAGTTCTACCAAAGAGGGGTATGCTCAGATTGATGTATTAAAAAACAAGGAAACTTGGGTTTCTTTTTGGACTATTATTGGAGGAAAAAAGCGATTAGTATTTAAGCATAAAGTTTTTTCTATAATGGATAGTCAGCAAACTGATTTTGATGAGATGAATACAGCTGAGGTTTCTGAAAGTGTCTATCCAAAGGAATGGACAAAGAAAACAAAGAGTTATCAGTTTTTTTGGGGTAAGCACTATAGAACAATTTACGGTACAGATGTTACGGTGCCAGTTGGAGATTTAACAACAATACATGGAGGGCTAACTCCTACTATTTCAGGAGGAGGGAATCAGTCCATGTCCTTGCGTTTACTGGATAACGAAGGAAAAGAATATGTGATGCGTGGTATTCGAAAAAGCGTTTCTAGATTAGTGCAAACAGCAGTGTTTAAAGATCAGTATGTAATGAATTCTTTCGATAATACCTGGGCGGAACGCTTTGTATACGATTTCTATACTACTTCACACCCTTATACAGCTTTTATCTTAGGAGATTTATCAGATAAGATTAATTTATATCACACAAACCCAAGACTTTATTATATACCAAAGCAAAAGGCACTTGGGCGTTTTAATGAGAAGTATGGTGATGAGTTATACATGATAGAAGAGCGATTGACTGATGGTTTTGAAGAAGAGGAAAGCTTTGGGAATTCAGAAAGAATCATAAGTACAAGAGATGTAATTTCTAAATTGCGCAAAGATGAAAAGTACGAGGTTGATCAAACACTGTTTTTAAGAGCCCGTATCTTTGATATGTTAATTGGCGATTGGGATAGACACGGAGATCAGTGGAGATGGTCAGAATTTAAGGAAGGAGATAAAGTAGTGTATAGACCAATTCCTAGAGATAGGGATCAGGCATTTGCAAAAATTGATGGAGCATTGTTAAGTCTGGTTAAAAAATTACCACCCTTGCGCCATATGCAGAATTACGAAAAGAGTTTTGCTACCCCGAGATGGATAAATAAGACAGCATTTCCTTTAGATCAATACCTACTTCGTTCAACGAGTTTAGAAGATTGGATAAGAGAGGCGCAGGATATTATTAACAGTCTAGATGATGAGACCATTACAAATGCTTTTAATCAATTGCCAGAAGAATTGGATCCTAAAGACTCAGATCAAATAGTAGATATATTAAAGTGGAGAAGAGATAACATTGTAGCATATCTGCCCAAGTACTATGATAAGTTACGTCAATATGTAGTATTAGCTGGAACGGATAAGAAAGATCGATTTGATATTGAACGTTTAGTAGGAGGAGATGTTTATGTGAAGCAGTTTAGAACAAAGAAAAGTGGAGAAGAACTATTTTTCGAAAAGATCTATAATTCAAAACAAACAAAGGAAATATGGGTATATGGTTTGAATGATGAAGATACTTTTAGGATACACGGGAATGAAGTAGCTAAGATTAAACTTCGTTTGATAGGTGGGAAAAATAAGGATACCTTTACAGTAGAGAATAAAAGTAAAGTAATTGTTTACGATTATGCAGATAAGAAAAATGAAATAGTAGGTGATAATCAAGGTGTTCGTACCTATATGAGCAATCGTTATGATTTGAATAATTTTAATTATGAGTCATTGCCATTACGTACGAATATTTTATTACCAAATTTAGGATACAATCCAGAAGATGGCTTGAAATTGGGATTTTTGTTTAGTTCTGTTCAGTCTAAGTTTATTCAAGATCCTTATACATCAAAACACGTATTGAAAGGTTTATATTCTTTTAATACAAAAGGAATGGAAGCGGAATACCAAGGAAGCTTTCCTAATGCTACGGATAATTGGATGTTTACGTTAAATGCACGAGTGACAAGTCCTAATTTTGCGGTGAATTACTATGGCATAGGGAATGAAACACACTTTTTTGATGAAGAAAAAGGAGATGAGTACAAACGAGTAAGAATAGAGAGTTATTCTGTAAAGCCAGGATATCGATATGAAGGTAAGCAAGGGGGGAATTTTGAAGCTGGTTTAGAATACAAAGCCTTAAAGGTACAGCACCATGCCGATCGTTTTATCACTAGCAGTCCGGAAGTAGTTAATCAGCAAGTCTTCGACATTCAACAATATGCTACAGTAGGGGCAATGTATAGTTATGAACAATACAATTATAAAGCAGTTCCAACAGTTGGTTTTGGCTTTCAGACAAAGACAGGATGGAGAGTCAATTTACAAGAGACCAGTCAGAATTTCGCCTATTTAGATATGCAGATGAATTTTGTTCATTACCTAGAACGAAGTGAACGATTAATATTGGCTAGTAAATTAAATTATCAGACACGATTTAACGATAAATACGACTTCTACCACGCTTCTACAGTTGGAGGGAATGGGAATTTAAGAGGCTTTAGGCCAGAGCGCTTTACAGGTAAGACATCTTTTGTTCAAACAACAGATATACGTTATAACATGGCACAATTTACAGCAGGTTTCTTGCCATTGACATTTGGTGTGTATGGTGGTTTTGATTATGGAAGAGTATGGACTCCATTAGAGCATTCAGATAAGTGGCATAATGCTTATGGTGGAGGTTTTTGGTTTACGGCAGTAGATCAAGCAACCCTCCATTGCTCTTATTTTTCGAGTGCAGATGGAGGTCGCTTTGTTTTTGGATTAGGGTTTGGGTTTTAAGTCTCCCAAATCTACTTTATATATTTTACCACCTTTTTTATCTTTTACCTCATCGGCAAGATATAGTGTGTTGTTGTCTTTAAAAGTGATTGATTCTTTCTGAGAGACGTGATGTAATTTTCGCTCAGTAATTTTACCATCCATAATAGCATTAGGGTTAAAGCCATCAACGATCCATATTTTTGAATGAGATAGAAGAACAAAAGTATTTTCATCTGGACTAATGGCTGCACCTGTAATTGCACATTGCTTGTAGATATTACATCCTTTAAATGTCTGAACATGTTCTGCTTTGTGGTGTCCTGGGATATTAGGTACTTTATAAACTAATGATGTACCATCAAAAGCCTTGCTTCTATTCTTAGTGAAGATATAGAAATCATCATTGTAGAAAAAGAATGCCTCCGCATCATAAAGCAGTTCTGTATCTTTTGGAGGGAAAGCTGTTTGCTCAGGATATTCAAAGGTAATAATAGCAGCTGGTGTTGCTTTTTGATTTGTTAAGTCTTCTTTGTTTATTTTAAGGATTCGCAAATCTTTACGTTGGTTCTTGTTGTTTCCGAAATCACCAATATATAAGTTTCCTATTCGGTCGGCTGTTAACTCTTCCCAATCGATGTTTTTCTCTTTAGTAATTTTTAAAGTGTGTACAATATTTCCTAAAGTATCTAACTGATAAAGCTCGTTCTTGTTACCACTATCTTGTAATGTCCAGAATGTGCTATTTGACGGATTATAATGTAGTCCAGAAACCTCTTTTAGTTGGTTAGGTAGAGTGAGGTAATCATTGGTAATTTCTTTTTTATTACCACAACTAGTCAAAGTAACTAGGCTTAGTAAAAGTAAATTGGAAAGTGCTTTCATAACAAAATTTGTTTATAGGTATAAAATTACTAAAGAGATAAAGATTAATAAAATAGGAGCAATGAAAATATTGAAATATTCTTAAAAAAGTAGTTTAAGATTTACTTTGCATAACTGAAAAAAAATATATATAATTCAAACTTTAAAGTATATTTGCAAAATATAGGCGTATTGTGTTTTCTGTTTAAATAGGAAGTAGCCTTAAAATGATGGTTATATGATTATTGAAAGTGGTTTCAATACTTCTAATGGGCATATAATCAATAATTAAACTTTGATATTACGAAGAATGAAGAACATTAGAAACTTTTGTATTATTGCTCATATTGACCATGGTAAGAGTACGTTAGCAGATAGATTATTAGATGCTACACAAACGGTAACAGCTAGAGAGCAACAAAATCAGTTGTTGGATAATATGGATCTGGAGCGTGAAAGAGGTATTACGATTAAATCTCACGCTATTCAGATGGATTATATCCACAATGGAGAGAAGTATGTATTAAACTTAATTGATACTCCAGGACACGTAGACTTTTCTTATGAAGTTTCTAGGTCTATTGCAGCGTGTGAAGGAGCTCTTTTAATTGTTGATGCAGCACAAAGTATTCAAGCACAGACCATATCTAACCTATACTTAGCTTTAGAAAATGATTTGACAATTATTCCTGTTCTTAATAAAGTTGATTTGCCAAGTGCTAATCCAGAAGAAGTAAGTGACGATATTGTTGATCTATTAGGCTGTGATTACGAAGAGATTATTCCAGCTTCTGGTAAAACAGGACTTGGAGTAGATAAAATATTGGAAGCTATTATCAATAGAATTCCTGCGCCGAAAGGAAATGTTGAGGAGCCACTACAGGCATTGATATTTGACTCAGTGTATAATCCGTTTAGAGGTATTGAAGTAATTTTCCGTGTTATCAATGGTAAAATCACTAAAGGACAGAAAATTAAGTTCATGGCTACAGGCAAGGAATATTTTGCTGATGAGATTGGAACATTAAAACTTAACCAAGTACCAAAACAAGAAATATCAAGTGGAGATGTTGGTTATTTGATTTCAGGTATTAAGGAAGCAAGAGAGGTTAAAGTAGGAGATACTTTAACAGATGCTAAAGTACCTACTCAGAATATGATTGAAGGATTCGAGAATGTTAAGCCAATGGTATTCGCGGGAATTTATCCAGTAGATACAGAAGATTATGAGGAGCTTAGAAACTCTATGGAGAAACTACAGTTGAATGATGCATCTTTAGTATTTGCTGCTGAGAGTTCTGCTGCATTAGGATTTGGATTCCGTTGTGGATTCTTGGGAATGCTTCACATGGAGATTATTCAAGAGCGTCTAGAACGTGAGTTTAATATGACAGTAATTACTACGGTACCTAACGTTTCATACTTAGCTTATACTAAAAAGGAGCCAGACACAGCAATTGTTGTAAATAATCCATCAGATCTACCAGAGCCTTCTAAATTAGAAAGAGTTGAAGAACCATATATTAAGGCAACAATTATTACAAAAGCTGACTTCGTTGGTCAAGTAATGAGCCTATGTATTGACAAACGTGGTATTATTACTAATCAGACCTACTTGACGGAAGATCGTGTAGAATTGATGTTTGATATGCCACTAGCAGAGATTGTATTTGATTTTTACGATCGTTTGAAAACAGTGTCAAAAGGATATGCCTCTTTCGATTATTCTCCAATAGGAATGCGTTCTTCTAATTTGGTTAAAGTAGACGTAATGTTGAACGCGAATGTAGTTGATGCTTTATCTGCTCTTATGCATGCTGATAATGCTTATTCAATTGGAAAGAAGATGTGTGAGAAACTAAAAGAATTAATACCACGTCAACAGTTTGATATTCCAATTCAGGCGGCTATTGGTGTAAAAGTTATTGCACGTGAGACAGTGAAAGCTTTGCGTAAAGACGTTACAGCTAAATGTTATGGAGGGGATATTTCACGTAAACGTAAATTACTTGAAAAACAAAAAGCGGGTAAGAAGCGTATGCGTCAAGTAGGTAACGTAGAGATTCCACAAGAGGCATTTATGGCTGTATTAAAATTGAATGATTAAGGTATAAGAAGCCTAAAATAAATAAAAAGAGACAATTATTTTTTATGTAATTGTCTCTTTTTTTGCTTTAGAGTTACCCCTTTTATTTAAATATGCATAAAAATATTTTGTATCAGAAATATGATGGTGATTTTGGTTATACTTGTAAAGACAATTAGCAGGTGCCAAAAGGGACTAATATTATATCTCGGTTTACTTGTCGAAAGATGCTAAAAGTTCGTTGTATTTAGCTGGAAAAAGAGACTATGAATTTAGTAGTTTATCACTAGATATAGTTTATTTATAACTAGAAAAGGGGCTTGTTTATTGAAAAACAAGCCCCTTTTGTTATTTTAGTAATTGTCTTTGTATTGATTAATGTAGCCCATCAGTGTATGTGTATCCATATAACCTGATTGGCGCCATAACAATTTACCCTTTCTAAATAGCATAGTAGCAGGAACACCTCTTAGTTGGTATTGCGTGCTGTATTGAGCTACTATTGATTGGTTTTTATCGACGTCTATTTTGACGATTTTTATTTGATCTCCTAGTGTTCTCTTAACCTCCTCTAAAACAGGGGCAAACATTTTACATGGGCCACACCAAGTTGCAAAGAAGTTAACAAGAACTAATTGATCACTTTCGATTAGTTCTTGAAAATTATTCATTTGATTATTGTTTAGTTGTTGAACATGTCGATGAACAGCTTCCTCCTTCTTCTAGGGTTATTCCTGTGTTTTTAATTGCTCCGAAACCTCCGATAACATCTATCATATTGTGGTATCCTCTTGCTTTTAGGATTGAAGAAGCGATTAATGAGCGATATCCTCCTGCACAGTGAATATAGAATTTCCCTGTAGTTGGAAAATCTGTTATATTCTCATTGATATAATCTAAGGGAGAATTTGTCAAATTGTTATATTCAATATGAGCGGCGTTGTATTCTCCTTTTTTGCGTACATCAAGTACTGGAATAGGATCATTCGCTAATTTTTCTTTGAACTCCTCTGCTGTTATTTGTTGAACGGTATCGTATTCATTTCCGTCTTTTTTCCAAGCTTCAAACCCTCCTTCAAGATATCCTAATGTATTGTCATATCCAACACGTGATAGGCGAATGATTGCTTCTTCTTCACGTCCTTCAGGTGTAATTAATAGAATTGGCTGTTTGATATCTGTAATTAAAGCACCAACCCATGGAGCAAACTGTCCGTCTAATCCGATAAATATAGCTCCTGGTATATGTCCTGAAGCAAATTCACTCGCTGGACGAACGTCCAATAAGATAGCGCCTGATTCATCGGCAAATGCTTGAAAATCTTTTGCTGAAAGCGCCTTATTATTATTGATGATTGTTTCTACATTTTCGTATCCTTCTTTGTTTAATTTTACGTTTAACGGGAAATATGCAGGAGGAGGTAGTAAACCATCTGTTACTTCTTTTACGAATTCAGCTTCTGTCATATCTGCACGTAACGCATAGTTTGTTTGTTTTTGCTCTCCTAACGTACCGATAGTTTCTTTACTTAAGTTTTTACCACATGCAGACCCTGCTCCGTGAGCTGGATATACAATAACGTCATCTGCTAAAGGCATAATTTTAGTGCGTAAGCTTTGATATAACGTCGCTGCTAATTGCTCTTGTGTAAGATTAGCCGCTTTTTGTGCTAAATCTGGACGTCCTACATCTCCTAAGAATAAAGTGTCTCCACTGAATATCGCATGATCTTTGCCATTTTCATCTTTTAATAAGTAAGTCGTACTTTCCATTGTGTGACCAGGTGTGTGTAGCACAGTGATTGTAATATTACCTAGTTTGAAAACTTCACCATCTTTTGCAATATGAGCTTTATAAGAAGGGTTTGCATTTGGTCCGTAAATGATTGGTGCATTTGCTTTCTCAGCTAGAGTTACGTGACCACTTACGAAGTCAGCGTGAAAGTGTGTTTCAAAAATGTATTTAATTGTTGCATTGTCTTTAGCTGCCTTGTCTAAATAAGGTTGTACTTCTCTTAGTGGATCTACAATTGCTACCTCTCCATTGCTTTCTATATAATAAGCTCCTTGAGCTAAACATCCTGTATAAATTTGTTCTATTTTCATATGAGTATTTATTTTTTTATTTGATATTGTAAAGGTATAAAGTTGTATTATAATTTACAGTAACCTAAGTTACAGTTTACAAAAAGACTTCTTTAATTAATATATAAATTGCCATAATCAATACAAAATAACCAAAGCCTTTTTTTAGATTTTTATCAGGAATAAAGCGTGTGAGGTATATTCCGATAAATATTCCGATAACAGCGATTAAGCTAAATGTTAATAGCATAGCCCAATCCATTGTCGTATGTTGTAGGTCTCCTAAAAAACCTATTAGAGACTGTATTGCGATAATACACAATGAAGTACCTACGGCAGATCGCATAGGCATATTAGCAAATAGCACTAATGCTGGTATGATTAGGAACCCCCCACCAGCTCCTACAGTTCCTGCTAATAGTCCAATTAACACTCCTTGAATAACTAAAGCTGATAGACTTTGATTGTTGTCTGTTGTTTCCTTTTGCTGTCTTGGTCTTATCATCTTGGTTGCTGATGTAAACATTACTAAGGCAAATAAGATCATTAGTATAACGTTTTTATCCAGAGACAAGGAACTTATTATGATCGTATCAGGAACTAAAGGGAGTAAATAGGCTCTTGTAATATAGACACTAATTACAGATGGGATTCCAAATAGAGCAACTGCTCTTAAATCAACTTTTTTATCAATATAATTTTTTATTCCTCCGACAAGCGAACTCGTACCGACAATGAATAGTGAATATGCTGTCGCGAGAAATGGTTCTACTTTCATGATATATACTAGGATAGGTACAGTAAGGATTGATCCTCCACTACCTATAAGGCCTAGTGATATTCCTATAAGTAAGGCCAAGCCGTATCCTATTATTGATGTGAATTCCATAATTGTTTTTTAAGGTTTCAACAACTCAATGTATTTTCTGTTGAGTTGAATGATGCCCTCATTCTCTAAGGTTTTTAGTATTCTAGAAATAACAACTCTAGAGGTGTTGAGTTCATCGGCTAATTCTTGATGTGTATTATGGATGAAACGACTGTTGTATATCTTTGCTTTACTTCTTAGCAGGTTGCACAATCGTTCCTCCATATTCATAAAAGCTAAACTATCAATTGCAGTTAGCATTTCATTCATTCTATTGTTGTAGCTGTTTAGGACAAAGTTTCTCCAGCTTTTGTATTTGACTAACCATTCATCCATTTTACCTACTGGTACCATGACTACACTTCCGTCTCTTTCTGCGATTGAGCGGACTTGGCTCTTAGTTTCTCCTAAGCAACAAGTTAGTGTCATCGCACAGGTGTCTCCTTCCTCAATATAGTAGAGTACAATCTCTCCTTCTTTTTGATCTTCGCGAATGATTTTTATTGCTCCAGATAATAGTAGTGGAATTTTCTTGATGTACTCGCCAATCTCCATTAGCTTCTCTCCTTCTTTGAAGTCTTTTATTGTAGATACTTCGATGATTTCATCTAGAAGCTTTTCCTCAAAGATGAAGCGGTACTTGTCTTTAATAGCATTTTCCATACATGAATAAACAATGGGTTAGAAAGTCTCTAATATACTTTATGCAAATAATATACTCAAAGTATTTGAAACATTTCTTTTGTTTATTAATGTGGCAACCATTTTTTAATGACTCCATAGAACCACGTTCCTAATAATGCTCCTACAATTGCAATTAGTATTGGGTAGAAACCAGCTCCTGCCAAAGCAAACATTGGTCCAGGACATGCTCCTCCTAATGCCCAACCTAATCCAAAAAATATTCCTCCAATTAAGTATCGTGGTACACTCTTTTCTTTTGGGGTAAAATCAATAGGGTTTCCTGAGAAATCTTTGACCTTATTTTTCTTAATTAAGTAGGTAACTAGTACAGCAATTGTAAGTGCTGTTCCCATAATACCATACATGTGGAAACTGTCAAATTGAAACATTTCATATATTCTAAACCACGATGCTGCCCCTGATTTGAACATTCCTATACCGAACAGCATTCCAACGAATAAGTAGGCTAATTTTTTCATCTGTGTAATTTTTAAAATATTAATGGAAATAATACGTGTACCATAATTAATCCTCCAATGAAGAATCCTATTACGGCGATTAATGAAGGTAGTTGAAGGTTACTCAATCCACTGATTGCGTGTCCAGAAGTACATCCTCCTGCATATCTAGATCCAAAACCAACAAAGAATCCTGCTAATAGTAATAAGCCAATAGTCTTTAATGAGCCAAATGCTTCTGAACCAAATAGCTCTGTTGGAATATATGCTTGACCTGCACTTTCTATACCTAATTCGTTGAGTTTTTGAACTGTGTTTTCTCCAAGTGGTACAGCTGCAGGTTCCACGCTTAAGAAATGGTAAGCGATAAACCCTCCAGCAATTGTTCCTACTAAGAATAGTAAATTCCAAGTTTGTGCTTTCCAGTTGAAACAAAAGAAATCACATGTCTTACCTGCTCCTAGCATCGAACACATCGTTCTTAGGTTTGATGAAAATCCAAAGGTCTTACCCATAAATAGCAGTAAAATTAAAGTCGCTGCTATGAATAAACCACCCACATACCATGGCCAAGGTTGTAATATCAAATCCATATTTATAAAAGTATATTGTTATTAATGATGCAAATGTCTTGATTAAATTTGACTCGAAATGTAACCTAGGATACAGTAATCAAAAAAAGTATTTAAAGTTTCATTAGGGCAATATACTCTGATTTTGTAGTTTTATGGAGTAATAACAAGATATCAAAAACACTAAAATGTAGTATTATGAAAGATGTAAATCACAAAGTAGTTTTTCAATTAAATACCGATAACATAATTGAACAAAACGCTTTAGTTACGTATACCAATAATGTAAAAAAGCATTGGGGAGATGATGTAGCGATCCACGTTGTTGTACACGGACCTGGAATTGGAATGGTTAGAAAGAGTAAGTCAATGATTGAAGACTCAATTAAAGCGTTAATGCAAAAGGGAGTGGTTTTTATTGCTTGTGAAAATACGATGAAAGCTCGCCAGATCGAAAAAGTGGATATATTCGAAGATGTGTTGTTTGCTCCTTCTGGTTTAGTCTATATAATTGAAAAACAAGAAGAAGGTTGGTCATATATTAAATGCAATCTTTAAATCAAATTATAATTAAAAAAAATGACTCTATATTCATAGAGTCATTTTACATTTGTTATTTATTTCAAACGTTTTAGTGATGATATTTAATACGGATATTTTTAGTCAATATATTGATTCCGAGATCGTAGGAGTGAATTTTCCTGCTGAGTTAACTATAAATAATGTATCTGTAGATAGTCGATCACTATTGAATGATGAACATACTTTGTTTTTTGCTTTGGTTGGAAAGAATCACAATGGACATCATTATATCGCCGAATTAGCTCAAAAAGGCGTTCGTTATTTTGTGGTGGATCAGCTACCAATCGTGCTACATAAAGAGGCAGTTTATTTTAAAGTAAGCGATACTTTACTAGCTTTTCAAAAAGCTGCTGCTTTTCATCGTGCTAGTTTTGATCTACCTGTTATTGGTATTACAGGTAGTCGAGGTAAAACCGTTGTCAAAGAGTGGCTAAACTTTTTGTTAGGACAGGACTATAAGGTAATTAAAAGCCCCAAAAGTTATAATTCTCAAACAGGTGTTCCTTTGTCTATTTTTGGGATTAAAGAGAGTCATAGTTTAGGTATTTTCGAAGTAGGAATATCTTTACGTGGGGAGATGCAGCGATTACAGCCTATCGTTCAGCCTTCTATTGGAATTTTGACTGCGATTACAGACGAGCACAATGAAGGTTTTATCAGCATAGAAGAGAAGATTCAAGAGAAATTAGTGTTGTTTTCTTCTGTTGATGTTTTGATAGCAGAAGAGGGGCCTATTATACGCAGCCTTACTTCGGATAAGCCTTTGATGACTTGGAGTTTGTATAATACTGATGCTACAGTATACGGGTCTTTGACGGGAGATGTCTTATCGATTGCTTACGCAGAGCAACCGTTATTCTCTGTTCAAATTCCTTTTACAGATGTGATTTCAGTTAAGAATATGATGAGTTGCATTAGTGTCATGCTATATATGCAGATGCCAATTGAAGCTATCGTGACGGGGATTAGTCAGTTGTATCCTGTAGAGCTTCGTTTGCAAGTGACCTCTGCGATTAATAACTGTACAGTAATTGACGACGCATATAGTGCTGATTTTCAATCGTTAGTTATTGCATTAGATTTTTTAGAAAAACACAAGATTAGTAAGAAAAAAACAATCATTTTATCAGACCTTTTTTTTAATGGAGATAATGAAGAAGAATATTATCTATCTGTACTTCAATTACTAAAGAGTAATAATGTGACACGTATATATGGGGTAGGAGAATGTATTAGTCGATTTTTAGCTGATTGTCCTGGGGTATTCTTATACGAGACGACAGATGAGTTTTTACAGAAAATCTCTCTTGACGAATTTGCAGAAGAAACTATTTTAGTCAAAGGTTCACGGGCTTTTCGATTTGATCGTATTGTTAGTTTTTTTGAGACAAAAACACACGAGACTGTTTTAGAAGTAAATTTAAATAGTATCCAATATAACCTTAATTTTTATCGATCAAAGTTGAAAGTGGGAACTAAAGTGATGGCTATGGTTAAAGCATTTGGCTACGGAAGTGGAAGTTTGGAAATAGCAAAATTGTTGTCACATGAAAACGTTTCTTATTTAGGTGTTGCATTTGCTGATGAAGGAATTGAGCTGCGAAAGTCTGGAGTAAAAGCAAATATTATTGTTATGAATCCTGAAATTAATGCATTTCCTGCAATGATAGCCTATGATTTAGAGCCAGAGATTTATTCTATTAGAGAACTTAAAGCTTTTTTAAAGGTTGCACGAGCGCGTACTTGTTATAAGTACCCAGTTCATATTAAATTGGAAACAGGTATGCATCGTCATGGCTTTACAACTGCTGAGTTAGATGAGTTAATTGCTATTTTGCGTTTTACGAATGTGGTAGAAGTGCAATCAATCTTTTCACACCTTTCATCTAGTGATATGCCTGAGTATAGAGAATTTACTTTAGATCAGATCGAATTGTTTACTAAAAATGTAAATTACCTTAGTGAGGCTTTGAATATAAATCCAATTCGCCATATTTTGAATACTTCGGGAATTTATAATTTTGCCTCTTTTCAAATGGATATGGTACGTATAGGTATTGGATTATATGGTGTTGGGAATGATCCTTTGGAAATGGAGCAGTTGCGCAATGTGACAACACTTAAGACCCGTATTATGCAGATTAAGGAAGTGGAAAATAATGAAAGTATAGGCTATGGTCGCAGGTATAGGGTAGAAGGTAGCCGAATAGTGGCTACTGTGCCGATAGGTTATGCAGATGGAATACCACGAGCTTGGGGTAATAATGGAGGATATGTACTAATAAATGGAAAAAAGGCACCAATTGTAGGGGCGATATGTATGGATATGTTGATGGTCGATGCGACGAATATCGGGTGTAAGGAAGGTGATGAGGTAATAATATTTGGAGAGCAACTTCCTGTAACTATCATTGCTGAGGCTATACAAACGATTCCGTATGAAATATTGACTAATATTTCACAAAGAGTTAAAAGAATTTTTTATCAAGACTAAAAATGTTATATTTTTGCGAACAAAGTGTTTCTTAATAAACGTAAAAAGAGAATATTTATGGGATTTTTAAAAGAGTTTAAAGAGTTCGCTGTTAAAGGGAACGTAATGGATTTAGCTGTAGGAGTAATCATTGGAGGAGCATTTGGTAAAATTGTTACTAGTGCTGTAAATGATGTAATCTTGCCTTTGGTATCTGGAATTATTGGAACGCCAGATTTTACCAATCTATATGTGGTATTAAAAGGAGCTGTAGAGCCAGGTAGCCCATTAAAGGAGGCTAAAGCAGTGGAAAATGCAGTAATCTTTGCTTATGGTAGCTTTATTACAGAAGTGGTAAGCTTTACTATTCTTGCTTTCGTTGTATTCTTAATGGTTAGAGGAATTAACAAACTACGCAAAAAAGAAGAAAAAGCACAAGAAGTAGCGGCACCTGCTGCACCAGCTGGACCGACACAAGAAGAATTATTGACTGAAATTAGAGATTTACTTAGTAAACAAAAGTAAGCAATATAGATTCATGCTTTCTTTTAATACTTAAAAGATCGAAATAATCAAATAAAAAAGTAGCCAATGCCCATTGGCTACTTTTTTATTTGATTATTTCATTGGCTGTAATGAATAGACTTAAATAGCAGAAATTAGACATATACCTTCGTTTACTATTATATCTATTTATAGTCCTCAAAAAAGTAGTTCTATGTTATTTCGTTAGGGAATTATTAACTTGGCTTTCTTCTCACTTCAAGCAGATATTCATAAATAATGCTATCTAATACTTTAGTTAGCATTCTATTTTTATATTGATCAGGTTGTTGCAATTGATTATATACTTATGGACAGTTTTTTTACATGCTTTCTTGACCAATGCTTGGAGAATACGTGCACTTTGCTTGCCAAGGAAGTACTCCTGGGCTCGTAAACTGCACGGATACTGTACATATAGCAGTAGCTTGGCAACAAATACTGTTATTTTGAAGTTACTATGCACTAAAAGAATGTATTTGTTTATAAAAAAAAATTGTTTCCTTATTAAGTCTTATACTAATAATTTAATAGTATGAATAATGGATTTTCGAAAAATATAAAACGATCTCCTGTTAATACCCCGAAAAGGTCTACACAATAGTATTTTAAATTGATTTGTTAATCGTTTTTTAAAGATTAGTCAGTTTAGTTTTTTATTTTTAGGAAGTGGAAGGCAGACTCTTCTTTAGGTATTTGGTATATGTAGTAATTTTTAAATGGTTATTTTTGTGGATTTAATTTGATTATAAGCATGCCATTATATAAAACAATAGACCATAGTAAGACAACTACAATTTGCATCTGGAAGGTTGAAGAGACACTTGAAGAGTTGAGAGAAGGTCTTGTATTAAGAGAAGAGACACAAGAGCGCTTGATAAGCATGAAGTCAGAAGTACATCAAAAAGGTTTTTTGGCAATTCGACACTTGCTTATAGCATGTGGGTATTCAGATTTAGATTTGAGCTATGATGCTTGTGGAAAACCGTATTTGAATGATGGAATGGCAATTTCGATTTCGCATTCTTTTGATTATGCGACTATTATAATAGGCAATGAGGTAGTCGGTATAGATATTGAAAAAATAAGAGAGAAAATCATTAGAATAGCGAATAAGTTTTGCCGTTTTGAGGAGTTAGAAATGATTAATCCATTGAATAATATTGAAGAGTTAACAGAGATTTGGTGCGCGAAAGAAGCAATGTTTAAAATGTGTGATTCTCGCAGTCTAAGCTTTAAAGAGGATATGTCTGTTGATTTGAATGGTTTTAGTGAGGTAGGTCAGGCTGCTTTTACACAGCGTTTTAGTTATTATACTGTTAAACTTGAAGGCTTTTTATTAGTATATGCTGTAGTAAGGAAGGATTAGTGTTTTATCTGTTCGTATTTTTTGTAATTTCGTCAAAATATTAAATGGATATGGAAAATAATTTAGGGTATGCAACACCAGTTGCAGATGAATCAGATGCGGTAAGAGCACAGTTTTATAAGAAGACGTATGCTAACTTAGCATTAGGGGTGTTAATGTTTATTGTTTTTGAATTAGTATTGTTAAACACGCCTGTCGTAGTCAATGGAATGATGTCATTTATACTATCAGGGAAATACTCATGGTTGATTGTATTGGGGGCTTTTATGGGGGTGACTTGGTTTGCACAAAGTTTAGCTTATAATTCGGCTAGTAAGCCAAAACAATATGCGGGTTATGCATTGTATGTATTAGCACAAGCATTTATTTTTGTACCACTTTTAGTGATGGCTATGGCACAGACTGGTGATACAAGCTTAATATCACAAGCAGGTATTCTAACTTTAGCATTATTTGGTGGATTGACTGGAGTAGTATTCGGATCAAATGCTAACTTTTCGTTTTTGCGATCAGTGATGATTATAGGATCATTTTTAGCATTAGGAGTTATTGTAGCAGGTATGTTGTTTGGTTTTGAGTTAGGGCTTTGGTTTTCTCTAGCAATGGTAGGATTGGCGTCAATCTCTATTTTATACAATACTTGGCAGATAAAAAATGAGTTTGCAGCAGATCAATATGTAGCAGCTGCATTGTCTTTGTTTGCTTCTTTAATGTTATTGTTCTGGTATATCTTGAGAATTTTAATGAATAGAAATAGTTAATAAAGAAAAATATTAGTCATACATTTGAACCACATTATAGCTATAATGTGGTTTTTTTATGTAAAGAAGGCAGACATGTTTGAGTTTTTTTTTGGTGTCTATAAAGAGGCTACCCTGACACAGGTTGTTTTAGAATGTATCGTGTTTATTTTTGGAATCTTGAGCGTTTGGTATGCGGGTAAGGAAAATATATTAGTGTATCCGACAGGGATTATCGCAACGATTATTAGTGTGTATTTATTATACATAGCTGGCTATTTAGGTGATATGATTTTGAATGGATATTATTCTATCATGAGTGTATATGGTTGGTATAATTGGTCGCGATCAACAGGAGAAGGGGATACGTTGAAAATCAGTAGAACCAATGCGAGGGAAAAGTGGATTGGTATTGGTGTTTTTCTATTGACCTTGATGGTCATTTATGGGGTTTATACCCTAGTAGGAAATGAGATAAAACCTGAAAATTATATTGATATATTTACATCAGGAGTTTTCTTTACAGGGATGTATTATATGGCTCTGAAAAAGATTGAGAACTGGACATTGTGGATTTTTGCGGATTTGATTTCCGTACCATTATATGCTTATAGAGGACTAGGTATCATCGCTGTACAATTTGCTATATTTACTGTATTAGCAATTATGGCTTATATATCGTGGTATAAAATTTTGAAAAATGAAAAAGAAAATAATAGAACAAGAATTGAACTTTAAGGCTGTTCGCAGTGGAGGAGCAGGTGGACAACACGTAAATAAGGTGTCGTCTAAAGTTGTTTTATCTTGGAATTGTCAAAAATCTGTAGGAATAACAGAAGAGGAGAAAGTACTATTATTAGAGCGATTAAAAAATCGAATTAACAAGGATGGAATACTCATTTTGGAGACAGATACGACACGTAGTCAAGTGAAAAATAAGGAGCTTGTCATCAATAAACTGTTTGATTTAATTGCGAAGAGTTTGAAAGTTGATAAAGTTAGAAAAGAGACGAAGGTTCCGAAAAGTGTGATTAATAAACGCAAGGAAACAAAAGTGAAGATGTCTCTCAAAAAGGCCTTGCGTAAACGAGTGCTTTAGGTGTTAGTTTAGATGGGGTAGAACCCCGTATTATAAAGGAATCATTAAGGCTTGTAAATTGGTGAAGAGTAACTATATTTGCAAAACAAAATCTCAAAGGGGTGCCGTACGGCTGAGATCATACCCATAGAACCTGGGCGGGTAATGCTGCCAAGGGATAATACAGTAATTCTATGCTGTAATGGACAATGTGTAATTATTAGTAATAAAAAATAATTGCCCCTTTTATTTGTAAATTTTTTACGAATGAAAAAAACTTTACTTCATCCTATCTACTTTTTAGGATTAATTGCTACAACGACTGCTGTAGCTCAAGAACAGCAAGCAGTAGATACGCTAAAGACTACCGCATTAAACGAGATCCTTGTATCTTCTGTTCGTGTGACTGAGAAAGATCCAATCGCTTTTGAAAACTTATCTAAATCTGCTTTATCTAAGAGAAACTTAGGGCAAGATATTCCTACGATGATGTCCTATATGACTTCTGTAGTGAGTACAACTGATGCTGGTAATGGGATAGGATACTCTAGTTTTCGTGTTAGAGGGACTGATGCTACACGTGTAAATGTAACTTTGAATGGTATTCCTTATAATGATGGAGAGTCTCAAGGTACATTTTGGGTAAATATGCCTGACTTTACTTCTTCGGTGCAGAATATTCAGTTGCAACGTGGGGTAGGAACTTCAACAAATGGGTCAGCAGCATTTGGTGCTAGTTTGAATTTAAACACTGATAATTACGCCTATGATGCATCAGGAGAGATAGCAAACTCTTTTGGTAGTTATAATACGCGCAAGTCGACCGTTAAGTTTAGTACTGGTCTTATCAATGATAAGTTTGAAATAGCAGGACGTTTGTCTGATATGAAATCAGATGGATATATTGACCGTGCATCGTCTCGAATGAAATCTTATTTCTTACAAGGAGCGTATTTAGGAAAAACGTCATTAGTAAAAGCACTAGTTTTTGGTGGAAATCAAAAGACATATCAAGCGTGGAATGGAGTTAGTCAAGAAGAAATTGATGAATTTGGTCGTCGATATAATTCAGCTGGTAAGTATAAAGACGAAAATGGTCAAGTACAGTTTTACGATAATGAGACGGATAATTACAGACAAGATCATTATCAATTGCACTGGAGTGAGAAGTGGTCAGATCTTTGGTCGTCAAATGTATCTTTACACTATACTAAAGGTTTTGGTTTTTATGAGAATTATAAACGTGGTCAAGATTTAGGCTCTTATGGATTAAAACCAGTGGCGGGAAGTAATGGAACAATGATAGAAGAGAGTGATTTGATCCGTCGTAAGTTTTTAGATAACCATTTTTATGGTATGGTATTTAATGCAAATTATACTGGAGATAAAATCAGTGTAATTTTAGGAGGTGCTGCAAATAAGTATGAAGGAGATCACTTTGGAGATATTTTATGGGTAAAAGAACCAGTAGATTATAAATATAAGCAAGAGTATTATAGAGATCATTCAGTGAAAACAGATATGAATTTCTATACGAAAGCGAATTGGCAGTTTGCTAATCAATGGAATTTATATGGAGATTTGCAATATAGACGTGTAACTTATGAAGCAAATGGACAAGATACTGGATTAGTCAATGAGCAATTTAATTTTTTTAATCCTAAAGCAGGGATTATCTATCAGTTAGATGCGGCTAATCAATTTTACTTATCATATGCGCGTGCTAATAGAGAACCTAATCGTACGGACTATGAAGAGAGACAAAAAAACGTTATGCCTAAGCATGAGCAATTAGATGATTTTGAATTAGGGTGGAGATATAAAGGAGATAGAGCAGAGATCAACGTTAATGCGTACTATATGAAGTACAAAGATCAATTGGTCTTAACAGGTCAGCTTAATGATGTCGGAGCTAATGTGAGAGAGAACATTGCGGATAGTTACCGTTTAGGGTTAGAAATAGATGCTAATGTTCGTGTATTAGATCAATTACATTGGTCGCCAAGTATAGCAATTAGCAGTAATAAGAATAGAAATTTGAATTATTCTTGGGCAGGAGAGATGAAAAATTTCGGCAATACATCAATTGCTTTTTCTCCTGATTTTGTAGCATCGAATGCAATTACATATTTACCAATGAAAGGCATGAGTGTTTCCTTGTTGACTAAGTTTGTGGGTGAACAATATATGTCGAACATTGAAACAGAAACCTCAAAGTTAGACTCCTATTTTGTTAATGATCTAAGTGTAAACTATGAGTTCCCAATCAAAGGATGGGTTAAAGGAATACAGCTTTCAGTATTAGCAAATAATATATTTAATACTAAATATATATCTAATGGGTATTATTGGACTGCATATGACGGAGGAAGTAATACGATGTATGATGGAGCGGGATATTATCCACAAGCAGAGTTTAACATCTTAGGAGGTGTGACGATTAAGTTTTAAGTAAATTGAAACAGTTATAAGTTAGTCAAAGAGGGGTGATATTAAGTATTACCTCTCTTTTTTATATCTAGTACCGTATGACAATATTGTCACCTACACGTTTTGTGGGATAGGGTTTTAGTGCATATTGAAGCTTTTGATTGATAGGTCTTCCCCACGTAGCCACGTCGTAATACACTTTTTCTCCATTGTGTAAATGAGTTGCCCTACAATAAAAAAATGTTTTTTGTTTTGGATCTGGACTAAGGATAGAACTACCATCAGGCTGGATAGGATGATTAGGGCAAGTTAGTTCATAGCTAGTATATTCATCCATACCGTTTACTGAATAAATAACCAAACCAGATATTCCATAACCGATAGTATAATTATAATATACGCCACCGGCAATTCGTAGGTCATTAGCAAATACTAATGGAACAGATACATTTACACTTTGGCTAGGTAAATAAGGGTTTGAGTTGCTAATATCGCTCTTGGAACAGCCAATCATTGAGAGTATAGTGATAAAAAGCATTAATGTCTTTTTCATTGTATAAATGTTTGTAAAACAAATATAATTAATTAACTTTGACCTAGTGTTCAAACACAAAAGATTAAAATATAGAAACGTAAAATAAGTACAATATTGTAAGAAATCCCGTAGTTATGGGATTTTTTCTATTTATATAAATCATTAATTATGAGTAAGATTTCGTATTATACTGCAGAAGGTTTAAAGAAATTGAAAGACGAATTGGAGCAGTTAAAAAGTGTTGAGCGTCCGAAGGCTTCTCAAGCAATTGCTGAGGCTAGAGACAAGGGAGATTTATCGGAGAATGCGGAGTACGATGCGGCTAAAGAAGCGCAAGGTTTATTAGAACTTAAAATTGCTAAATTAGAAGAAGTAGTTGCTAGTGCAAGACTAATTGATGAATCACAATTAGATACTTCAAAGGTATTGGTGTTATCAAAAGTTAAGATTAAGAATCAAGCAAATGGAATGCAGTTAACATATACGCTAGTAGCAGAAAGTGAAGCAGATTTGAAAACAGGTAAAATATCTGTGACATCACCTATTGGAAAAGGATTGCTAGGAAAAGTTGTAGGAGACATTGCGGAGATTAAAGTTCCAAATGGAATACTTAATTTTGAGATTTTAGAAATTAGTAGAGACTAATCAAAAACTAAAATAGTATGAGTTCAATATTCACAAAGATTATCAACGGAGAAATACCTGCATATAAGGTTGCTGAGAATGATAAGTTTCTAGCTTTTCTAGATATTAATCCAAATGCAAAGGGACATACATTATGCATTCCTAAACAAGAGATTAATAAGATCTTTGATATGGAAGAAGATCATTATGTAGAGCTAATGAAGTTTTCACGTGAAGTAGCAAAAGCGTTAGAGACGGCAGTGCCTTGTAAACGTATTGGTATGGCTGTGGTAGGGCTTGAGGTACCTCATGTTCACGTACATTTGATTCCATTACAAGAGATGGATGATATGCGTTTTACTAAGAAGGAGAAATTAACACCGAGTGAGTTCGAAGAAGTTGCAAATGCAATTAAAGAATCGCTATAGGGTGTAGTAAATACTATAACGTAAAAAGGTCAGCATCATTAGTGCTGACCTTTTGGTTTTTTATAAGTAATGCAAAAGGTTGTTCCTTTGCCAATTTCAGATTGATGTACACGAATTTTTCCATTTTGAAATTGTTCTACAATTCGCTTGGTTAGTGATAATCCTAATCCCCAACCCCGTTTTTTAGTTGTGTATCCAGGTTCAAAAATTTTGGAATGTAACTTCTTAGGTATTCCACTACCCGTATCGGTAATAAATATATTTACAACTTTAGGGGTATCCTGTACTTGAATACTTATTTTTCCTTTTCCTCTCATAGCATCTATAGCATTTTTGATGAGATTTTCTATTGTCCAACTATGTAGTTCCTTATTGATAGGGATTAGTATAGGATAATTAGGGAAATGAGTAGTGTATTCGATTTGTTTTGAATTTCGGGGGCTTAGATATTCAAATGTTTTTTTTGTCTCTTCTACGATGTCGTGAAGCGTTAATTGTGGTTTTGAACCTATTTTTGAAAATCGGTCAGCAATCGTTTGCAATCTGGAAACATCTTTATAAATTTCAGAAGTTATTTGTTCATCTACATTTTCAAGTTTCATAATTTCTATCCAACCGAGTAGGGAGGATAGGGGAGTTCCTATTTGATGAGCGGTCTCTTTAGCCATTCCTGTCCAAAGTTTGTTTTGCATAGCACTTCTGTGACTACGATAAAAGTTGAAAATTAGAATTGAGAAAAAGAGAAAGACTAACACTAAAGAGATAGGATAGTATTTCAATTTGGTCAATAAAGATGAGTTACCATAATACAAGTATTGTACTTCATCCCCAATAATAACTTCCATAGGGTCATTTTGCGCTTTGAGTTTACGCAAATACTCTTTAGCTTTTTTAGGATTGTTTACAATCTTTTCATCAACATTAATAAAAGAGAGTATGCTGTCATTTTCAGTTGTTTGAACGATGGGAATAGTTTTGTTTTCCGTCAAAATAAGCAAAGACAGACTTAGGCTAGTATCGCTTAGTTTTGCATTATATAAAGTATTTGTTGTTTCTGCCCAAATATTCATTTTAATACGTTCTTCTTCTTTATACATCTGAAAGAAAGAATACGTATTCCATAAGATGACTACTAGCGTAAAGAATGCAGCAGTGACAAGTAACCAGCGAATTATTTCCTTTTTATTGTTCAATTCTTAGTAATTAAGGCATATAAAAGTATATAAATAAAACGAAAAAGGTGTTTTTTGAATTGTAATTGTATAAAATTTTTCATTTCTAAAAGCTTTTGTAAATTTACTACTTTAGAAATGGAAAATATGAAAACTATAAAACCTAATGATATAAGCGTTGTAGAATTACAAGGCTTATTGCAAAGTTCAGTAGGTCCACGACCAATTGCACTTGCTAGTACTGTTGATGCAGATGGAAGACCTAATTTATCACCATTTAGCTTTTTTAATTTATTTAGCGCAAATCCTCCAATATTAGTCTTTTCTCCATCGAGAAGGGTACGTGATAACAGTTGTAAACACACATTGTTTAATGTGCAAGCAACAATGCAGGTTGTGATTAATGTTGTAACCTTTGATATTGTCCAACAAACATCATTGTCAAGTACAGAATATAAAGATGGAGTTAATGAGTTTGAAATGGCTGGTTTCACAATGTTAGCTTCTGATGAGGTACGTCCATTTCGTGTAAAGGAGAGTCCTGTTCAATTTGAATGTAAGGTTCACGAAGTGATAGGATTAGGGAATGAAGGAGGAGCAGGAAACTTAGTAATTTGTGAAGTGGTGAAAATACACGTTTCAGAAGAAATCTTGACTAGTGAAGGAAAAATTGACCAAAAAAAATTAGATTTAGTTTCTCGTATGGGGGGTAATTGGTATTCACGAGCAAATATGGGGATGTTTGAAGTAGAAAAACCATTAACAACATTAGGTTTAGGAGTAGGTGTAATTCCTCAAGAAGCAATAGTTAGCGGGGTTTTTACGGGTAATGATTTAGGAATATTAGGAAACGTAGAAGTGCTGCCTATAGAGGAAGAAATTCAAGTGTTTGTAGAGTCAAATCATGAATTAATGCATATATTGCAATCAGGAAGTATAGTTGATAAATTTAAGCTTGCTAAAAAGTATTTAGAAGAAAATAATGTACCTTTGGCATGGAAAACTATATTGGCAAAATAGTAAATTAAAAACGAGGAAAATATTTAAAAGATGGAAGTTACTGGAAGAATCAAGTTGATAGGACATACACAAGATATAAGCTCAAGCTTTAGAAAGAGAGAGGTAGTAGTAACTACTGAAGATCAATATCCACAACACATATTGATTGAGTTTACTCAAGATAGAGTAGGTTTATTGGATACGTTTCAAGTAGGTGAGCCAGTGCGTGTTTCTATAAACTTAAGAGGGAGAGAATGGGTAAGCCCACAAGGAGAAACTAGATACTTCAATACAATTCAAGGTTGGAGAATTGAAAAGTTAGGAGCTGAGCAACCAAACTACAATAACCAACAAGCTCCTGAACAAGGTTTTGGAGGAAATGCTCCACAAGGTCAGCAACAACAAGGAGGTTTTAATCAACAGCAAGGAGGTTTTAATCAACAGCAAGGAGGTTTTAATCAACAGCAGCAACAAGGAGGTTTTAATCAACAGCAACAGCAAGGAGGTTTTAATCAACAGCAACAGTATGCAGGAGGTTTTAACCAACAACAGCAACAAGGAGGTTTTAATCAAAACCAACAAGGACAACAGAATGTGGGGAATCAATTCCCGCCTGCTTCAAGTTACAATGAAGAGGATCACGATGATTTACCATTCTAATTTATAAAATTAAAATCCCTAAGTTATCTTAGGGATTTTTTTATCTTTTTTTATATGATAACACTTTTAGATGAACACTACTTGTATTTTCCCAATGTAGATGAAACGCATGAGTCGGGTATTATTGCCTTAGGGGGAGACTTGTCAGTTGATCGACTGCTGTTGGCGTATAGTTCAGGTATTTTTCCATGGTTTGAAGATGGAGAGCCAATTACTTGGTGGGCTCCAAATCCTCGAATGGTTTTGTTTTTTGATCAATTAAAAGTGTCAAGGAGTATGCGAAATGTCTTGAGTAAAGGTGTTTTTCGTATTACATGGAATACCGCTTTTCGGGAGGTAATGTTGAATTGTCAAAATGTACCACGTCGAGGACAACTAGGAACATGGATAACAGATGATATGTTAGAAGCATATTGTAAGTTGAATGAGATAGGAGCTGCTAAATCAATTGAGGTATGGCAAGGAAATGAACTTGTTGGGGGGTTATATGGGATTGATTTAGGTCATATCTTTTGTGGGGAGAGTATGTTTTCTAAAGTTTCTAATGCTAGTAAGGTAGCCTTTATTTACTTAAGTTATTATTTAGAAGCTGAAGGATATAAGTTATTGGATTGTCAGGTGTATAACGACCATTTAGCTAGCTTGGGAGCAGTAGAAATCCCTAGAGAAGTATTTATGGAGTATTTGTATGATCGTTAGTATCTTTCGTATCTAAAAGGATAAACCTCTAAATACCGATATAGTCGTATATTTGAGAGGTTTTTTTATTATTGATTTGTATTCAATAGGTAAGTAAATCAGTTTGCCAAGTGAGTGTATCAATTAGGAGTAATTTGTTTGTAAGGCAAGGTAATTCTAAGACTACTTTAAGTGTTTCATGAGCCATAATAGTTCCGATGATACCTGGGAATGTACCTAATACACCATTTAAAGCACAGTTTTGGACATCTTCTTTTTTGGGTGGCGTTGGAAATAAGTCACGTAGATTAGCTGAGTTTTTGTGATTAAATACGCTTATTTGACCTTTGAAACCAAGTATACTTCCGTAGATAACTGTTTTGTCTAATAAGACGGCTGTATCATTGACTAAATAGCGTGTTTCGAAATTGTCACTACCATCTACGATTATTTCATATTGATTAAAAAGATGTATTGCATTTAGTTCAGTCAGCTTTTCATTATATGAGATAATATGTATGTGTGGATTGAGCTCTTTAATCTTTTTTTGAGCGATAATTGTTTTGCTTTCTCCTATTTCAGCTTCTGTGTATAATGTTTGTCGATGTAGATTATGCTGTTCAATAATATCATGATCAATAATGGCTAATGTCCCAATTCCACAACTAGTTAAATAGGTGAGTATTGGCGAGCCCAATCCACCAGCTCCTATGACAAGTATCTTAGCAGCTTTAATTTTATTCTGGCCTTCTACTCCCACTTCAGGTAAGTTCATTTGCCTATTATACCGTAAAAAATCCGTTATATCCATAGTTCAGCCTTTTATTGTTGGTAAAATGTTTTGTCCCAATCTTTCCATACAGGATCATAACCTGCTGTTTTTATTAGGTTGTATATTTCTGTCGTATTTCTATTATCACAGATTTCAAATTGTTCTAGAGAGTCTTCATCTACACTATATCCTCCTGGGTTTGTTTTAGAACCAGCACTCATCGTTGTTGCTCCAAGTTTGAATACATTATTTCTTAATAATTCACTTTCTCTTGTAGAGATTGAGATTTCTAAATCTTCATTCCAAAGGCGATAAGCACAGATTAATTGAATAAGAT
Organism: Myroides pelagicus; assembly: GCF_009711055.1. Lineage (GTDB taxonomy): Bacteria > Bacteroidota > Bacteroidia > Flavobacteriales > Flavobacteriaceae > Flavobacterium > Flavobacterium pelagicum. Next base: position 55,284 of record NZ_WMJY01000010.1, read on the forward strand.
CTCTGTCTTCCATAATGAAGTTTGGTTCTATAACACCTTCTGCAGGTCGTAGTCGTGGAAAAGAAACAGAGTATTTAGTTTGCCAATAGGTCCGCTGTAGATAATCGATGTGTAATGCATTGAAAAAACTATCTACTCGCCAGTCCTCTAGTCCAAGTAATACTCCTAGTCCAATTTTGTGAATACCTGACTTACCGATTCTATCTGGAGTATCTAGGCGATATTCAAAGTTTGATTTTTTACCTTTAGGATGATATTGTTTATAAACTTCTTGATGATAGGTTTCTTGATAGACTAATACGGCATATACGCCTATATCCGCTAGTTCTTTGTATTCGTTTTCTTTTAAAGGCTGTACTTCTATTGAAATAGAAGAAAAGGATTGTTTTATTTGAGTTATACTTTGTTTGAAATATTGGAGATTGACGATATGGTTTGCTTCGCCAGTTACAAGGAGAATACTATCATATCCTTGAGATTTTATTATTGAAACTTCTTGCTCTATTTCTTTTGCTGTAAGTGTTTTTCGTTTGATCTTATTATCTAAGCTAAACCCACAATATGTACAAATATTGTTACACTCATTGCTGAGATACATTGGTGCATATAGGGATATTGTCTTTCCAAATCTTTTTTGAGTTAGTTGTTGGCTACATTGTGCCATTTCTTCTAAGTAAGGAGTAGCCGCTGGAGAGATGAGGTGGAGAAAGTCTGTTAAGGTTCTATTCGATTGACTAAGACTTTGTTTTACTTGTCTATCAGTCGTATTATAAATAACCTTTTTGACGTTATCCCAATTGTATTGTTGATATGTATTAATGAAAGACATAGTTAATCTAATAAAAATGCGGTTAATGGACTTGATGCATTGGCGTTGTCGGTTATAGCGCCTAACTTAGCTTCATAAGCTAATCGACCTGCATATACTGCTTTTTTAAAAGCAATAGCCATTTGTTCTGGATTCCCATTGACAGCTATTGCAGTATTGACTAATACAGCATCTGCCCCAATTTCCATTGCTTTTGCAGCATCTGAAGGTGATCCAATGCCTGCATCTACGATGACAGGGACTTTACTGTTTTCAATTATAATTTCTAGAAAGTCTATTGTGCGAAGACCTTTATTGGTTCCAATTGGTGAGCCTAGTGGCATAACAGCAGAGGTTCCCACCTCTTCAAGTCTTTTGCACAATACTGGATCTGCATGTATATAAGGTAAAACAATAAAGCCTTGTTTAACTAATTCTTCAGTGGCTTTGAGCGTTTCTATTGGATCTGGAAGTAAATACTTCGGGTCTGGGTGTATTTCTAGTTTTAGCCAATTAGTCTCTAGTGCTTCTCTAGCAAGTTGAGCTGCAAATATGGCTTCTTTAGAGTTTCTAGCTCCTGAAGTATTTGGTAATAGGTTTATATGTGGGTGCTGTAAGTGTGTCAATATAGTGTCAGTATCCGTTGTTGTATCTATACGTTTTAATGCAACAGTAACTAATTCACTAGCTGAAGCTAAGGTTGCTTTTTCCATTTCACTGTTAGAACCATATTTTCCAGTACCTAAGAATAGACGTGAATGAAAAGTTTTGTCTGCAATTTTTAGTACTTGTGTTTTCATGATAGTAAATTGTTTAGTTGTTTTATTAGCATTGGCTTATCGTTTATGTGTTGTAATAATCCAGAAATAGCTATTCCGTCTACCCCCATTTGTTTTAGTGCTCCAACATCTTCTAATTGTATACCTCCAATCGCAATGATAGGTATATTGATACCCAATGCTTTGGTTTGTGTGATTAACTTATTATACCCTGTCAGACCTAGAACAGGACTTAGATTTTTCTTAGTTTGTGTGAATTGATAGGGTCCTAGACCGATATAATCACAAGATTCACGATGTCTTAATAAAATATCTTCAAATGTATTTGTGGTACCTCCAATAATTTTGTTAGGGATTATTTGTCTTGCGCACTTTATAGTCATATCGTTTAGGCCTAAATGAACTCCATCAGCATCGATGGCTTTTGCTAGGTCAACATGGTCGTTTATGATTAAAGTAGCATTGTATTGTTCACACAGTTTCTTTACTTGCTCTGCTGTATTCCAAAGTGTGGTTTTAGTTGCCGATTTAAATCTGTATTGAACCCATTTTTGTCCAGCAGCTAATACGGCCTCAATATGGTATAATTGCTCTTGTGGTGTGTCACCATCACTGATATAATGTATTTTGTTAATCATAATTGTTGTGTATTTCTTTGATTAATCCAGTATTTCTGTTCTAGACTTAAGCATTGGTCAAAGGTTGTGATTGGATTTATTGACGTCCATAAACTGCCTAGTAATGCGTAGTCATCTACCCCTATTTTAGCAAGTGTTTTGATATGCTGAGGTTGTATTCCTCCTAATGCAATTAAGATGAGTTGATCGTTTGTACGTTTGCGCAATTCAATTGTCCAATCAATTGACGATTGATATCCAGGCTTTGAGATACTCGGATAAATAGGACTGATGAATGATCTGCTTACTTGTGTTGGTAAGTTATTAGCCTCTGATATGTTATGCACAGATGTTGATAACTTTGGTATATAACTGGTAAACATATTTATAAATTCATCTTTCACTGTTGATAAGTGTATATAATCAAGGTTAAAGTTGTTGATAAGTGTTATATATTGTTGATAACTACCTTTTTTATTGTTGATAACCGATTTTGGTATATGGATAACTAATCGTTTCCTGTGGTGCGTTTCGATTGTTTCTATCCAGTGGAATAACTGGTCGATTGACATATCTGGTTTTCGAACATGCAATAAAGACAAGCCTTTATCAAACATTGTATTGATAAGGCTTGCTTCATTTTTGATATCATTTGGATAAGTTATGATAACCATTATTAACTGCTATAAATAGATTTCTTTTCCTGCATCTATAAACTCTTCTGATTTTTGACGCATTCCTTGTTCGGCGGTATCTCTAATTTCTTGGGAAATCTTCATCGAGCAGAATTTTGGTCCACACATCGAGCAGAAATGCGCTACTTTAGCTCCATCGGCCGGCAATGTTTCATCGTGGTACTCTCTTGCTGTATCTGGATCAAGAGAAAGGTTAAATTGGTCTTCCCATCTAAACTCAAAGCGTGCTTTGCTAAGTACATTGTCTCTGTATTGTGCACCAGGGTGTCCTTTTGCTAAGTCTGCTGCATGGGCAGCAAGCTTATAGGTGATCACGCCATCTTTTACATCTTTTTTATTTGGTAAACCTAAGTGTTCTTTTGGTGTAACATAACATAACATTGCTGTTCCGTACCACCCTATCATGGCTGCACCAATAGCAGAAGTGATATGATCATATCCAGGTGCAATGTCTGTAGTTAATGGGCCTAAGGTATAGAAAGGAGCTTCACCACAATCGCGTAATTGCTTTTCCATATTCTCTTTAATCATGTGCATAGGGACATGACCTGGTCCTTCTATCATTACTTGTATATCGTGTTTCCACGCTATTTTAGTTAATTCTCCTAGTGTTTCAAGTTCTGCAAATTGAGCTGCATCATTTGCGTCAGCTATTGATCCTGGTCTTAGTCCATCTCCTAGTGAGAACGCTACATCATATTTCTTCATGATTTCACAAATTTCTTCAAAGTGAGTATAAAGAAAGTTTTCTTTATGGTGAAACAAACACCATTTAGCCATTATTGACCCTCCGCGTGATACGATGCCTGTTACTCGATTAGCTGTTAAGTGGATGTAGCGCAATAGTACCCCTGCGTGAATGGTAAAATAAGAAACACCTTGTTCGGCTTGTTCAATAAGTGTATCTCTAAATATTTCCCAAGTAAGGTCTTCTGCTATTCCTTTTACTTTTTCTAATGCTTGATAGATCGGTACCGTTCCAATTGGTACTGGAGAGTTGCGTATAATCCACTCTCTAGTTTCATGTATATTTTTACCTGTTGATAAGTCCATAATTGTATCAGCTCCCCAGCGACAGGCCCAAACAGCTTTTTCTACTTCCTCTTCTATGGATGAGGTTACAGCACTGTTTCCAATGTTAGCGTTAATTTTAACTAAGAAGTTTCGTCCAATAATCATTGGCTCGCTTTCAGGGTGATTGATATTGTTAGGTATGATAGCACGCCCACTAGCTATTTCGTCTCTTACAAATTCAGGTGTGATATATTTTAATGGGGTATTTGCTCCGAAACTATTTCCGTGATGTTGTTGTCTCATAGCTTCAGGAGCATTGTTTAACTGTTCTATGCGTTGATTTTCACGTATTGCTACATATTCCATCTCTGGAGTAATAATCCCTTTTTTAGCGTAGTGTAGTTGTGTTACATTAGCACCTTGTTTGGCTTCTTTAGGTTTATGTCTAAATTCAAAGCGTAGATGATCGAGTTTTTCATCAGCTAGACGTGCTTTTCCATACTCCGATGTGATGGATGTTAATGTGTTACAATCATTGCGGTCTGTTATCCATTGCGCTCTAATACGAGGGATACCTTTTCGTATATCAATTTGAATATTTGCATCTGTATACGGACCTGAAGTATCATAGATCGTAATAGGAGGGTTTTTTTCTACTTGACCATTGCTTAGCTTGGTGTCACTTAACGTGATTTCTCGCATTGCTACTTTTATTGGAAAGAGTGTTCCTTCGATGTAAACTTTTTTTGAATTTGGAAAAGGCGTTTGTGAAATTTTCTGTTGTCCCATTGTTTTAATTAGTTATTAGAAGTATTAAGTAAAAAATGGAATCAACCACCCTGAGTTGCTGTGATTATAAGTATTGTGTCGTTTTCCTTTAATAGAAATGTAGACCAATTTTTTTTAGCAATAACGACTTGATTAATAGCTACAGCTATTCCGTTCTGCTTGTTTGGTTGTATACTGTCTAATAAGGATTGAATGTTAGTAACATTCGAATCTACATGTACTTGTTGATTGTTGATTTTTAGTTCCATTCCTTTTGTTTAAGTTGCAACTTTAGGAATGGCTACAATAAAGTAGGGTACGGAGGTACCTAACTAGTGAAGTCATCTTACTTTTCCCTACGCTAGTATGAACTAGATCAGGTTCAAAGGGTGAGTCTCAGCCTACAAATGTGTAGACACCCCTAAAGTGTGAGACAAATATAGATAAATATCTTATACTTAAATAGTATTAAGAGAAAAGAATTTGATTCAAAAAAAATGCCGAGTATTTACTCGGCATTATATATAGGTTGATTATAATTGTGTTATGAAGCAGCGACTTTGTTTTGTCCGATTCGATTGACAATTATGGCAATAGCTCCATCTCCCATTACATTACATGCTGTTCCAAAACTATCCATCGCAATGTATAGTGCAATCATTAAACTTTGTTGTTCTGTATTAAATCCTAGAATCGAGCTTAGTACACCTAATGAAGCCATAATGGCTCCTCCGGGAACACCTGGTGCTGCAACCATAGCTACACCTAACATACAAATAAACCCTATCATTTCCCCAAACTCTATAACTTCTCCTTGTACTAACATTAAAGCTATGGCACAGGCTACAATCTTTAATGTACTTCCTGATAGATGTATAGTTGCACATAAAGGAATTGTGAATCCAGCAATTTTAGGATCTACATTATTGGCTAATGTTTGTTTTAGGGTAACTGGAATTGTTGCGGCAGATGATTGTGTACCCAACGCAGTAAAATATGCAGGTAACATATTTTTCATCAGTTTAAAAGGATTCTGCTTTCCAATAATGCCTGCAATAACGTATTGAAAGACTAAAACAAAGATATGAAGGATAAATATAACCCCAATAATCTTGATAAAGGTGTCAAGTACTACGAATACTTGTCCATTATAAGTCATATTTAAAAAGATACCAAAAATAAAAAGTGGTAAGAAAGGTATGATTGCCTTGTTTATTAGTGCCATAATTACCTTTTGGAAATCATTAAATACTCCTTCTAGGTATTGAAGGTTGTTTTTAGAAATACCAATTCCTAAAACAAATGAGATAATTAAAGCACTCATCACATCAAATAATGGTGGCATTTCAATGGAGAAGTACGGTTTTAAGGTTCTTGTAGCTTCTTGTACCTGACTCATTTCTCCTGTATTTAATAAGTTGGGAAATGTGGAAATACTAACTCCATAAGAGATGAGACCTGCAAAAAGTGTAGAACCATAGGCTATGGCTGTTGTGATTAACAATAAACGACCTGCATTTTTGCCAATATTACCAATGGCAGGGACGATAAGCCCGATAATGATCAGAGGAATTGCAAATCCTAAGAAGTCACCAAATATACTATTGAAAGTACTGAATACTCTACCGATTTCTTCCGGTAGATAGTTACCTAACACGCTACCTAATCCGATAGCAATAATAATCTGTATTAACAGATTCTTTTTTAAGAAATTCATAATAAAAATAGTTGTGTTCGGTAAATGTAATAAAAAAAAGCCTCAGTTGGTACTGAGGCTTTAATAAATATTGCTAAATAGTTAGGTGATTATCCTAAGCTAGCTCTTTTGAATCCAGTGATTTCAACATTGAAACCTTTTACATAGTCACCAACTTTTTTAGCCTCATCTTTAATAAAGTTTTGGTCTAATAAAGCTTTTTCTTGATCTAATGTAGTGTTGTCACTGATGAAACGTTGAATTTTTCCAGGAATAATTCTTTCCCAAATATTTTCTGGTTTACCTTCAGCTTTTAATTCAGCTTTAGCATCTTCTTCTGCTTGTTTTAATACTTCGTCAGTGATTTGAGAATAAGAAATGAACTGAGGTACATTTTTAAGTGTTTTACCTAAACGTACTAATTCTTCATTTTCTTTAACGATAGCAGCGATACGAGCTTCAGTTTCTTTAGCTACGAATTCAGGATCAAAATCTTTGTAAGATAATGTCTCGGCACCCATAGAAGCAACTTGCATAGAAATATCTTTTGTTAATTCATCAGCTTTAGCAATAGCTTCTGAAATAGCAGTGATCGCAGCAATTTTATTTCCGTGGATATAAGTACCGATATAAGCTCCTTCTAATACTTCGAAAGAACCGATTTCGATTTTCTCACCAATTACACCTGTTTGCTCAACACATTTTTCAGCAACAGTTAAAGCATCGTTGAATTTAGAAGCTAAGAATTCTTCTTTAGAGTTGAAGTTGATAGCTTTTTGAGCTAATTCTTTTGCTAAAGCAACGAAATCCTCGTTTTTACCTACGAAGTCAGTCTCACAGTTTAATGTGATAACAACTCCTCTAGTTTTATCATCGTTTACGTAAGAAATTGCAACACCTTCACTTGACTCACGGTCAGAACGGTTAGCAGCAACTTTTTGTCCTTTTTTACGTAAAACTTCGATAGCTTTATCGAAATCACCTTCAGCCTCTACTAAAGCTTTTTTACAGTCCATCATTCCGGCACCTGTATGTTGTCTAAGCTTGTTTACTTCTGCAGCAGTAATATTTGCCATTGTTCGTTGTATTAAAAAATTAAAAAAAAAAGTCGTTATCGACAGCTAATACAAATGTAAAAAACTATGCGCATAACGACTTTATGATATTGTTAAAAAATTATGCTTTAGGAGCTTCTACTTTCGCAGTAGCGTCTTCTTTTTCAGACTTTCTTTCTGCATTACCTTCGATAATTGCAGAAGTAACTAAAGATAATATTTTTTCAATTGATTTAGAAGCATCGTCGTTTGATGGTATAACGAAATCAACTTGACGTGGGTCAGAGTTAGTATCTACCATAGCGAAGATCGGAATGTTTAATTTTTGAGCTTCTTTAATCGCAATGTGTTCAGCTTTGATATCAACTACAAATAGAGCTGCTGGTAGACGAGTCATATCAGCGATTGAACCTAAGTTCTTCTCTAATTTTGCACGTAAACGGTCAACTTGTAAACGTTCTTTCTTTGAAAGAGTTAAAAACGTACCGTCTTTTTTCATTCTATCGATTGAAGCCATTTTCTTAACAGCTTTACGAATAGTAACGAAGTTTGTTAACATACCACCTGGCCATCTTTCAGTGATGTAAGGCATGTTAGCTGCAGCTGCTTTTTCAGCTACGATGTCTTTCGCTTGCTTTTTAGTTGCAACGAAAAGAACTTTTCTTCCTGATGCAGCAATTTTTTTCAAAGCTTCATTAGCTTCTTCAATTTTAGCTGCAGTTTTATATAGATTGATAATGTGAATACCATTACGCTCCATATAGATGTAAGGAGCCATATTTGGGTCCCATTTTCTAGTCATGTGTCCGAAGTGAACACCTGCTTCTAGTAATTCTTTAACTTCTACTTTGTTTGCCATTTTTGTAATAGTTTACGTTCTGTTACTTTAGCAATGATAAGGTAGCGAATATATATTCGGTCCCGACCATTTAGATGCTAAACTACCTCTTGCCTCGACAAGTGGGCAACAAAAACTTAGATTTTTTAATAATATGTAAATATTAACGTTTAGAGAATTGGAATCTCTTACGAGCTTTCTTCTGACCGAATTTCTTACGCTCTACCATACGTGGGTCACGTGTTAGTAATCCTTCTGGTTTTAAGATTGCTCTGTTTTCAACTTCTACTTCACACATCGCTCTAGCAATTGCCATACGCACTGCCTCAGCTTGTCCTGTAGTTCCTCCTCCGTATACATTTACTTTGATATCAAAATTCTCAGCATTCTCAGTTAATGTAAGAGGCTGTAAAACTTTGTACTGTAATGTTCCAGTAGGGAAATAAGTTTTAAAATCTTTTTTGTTTACTGTGATGTTTCCTGTTCCTTCTGAAACATAAACACGAGCCACAGCAGTTTTTCTTCTTCCGATTTTGTGAATAACTCCCATTACTTAATTTCGTTTAAATTAACGGTTTTAGGTTGTTGAGCTTCGTGTTTGTGCTCAGCACCTACATTTACATTTAGATTACGGAATAATTGTGATCCTAATTTGTTTTTAGGCAACATTCCTTTTACTGCTTTCTCGATTAATAATGCAGGGTTTTTTTGTTGCATTTCTTTAGCAGTTAATGATCTTTGTCCTCCTGGGTAACCTGTGTGACGGATGTAAGTTTTCTCGTCTAATTTGTTACCTGTTAGGTTGATTTTTTCTGCGTTGATAACGATTACGTTGTCTCCACAGTCCACGTGAGGCGTGTAATTTGTTTTGTGTTTACCTCTTAAAAGTACTGCAACTTTTGAAGCAAGACGTCCCAAATTTTGGCCTTCAGCATCTACTACTAACCACTCTTTTTGAGAAGTTGCTTTGTTAGCCGATACTGTCTTGTAGCTTAAACTTTCCACAATAAATTTGTATTTAATTAAACATTCCATTCCCAATTAAGGGAGTGCAAAATTACATAAATTCTTTTACTATACAAATTTCTACTTTGTTTTTTCAAAAATATTGGTTCTCAATTATTTGAGCTACAACTGTCTCTGTTTTATTTTAGGTCGTTATTTGGGTATTTTTATCTGTATTTGGTTGTGTATTATTTAGTCGCCTTTTTTGGGTTTCAATTCACTAAAATTAAATTACTTAATACAAATTTTCGCTTTTTGTCTTTTGTGTGATTGTTTTCTTTTTTAATTGTACACCTGTCGGAATACGTTGTTGCGTTTGTTGATATTCTTCTTGTATCTCTATCCGTTGTTACTGAGCTATATTGCCCTAAATCGTCTATATTATTTAGTTTGTACAGTGTCTTAAAACAGTAAATGCTAAAGCAGTGAAGCTTTAGCATTTTTATCTTTCTGTTTAAATAATAGACATTGTCTAATAGTGATTTTACTTAATACAATTTTGGATTGTAGTTCTCGGGATACTTTGCCATCTCAGGATAGTAATAAGGACTGATTTTATCTAAAGCTTCTTCGAAACTTAAATCGCGTAAAGACATTAGTGCGAAGATCCCACACTCTTTCTTTCGATAGTCTGCATAACATAATGCGATTGGAACATCTGCTTGTTTTGCTATTTGATAAAATCCTTGTTTCCACTTCTCTGAAAAGGAACGGGTACCTTCTGGTGTATTGACAATTGCTATCTTGTCCGCCTCATTAATTATGTCCACGGCATAAGCCACTAGATTTTGTCTTTTTGTACGATCGACTCCTATGCAGCCTAATGCTTTGAAAAAAAATCCAAACCAAGATTTAGTATAGTAATCTTTTATAAACATTTTGAACGGTACTCCCATGATCCAAAAGCAAGCAAGGCTATAGTAAAAATCCCAATTTGATGTATGTGGGACACAGATTAAGACTGTTTTTTTTGCTTCATCTATAGAAATGCCATTTGTATTTAGTTTCCAACCGGTTACTCCTAACATTATTCGTCCCAGAAGTTTCTTCATTTTGTTTGCTTTACAATTTATACGTGACAAATATAGGATAAAATGATTGTTGTCTAGCTTTAGATGTTTTTTTCTAAAGAAGTGTTCACAATGAAATAACATTTTTTAAAAGATGAGATACTTAAAATCCTTTATGCAATCTGCTTGAGTACAGTGCGTGCTTGTTATTGTTATTTGTGTTTACGAGATTATTATTGAATTATCTTTTTGTTTTACACCATATTGTTTCATTGTGACTTTTTTTCTACATTGGACCATTGTCAAAATAAAGATTAGACAGTATATATGGGAGTATCGGTCTATATTCAACCAAGCTATATGTAGATAGTGACTGGATAATTTATTATCTAGCCTTTGTTTGAAGGTAATATGTAAACGCTATCGGCTATGATGTAAACATACAGCACCCCAAAGGGGTGTCTTAAAAAAGTGTACAGTAAATAGTCGGATTATAAACTAAAACTGTACAGCTATAGTAGGACGAAACATTATTGTTTTTGTATGGTCGGGATATGATCGGGGCTTTTTTTGTAAAAATATCCCGACCATATCCTAATCAATACTCATTCATTTTGAGATAATAGCAATACGGGGTTGGTTTTTACTAATAAGGCGATTGTAGACTATAAGTAGGTTTGTATTGATTTACTAGTGCGTATAAATAAAAAAAGGAGTAGCGAGAGCAACTCCTTTTTTTGGGAAAAGTTTAGGAATATCCTAATCAAACAATTAGGACTTTGGTTTTTTATTGGTGTAAAAATAGTTTTATCCTTATAGGAAATTATATTTTATTTGGTGAAGCCTTGTAAAATCTGAGTAAAGGTAAGTTTTTGATAGTTTTATAGTCAATTTTTGACGTTGATAAAGTAAGTCGGTTTTAAGTATCGAGATAAGTTGAAGTAACAAGGCAGCTTGTAAATTAATACAAACCGCCTTGTTGTTTTAATGGGCTTCTAGCCAATTTTCTCCTATGCCTAAATCAACGATTAAAGGAACACTCAGAGTGAAAGCACTTTCCATTTGCTCTTTGACCATCGTTTTTAAGTTGTCTAGTTCTTCTTTATGTGCGTCAAATACCAGCTCATCATGTACCTGAAGCAATAGTTTTGATTTCCAGTTTTCCGATGTTAGTTTTTTATGAATATTAATCATTGCAATTTTGATAATATCTGCAGCGCTACCTTGTATAGGAGCATTAACGGCATTTCGTTCGGCTGCACTTTTCACAACTGCATTGTGAGAGTTAATGTCTTTTAAATATCTCCTTCTTCCTAATATTGTTTGTACGTAACCATTTTCTCTAGCGAAGTCTATTTGCTTTGCAATATAATCTTTGAGTCTAGGGTATGTAGCATAATAGGTGTCAATTAATTCTTTACTTTCAGAGCGACTTAGATTGGTTTGATTGCTTAATCCAAAAGCAGATACACCATAGATAATTCCAAAGTTCACGGTCTTGGCGTGGCTACGTTGTTCTTTGGTTACCTCATTTAAAGGTACATTAAATACCTTGGCAGCTGTAGAGCGGTGGATATCCTCTCCGTTTTTAAATGATTCAATCATGTTTGGTTCTTGACTAAGTGCCGCGATAATTCTCAATTCAATTTGTGAGTAATCGGCAGCCATGATGACAAAATTTTCATCTCTAGCAATAAAAGCTTTTCTCACTGATCGACCACGTTCGGTGCGAATTGGTATGTTTTGTAAGTTTGGATTATTTGAACTCAGACGTCCAGTAGCAGCTACAGCCTGCATGTACTCTGTATGTACACGATTCGTCTTTGGGTCAACCTGTTTAGGTAATGCATCAACATAGGTATTTTGCAACTTGATCAGTTGTCTCCAATCTAAAATATCTTGTACTACTGTGTGTTTTGGCGCTAGGTCACTTAGGATTTCTTCGCCTGTTGCATATTGTCCTGTTTTTGTTTTTTTAGGTTTACTTCCTCCTATTTTAAGTTTTTCGAATAAAATATCACCTAATTGTTTTGGAGAGGCTAGGTTGAATTCTTCTCCGGCTTCAGTGTAGATATTTTTTTCTAATTGTTTGATGTCTTGATTTAATGTACTTGAAAGTGATGCTAAGAAGTCGATGTCTAAGCGAATACCTTCACTCTCCATATCAGCAAGTACAGATACTAGTGGAACTTCAATGTTTTTGAATAAATCAATTGTATTTGTTGCTTGGAGTTGTGGTTCGAAGCATTCTTTTAGTTGATATGTTATGTCGGCGTCTTCTCCTGCATATTCTTTTACAAGTGTAGGGTCGATATCACGCATACTTTTTTGATTCTTTCCTTTTTTGCCAATTAGTTCTTCAATTGGCTGAGGAGAGTACTTCAGGTAAGTTTCAGCTAGTATATCCATGTTGTGGCGCATATCTGGATTGATTAAGTAATGCGCAATCATGGTATCAAATAAAGGTCCTTTTACAGCAACATTATATTGCTTTAATACTTTGATATCGTATTTTAGGTTTTGGCCTATTTTTTCAATCTGTTCAGCTTCAAAGAAGGGTTTGAATAAGTCAATTACTTCTTGTGCTTCTGTTTTGTCTTCAGGGAAAGGTACGTAGAATGCAGCTCCTTTCTGATAAGAAAAAGCTATTCCTACTAGCTCTGCGTTAAGAGCATCTATTCCTGTAGTCTCTGTGTCAAAGCACACGCTGTGTTGTTGTAGTAAGTTTTGAATCAATAAACGGATACTCATTTTGCTATCGCAAATTTGATACACATGAGTGGTTGTATTCAAATTACAAAAATAGGGAGTCTCTGTGGAAATATCATTATTTGCCTCGCCAAATAACGAAAACTGATCGTCCGTACTGGTAGGTTTTGTAGGTGTAGCTGATACAGGTGTCGTACTTGTATTATTCCCAGGCGCAACATTGTCTACATTAAATATTTTGTCGAATTGCTCTTTCATACGTCTAAACTCTAATTCAATGAATAGAGCTTCTGACTTTTCGATATCAGGACGTTCTAGTTCAAATTGCTTAGCGTTAAATGTAACGGGGCAATCAAGCATGATCGTCGCTAATTGCTTAGATAGTAATCCTTGTGCTTTGTTTTCTTCTATCTTCTCCTTCATTTTTCCTTTAAGCTCATGTGTATTCGCTAAAAGATTTTCTAAACTACCATATTCTTTCAAGAATTTTTTGGCTGTTTTTTCTCCAACTCCAGGAAGTCCAGGAATGTTGTCCACTGAGTCTCCCATCATTCCAAGGAAATCAATTACTTGTAAGGGATCCTCTATCTCGAATTTTTCTTTAACCTCATTAACTCCCCATATTTCTACTCCATTACCCATACGTGCAGGTTTGTACATAAAGATGTTTTCTGATACTAATTGCGCGTAATCTTTATCAGGTGTAACCATGTATACGGTGAAGTTTTCTTTTTCAGCTTGTTTTGATAGTGTTCCAATTAAGTCATCTGCTTCATAACCACTTTCTTCAATAATAGGAATGTGCATAGCATTCAAAATCTCTTTGATATAGGGAACGGCTATTTTTATAGCCTCAGGTGTTTCATCGCGATTAGCTTTGTACGCAGGAAATAATTCCAATCGATCTTTACTTCCTCCTTTGTCAAAGGCAACGGCTAAATGATCTGGTTTCTCTTTTTTAATTACTTCTAAGAGTGAATTCATAAAACCTAATACTGCAGATGTGTCTAGACCTTTAGAGTTAATTCGAGGATTTTTAATAAAAGCGTAATACCCTCTAAAGATTAAGGCATAAGCATCTAGAAGAAATAGACGTTGTTTAGTTTCCATAGGAAGTTGATTTTATTTTTTTATTTTAAGAATTCAAAGATACATAATTTGCGCAAGGGTTTGAAAATTGTATTCTAATAAGTCCGTGGTAAAAAGGGTATTAAATTGTGTTAAAGGTCTTTATTAGACTATTTCAAAAAGCTACATTTGAAGTAAATGCACGAACAGATGTTGAGATTTTTACTATTAGGAATTGTATTATTATTTATTGAATTTTATAGCTATCAGGCATTCAAGTTATATTTTAAGCGATTTTCTACACGACTGATTTATATTATCGTTTCCGTACTACTTGTTGTTTTCATCGCGTATGGCTTCTCAACATTTGATCCCAAGACACCAGATATGCATTGGTCTCTGTGGTCAGGAGCACTGGTTTTACTATTGTATTTACCTAAGTTGATAATCACAGTTTTACTGCTATGTGAGGATATCGTACGCATTGTGCTAGGGGTGAGTAGTTATCTTAAGCGAGAGTATATCAATTGGAATATAAAGGATCCTTCAAAAAAGCTAAAGAGTGATGAAGACGGCTTCTTGCCGAGTAGAAGAAAGTTTGTATCTAATATAGCTTTAGGGATTGCTTCTATACCTTTTATTTCCGTGTTACATGGAATTACTATTGGTCGTTATCGCTTTCAGGTTTATGAGCATATCATTGAGTTTGAAGACTTACCAGTAGCTTTTGATGGTTTTCGATTTACTCAGTTATCCGATATTCACTGCGGAAGTTTTGATAATTTAGAAAAGCTACAGCATGCTGTTGACCTGATAAATAGCCAGCGATCAGATGCTCTTTTGTTTACAGGAGACCTGGTTAATAGCGTAGCAAGTGAAATGAATCCTTGGTTATCAACATTTCAAAATATACGACCTCATACATTTGGTAAATTCTCTATATTGGGCAATCACGATTATGGAACTTATGCTCGTTGGGAAACGAAAGAATTAGAAGAGGAAAACTTTAAGGCGATTTGTAATTTAAGCGATCAGATGGGCTTTCAATTACTCAGAAATGAACATGTTCGCTTAACTAAAGAAGGTCAAAGTATTTGTATTGTCGGTGTTGAAAACTGGGGAACTAATGGTAAGTTTATGAAATATGGTAATCTAGATGCTGCAACAGAAGGGGTAGGAGCTTCAGACTTTAAGATTTTAATGAGCCATGACCCTTCTCATTGGGAAGCAAAAGTATTAGAACATCCTAAGCAATTTCAGTTGACTTTATCAGGGCATACTCATGGTTCTCAGTTTGGTATCGAGATTCCAGGCTTTTTGCGTTGGAGTCCAGTACAATACATCTATAAGCAGTGGGCTGGACTATATGAGCAAATGGGAAAATATTTATATGTGAACAGAGGTTTTGGTTATCATGCTTATAAGGGACGTACAGGTATATGGCCTGAAATTACGGTTATAGAATTACGATTAAAAAAGTAATTTTTCGCAATAAAAAATATATTTTTGTATATCTAGATAAATTAAAAACAGACAAATAATAAAAACAGAAGTTTATGTCAAAATTTGGGGATTTAGTTGAAAAAGAGGTGCCGGTACTCATTTACTTTCATGCTAAATGGAATGAAGGATGTGATAAAATGGAACCAGTGTTGTATGATGTTGCTGCTGCGATGGGAGACCGTATCCAGATAGTGAAAATAGCTGTAGAGAAGAATGTAGAACTAGTAGAAGCGTTGCGTATTAAACAAGTTCCAACGATGTTATTGTATAAGAATAGTACAATGATTTGGAGACAAGCAGATGTAATGGATGCTAATTCATTAATTAATGTAATGCATTCTTTGTTATAGAATATCGAAATGATATCCTTTAGCTAATATTGATTCGATTAATTGAGGCAAACTAGTTTGTAGATTTTTTTGCGCTTTAATGCTATCGTGAAAAACGATAATACTTCCCTTTTTAATATTTTTTAATCCACGTACAAGGCATTGTTTGGGTGTGATTGTTTGATCATAATCTTTTGTAACATTGTGCCACATAATTATTTCATAGCCTTTGTGTTGTAATTCTTTTGCTTGCTTTCTGGTTATCTTACCATAAGGAGGTCTAAGTAAAAAGGTCTTAGTAGGAGAATGGAGTGCTATTTGTTCTTCGCATAGCATAATATTATCTAAGTACACCTCTGTAGGAGTTTTCCATCCATTTAAATGATTGAAAGTATGGTTGCCAATTTGGTGTCCTTCCTTTACGATGCGTTGAAATATTGTAGGATGTTTTCGAATATTATCACCTATACAAAAAAACGTTGCTTTTATTTGATATTGAGCTAGTGTATCTAATACCCATTCTGTTATTTCGGGAATGGGACCATCATCAAAAGTTAGATAAACTTTTTTGTCTTTTGTTTTTCTCAGCCAAGTATAAGTTGGGAAAAGAAAGGGTAGTATGTGGTGAGATAAATTCATAAAAACAAAGATAAAAAAAGAGTGGTTGATAAATTTTCAACCACTCTAAAATAATTATCGAATAAACAATTAACTATAGGCGTTATTTAACTCCACCACCAACAGCTCTATATAAAGAAACTAAGGCATTCAGTTGTGCTACTTCAGTATTGATATAGACAATCTCTGCCGCTAAGGCTCTTTCTCTTGCTGTAAGAACATCAAGATAAGTTGCTAAACCTTGTACTAGTAGTTCTTCTGAATAATCAGTAGCTAGTTGGTATGATTTATATTCTTGTTCTTTAAGCACTAATTTTTCTTTAGCACTCTCATAGTTGTATAAAGCATCTGAAACTTCTTTAGAAGCGTTTAATACAGATTTTTTATAGTTTAAATAAGCTTTCTCTTGATTTGCTTGTGCAACTTGATGTTGAGTTCTTATTTGTCTTCCATTTAATAGAGGTTGCGTTAATCCACCAATAATATTAGCGAATAAAGAGTTTGTATTAAACAAATCGTCAAATTGTAAGCTTTGTAGACCTCCATTAGCTGTAATTCTGAAAGAAGGGTAGAAGTTACTACGTGCTACATTAGTCATTTCAAATGCATTAACTAATCCATATTCAGCTGCTCTTACATCTGGTCTATTGCTCAATAGTTGATAAGGAACACCAATTGTTAATTCTGCATTGATGTTTTGCCCTGCAAGTTTACCTCTTTCAATTTCTGTAGGCGAATCACCTAGTAAAATACTAAAAGTATTTTCTGTAAGTTTAATACTATTATTGATATCAACTAATAAGGCTTGTGCATTGTACAATTGTGCTTGTGTTTGCTTTACAGCAACTTCATTTACTTGCCCTGCTTCTTTTAAAGCTTCGATAGTTTCTACACTTTTTTCTCTGTTGGCAATGGTTTGCTCAGTAATTGCTTTTTGTTGATCAAGTGCTAATAATTGAAAATAGGTACTTGCAACAGTTGAGATTAACTGTGTTTTTACTGTTTGATGAGCGGCAACAGATTGTAAATAACTAGCCGAGCTAGCGCGTTTTCCACTTCTGATTTTCCCCCAGACATCTAACTCCCATGAGAATTGTCCAGTCACATCGTATAAGTCAGTTTTCACACGAGTATTTCCAGCCATGATGCCTTGTGGTCCGTTTTTAGAAACAACTGAATGTGTGTAGTTAGTTCCTAAATTTAATGTAGGAGCATATCCCCATTTCCCTTGCTGCATATATGCTTGTGCAGCATTCATGTTCTCTAAAGCTATACGGATATCTAAGTTGTTCTCTAAAGCTTTGTCAATGTATTGTTTTAAAATATCATCAGAGAATAGCTCTTTCCATGACACGTTGGCCATAGAAAGAGTATCTTGAGATATATTGTCTGTTCTGAAGTATTGCTCGTCGATTACCTCTGGTCTATCGTACTTTTTAGCGACAAAACAAGATTGCATTGTCAATCCTAAAATAGCAATAGGTATAACTCTATATAAAATTTGTCTTTTCATTTCTTAATGCGTTTTTTCTTCAAACTTAATAGGTTTCACTTTTTCTTGAAGATACTGGAAGATTGCATATAAAACTGGTATTACGAACACACCGATAATTGTACCGATTAATAAACCAAATGCTGCTCCTGTACCGATAGAACGGTTACCTACGTCTCCAACACCTTGTGCAAAGACTAATGGCATAAGTCCTAAAATGAAGGCAAATGATGTCATTAAAATAGGTCTTAAACGTGCTTTCGCTCCATTAATTGCTGAATCTATAATCGACTCACCGTGATGTCTTCTTTGTACAGCGAACTCTACAATCAGAATGGCATTTTTCGCGAGTAGTCCAACGAGCATCACCAGGGCAATCTGGAAGTAGATGTTGTTTTCCAACCCCGCTATATTCTGAGCAAAGAAAGCTCCCATTACTCCAGTTGGTAAAGATAGAATTACTGCTAAAGGCAATAAGTAGCTTTCGTATTGTGCTGAAAGTAAGAAGTAAACGAAGATTACACAAAGTGCAAAAATCATTACTGTTTGATTACCTGCATTAATTTCCTCACGTGATAAACCAGTAAAGTCGATACTGTGACTTGTAGTCAATTTTTCTTTAGCTACTTCTTGTACTGCGCGAATTGCATCACCTGAACTATATCCAGGTTTTGGTGCTCCTTGAATGTTAGAAGAAGTAAATAGGTTGTATCTGTTTACAGATTGTGGTCCATATACTTTTTTCAAATCAACAAACTGTGTTACAGGTGTCATTTCTCCAGAAGCGGTTCTTACATAAATTTCATTTAAGCTATTTTTGTCTGAGCGGTATTCTGGAAGAGCCTGAACCATTACACGGTATTGTTTACCAAAACGCGTGAAGTCGGCTGCGTAAATACCTCCAATGTATCCTTGTAATGCAGAGAAAATATCTCCTACTAATACACCAGATTCTTTTGCGCGTGGTATATTTAACTCTAATTCATACTGAGCGAAGTTTGTGTTGAATGATGACTGAGCATACATAATCTCAGGACGTTTCATTAATTCTCCTACAAATTCTTTTGACTTTTGATCAAAATCAGTAAGTGCCCCACCACTTCGGTCTAATAACTTCATTTCAAAACCTGAAGACATACCAAAACCTGGTATACTTGGTGGTTGGAAGAAGATCATACGAGCATCTTGAAATTGAGTTGCTGCTAGACCAAATAATTTACCAATAATAGCATCAGTTGCTAATTCATCTGTTTTTCTTTCTTCAAAGTCTTTCAATTTAATCATGGCCATACCGTAGTTTGATCCTTGTCCATTGATGAATGAGAATCCTGAAACTACAGTAACTGCATCAACACCTGGGATTTGCTCCACAATGGTAGAGAATTCTTTTTGTAAGCTTGTTACACGATCTTGAGAAGCTCCTGCAGGTAACTCAATATTACCCATGATGAATCCACGGTCTTCGTTTGGTACGAAACCTGTTGGCATTGTTTTAGCTGAATAATAAGTAATTCCTAAACATCCAAGTAAGATTATAAAAGTTACCCATTTGTGCTTTAATAAGAATTTAAACGAGTTACCGTAACGGTGTGTTAGGTTGTTGAAAGCAACGTTAAAAGCATCAAAGAAGCGTTGAACAAAGTTGCGTTTCTTACCTTCATGGCTATCGTGTTGTTTCAAGAAAATAGCACATAAAGCTGGACTCAACGTTAAGGCGTTAATTGCTGAAATTAAGATTGCAACAATTAAGGTAATACCAAACTGCTTATAGAATACTCCAGTAGGTCCACTAATAAATGTAACTGGAATAAACACAGCTGCCATTACTAAAGTAATCGATATAATGGCACCAGAGATTTCTCCCATAGTACTAATACTTGCTTGCTTCGCGTCTTCTCCTGTTTCCTCCATCTTGGCGTGTACTGCCTCTACAACTACGATGGCATCATCTACCACAATACCGATGGCGAGTACGAGGGCAAATAGTGTAAGTAAGTTCAATGAGAATCCGAAGACACTCAAGAAGAAGAACGTACCAATAATAGCAACTGGTACCGCAATTAATGGAATTAATGTTGATCTAAAGTCTTGTAAGAAGATATAAACCACTACGAATACTAAGATGAATGCTTCAATCAATGTATGCACTACTTTGCTGATAGACGCATCTAGGAATTCGTTTGTATCCATCAATACTTTATAGTGCATTCCTTCTGGAAGACTAGTACTCATCTTTTCTAAAATCTCGTGTAGGTTTTGAATGATTTCCTGAGCGTTTGATCCAGGAGTTTGGTATACTGCCATAGCTACAGCAGGGTTTCCATTTAATTCTGAATTACCTACATAAGACATTGATCCTAATTCAATTTTAGCAACGTCTTTTAATCTTAATATTTGTCCATTACCCAAAGATTTTACGACAATATTATCGTATTGTTCTTTGGTTTTATATTTACCACTATACTTAATTACGTATTGGAATGCTTGTGCATTATTCTCACCAAGCTGACCCGCAGCAGCTTCCATACTTTGTTCATTTAGTACGCGTACTACGTCAGAAGGTACTAATCCATACGCTTTCATTTTTGCGGGATCAATCCATATACGCATTGAATATGTTCTAGAACCAAAAGCTTGAGCATCTCCAACTCCTGTTACACGTTTAAGTTCTGGAATGATGTTGATATTCATGTAGTTTTGAATGAATATAGCATCATAGTCAGGGTTTGTCGAATAAAATGACAAGAACATTAAAGCACTAGTTTGTTGCTTTTGTGTTGTTACCCCTGAGCGCGTTACTTCGGCAGGAAGTAGGGGAGTAGCACGAGCCACACGGTTTTGCACGTTTACAGCGGCAATGTCTGGGTCAACTCCTTGTTTAAAAATGACTTGGATACTAGCACTACCATCGTTACTAGCCGTAGAAGTAATGTAGTCCATGTTCTCTACCCCATTCACTTGTTCTTCAATAGGGATAATAACTGATTGCATTACTGTCTCAGCATTCGCTCCAGGGTAGCTTGCCGCGATTTGTACCGTCGGCGGTGCAATATCAGGGTATTGCGTTACTGGGAGTGCTGATAGCCCAAGCACTCCAAGTATAACTATAAGGATAGAAATTACTGTAGATAATACAGGTCTTTCAATAAATGTCTTTAACATATTTTAGAATGTTGTTTTGATTGCGTCATTAATTGCGTTGAAATCAACTTTAGCAGGTGTGATGGCAGAGCCATTACGTAGTGTTCCTAATCCAGTACCTACGATAGTTTCACCTTTTTCAACACCGTCTTTTACAATTGCTAGTTTATTAACTCGGTCAACTACTTCGATTTTAGCTGCTTTGGCAGTATCGTTTACTACGCGATAAACGTATACTTGACCTTGTTGTTCGAAGGTTGCTGACTCGGGTACAACTACAACGTCTTTGTATTCTACTGGCAATTGGATTGTTCCACTGTTTCCATTGCTTAAAATACTTTCAGCATTTGGAAAAGAAGCTCTTACTTGGATTGTACCCGTAGCTTGGTTTACTTGTCCTGTCATTGTTTCTATAGTACCTGCGTTTGCATATGTTTTACCATTAGCCAATACTAATTTTACTTCAGGTAGGTGTTTTAGTTTTTCACTAATTGTTTTGCCTTCTATTTTCTCTAAGAAATTGAAATATTCTTTTTCATTCATCGAGAAATAGGCAAACATCTCACTGTTGTCTGAAACAACTGTTAAAGGTTGTGGATCACTTGGGCTAACTAAAGAACCAATACGGAAAGGAATCGCACCTACGATACCATCTATCGGACTTTTAATCACCGCATAATTGATGTTGGCTATGATGCTTTGGTGTTGTGCTTTAGCATTAGCTAATTGACTTTTTGCGCTATTCAATGTCGCTTCTGCTGTGTCTAATTGAATTTTACTGATAATTCCTTTATTTACCAAGGGAACTAACTTGTCGTAGTTTACTTGAGCTACATTCACTTGAGCTTCTGCAGCTTTGACACCAGCAGCAGCAGCAGCAGCATTCTCGTTGAGTGAATTTGTTTCTAGGCGAAACAATGGCTGCCCTTTTCTAACGATAGAGCCTTCATCTACATATTGTTCTTGGATATAACCAGCTATTTTAGCACGTACATTACTAGTTACTTTTCCTTGTAGGGTAGTAGGATAGTTTGTGTGTCCAATTACTGTTTGTGTAGGAATTTGTACTACCTTATAAGGTAGTGGTCCATGAGCTGCTTGCTGTTCTTTTTTACCACAAGAACCAACTGTGATTGCAAGCGATGCTAGGACGATTGTATGGAAATAACGTTTCATATTGAATTACTTAATTTGTACTTTTTAATTTTTCTATAGTATCTGTTAACTGATTTTTGCTCTTATATAGATGGTCTAAATATAGTTTCATCTTCTGTTCGCAGTTCTGTGCGTTTAGCTCTCCCGACTCTAAAAAGTCCTCCATGCGAAGGTTTAAATTGTATTCTCTCTCTAATAAATCTCTAATCAATTGTAATCGAATAGTTAGAAAGTTTGAATTAAGACGAAAGAATCTTTTTCTTTCGTCAATTTTATTGAAGTGTTCAATTTGGTTATTTGAAATCAATAAATTCAAACTAGTTGATACTGAACTTTTACTGGCACTTAGTTTTTCAACTAATTCATCAAAAGTCACACCATCTCTATTATTATTAAACATGATATAAGTATATATCTGCGCGGTCAACGGAGAAAAGTGATATACTAACTCATGATGTGCACAATAGTCTTGAAATAGGTCTATTAGCGCTGGATTGTATTTATGTTGCATAGCTATTTTTAGTAAAAGGATATGCACAAAGATAAAGTTAGTTCGGTTAATACAAAACTAAAGGAACTTAAATGTTCGTTTAATTATTTATACGCCGTCTACATAAAGACGAATAACATTAAACTTTTAAATTAGCTATTTTATTGATTATCTGTGTGTATTAGGAAAGAGGTATAAAAAACTATATTTTTTTTAAAAAAATCTTGCATTGATTCTGAAAATAGCATTATATTTGCCCTCACAAAATGCGGAAGTAGCTCAGTTGGTAGAGCTCCAGCCTTCCAAGCTGGTTGTCGCGAGTTCGAGCCTCGTCTTCCGCTCAAAAAACTAGGTGTAAGTTTTAAAATCGCATCATTTGCGGAAGTAGCTCAGTTGGTAGAGCTCCAGCCTTCCAAGCTGGTTGTCGCGAGTTCGAGCCTCGTCTTCCGCTCAAGTAAAAGAGCTTAGTTAATAGAACTGAGCTCTTTTTTTTTGTATGCTAATTTTAGTATATGACGCACACTATTACAAAAGTGTTGTATCTACATAAAGCTGTATAGTTGACTCCAAAAGATTTTTTATGTATTCTGCTCTGTGCTTATCATGAGTTGAATTTCATTTTATGAATACTATAAGTTGAAACTCTTTTCACTATTGGCAGGGGGGGATGTGTTAGCGTGTTTTTATTAACAATGAGGCATAGGATAGATGGCTTACTTATATGTATCTTTTGTCCTAGCTTTCTTGACCTTTGCTTGCAGTATGCTTGAGGTTTCCTTGCCAAGAAGCTGCCTCTGGGCTAGTAAACTGCACGAATACTGCACGTATATCACTAGCTTGGCAACAGAAAGCGCTTTTTTGTGAAAAAATGGATCAAAAAAAAGCAGCAAGTGCTTTGTTATTATTGCACTTGCTGCTTTGTATAGTGGGTAGTTTACTCTACTTTATCAACAGTTAATTGATCCATTGTGAAATATAGAGCTGTATTCGCACCCCAGTCACCTACATCTGTAGTTTCTAAGAAAAAAACTAAATGTTTTACTTCTCCTAAAGATGACAAGTCAACTTTAGACCAGTCTGTGTTAATCTCATTTACTCCATTTCTGAAATCGACAAAATAATGAGTAACTGGTGTATCTGAAGTTAGCATATTATCAGCATCTACTCCATAGATATGTAGGGCAAAGTAATCTCCTTTTTCAAATTTACGAGCAAAAGCGTCTCCTTTTAAGATACCGTAATATGGCCAAGGGCTAATAGCTACTTGTGTACTAACAGCTTTATAGGTATTTGCCTGATCGTCGATTGTAATCACTGAAGAGAACCTGTCTAAAGGTACTGGTTTAGTAGGGTCAAGTAAATTAGGGTGTGGCTTATGGTCAGCAAATGAAACTAAAAATGGTTTACCCGCTCCATTTACAGCACCTCCTGCCATTGTTCCCCATTGATTTTTCACCCAACCACCTTCTGAGTTAATGTGGTCTGCACTGTCTGTACTATTAGATACAGTAAAGCCCATCCATGTGTGCCACTCATTAATAGCGATGTGTTTTATATTGAAGATACCTGTTTTTAGTTCTGCATCATCCGTAAAGGTGTCTTTCCATATTTTACCACCAGCTGTTGATATGCCATCACTAAGATTAATCTCTGTAAGGTCTGTAACTACGTAATTGTAATCATAATTTTTGTCTACAGTTACAGTATAAGTGTATATATCTAGCGCTCCAGCTTCTTCTACTTTTAACGATAGGTTATATTTACCGGGTTTTGCAAATGTGTGTTTTAGGATCTCCTGATCGCCAATTGTTTTTGATTCACGATGATTATACCAGGTATAGGTAGCTCCGGCTCTACCAATTTTTGGATCAATAGTTACTTCTTCACCTGTTAAGGATTGATAGTCTTCTTTGGCAACAGCGATGTTTGTTACGCCATTGTCGTCACTTGAACAACTTGTAAATGTTGTTCCTAAAATCCCAATACCTAAGAATAGGTAAAAACCAAGTTTGTGTAATTTGTTTTTCATTATAAAAATTATTTTCTCGTTTCTATATTTATTCCTTTTTCGTGTAGATCCCATGCTCCAACAACTTCCGTTGAAGTTTCTCCAAACCAGCCTGCTTCTTGATCCATCGCATTATAAACTTTGATAAAGTCAATACCAGGTAGTTTTACACTATTTCCTTGTTTATCTATTGCCCAAGCTATATCAAAAGCCGATTCATCGTGATATTTTGGGTGATTATCGACATAGCCATACTCATAGGCAGGTAATTTCCAATTGTTACCGTTTCCACCAATATCAGTTGCGTTATTTGGAAGTTTGCTTCCTTTGAAAGTAATGCTTTCTTCATTTATCCAAAGAGGATAGTAACTTTGATTATGATAAGAGTTTTTCGCTTTGTATCCTTCTTCTCCTTGATTGTTTTTATACTTAATGTATTCATCAAAACCTTTGTTTATAGCATCTAACTTAGCAGATGGTTTGTAGAAAGTGATTTCATAGTTGTGAATAGTTTTTGGATTTGCATATTCACTACCTTTTATCTCGTACCACTCATCATCATCAGGTTTTCCGTTTTGATTTTTGTCATAAGCTAACATTACGATACCCGGTTCAGAACTATTTGGAAAAGCATTTCCTAAGACTCTAAAATCTCTTTTACCAGGTACATTGACAATCGTGTGATCGAAGCCGAAAATAACATAGCCTCCAAATCCTCCAAGAGTGATCATTTTATCATTAACTAAATTATCTTCTGCCTTTTGGTTCATTGTTTCTTGTGTATCACCTTCTTCATATTTAGGCAATTTATTTACATATTGACCGTATGAGGGTCTGTATTCAAAGACTTTGGTTATTTTTGAACTATAAGGTTGACTTTCTTTTTGAACTATAATATCAAATTCTTGATTAACAGTTGTTTTATTGTCTTTAGCTTCAACGGCAATAGTGTACTTTCCGTCTTTTAAAGCGACAAAGTCTAATTGTGTATCTTGACTAATCAAAGAGTCTTTTACTACATTCTTTTGTTCTATGACCTTCCATTGTAAATTAGGATTAGTAAAGTGTTTTAAGTCTGGCTTTATGAATACTAGTTTACTTCTATCGACCGTGTAGTTAGGCGCTAGATTTAATGGGTTTTCTGTTGGTATTGGATCACTAGTATCTGAGTTGTCGTCACTTGAACAGCTATAGAATGCCACAGTAGAGAAGCATAGTAGAGCGAATGTACTTAATCGAAATTTGTAATTCTTCATTTTTATAATAGTTAGTTATTTTTTTATAAATGCAATATGTGCTGGAATGTTTCCTCCAGTAGTCTTCCATTTAAGATATCCATCGGGACTATAGCAATAGACAAAGCCAGTTCCTATATAATCTTGTGCATCTGTCATGAAAATCTCCTTAGTCTCTGGGTTAACTGCTATACCATAAGGAATAAGAATACCTTTTTCCGTACCATCTTTGATAATATTGTTAGTGATTACCTGCTTAGTATCAGTATTTAAGATTCCATAGGTAACGGTGGTTTGCCCAGTACCGTAATTAAAAGGGGAAGCGTAGTAGTACAGCCTATCCTCATCTATCGTCATATTAGAAACAGGGACATTTAAGTTTTTAATCACTTGGTCAGTTTCGGAATCTATTACAAATAGATTAGGAGCTATGTCTTTGTGATTACCTCTAGAAGAAACGTAGATATCTCCTGCTTGATCTATAGCCATGCGGTGTAGATTGATAGCTACGTCAATTTTTTTGATTTCTTCAAAACTTGGGAGGTCAATGACAGACACTGTAGTATCGTAGTTAGGGTCGCGATATCCACCTGAATTGGCTACATAAAGTTTATTGTTTTTTACAACCATTTCTTCGGGTTGATAGCCGACAACTACTTTACGGGTAATCTCTAGAGATAAAGTGTCAATTTCAGCGACAAAACCACGTTCTGCATTAGGGTCCATTTCTACTTTTCCTGCATAAGAACTAACGTATGCTTTACCGTCTTTAAAAGCTAGGTATCGACAGTTAGGTACGTGTATTTGTTTGATATGTTTTCCAGTTTCGACATTGAATACTTCTACGAAGTTAGAGACATTGATAGTTGCATATACTTTACTTCCATAGATTTGTATGTCATTACCCACATCGCCTAGTTCTTTGGTGATACTCGGGTTGCGTTCAGAGAAAATATCGCGTGTATAAAGTCCTTTTTCATATTCAAATAGGTCAATAGAAGCTCTATTCATACCCATATTCCCTTCATTCAAAAGATAGAAACCGTTGTATTGTTCTGTAGAAATAGGGATAGATACTTCAGAACTATCTGATAGGAAAATCATTTCGTCTTTTCTACAGCTAATGAAGAGTAGTATAAAGGATGAAAGGATTAGAATATTTTTTATTTTCATAGTTCAAAACTTAAAGTGAAACGGAAATTACGACCAGGCATTGGGAAATTGCTAACTACTTCGTAATATTGATTAGCAAGGTTGTTAGCTTCGATGCTTCCTTTAAATTTGTACTCACGCCAAGTAAATCCTTTTTGTAGGGACAAGTCATGTGTGTACCACGGTTGTATTTCATTTCTAGGGATATTGTTTTTGTTGCCATTATAGCGTTTTCCGACATAAATAAAGCTATAGTTCATTGACCAGTCTTTGTAATCTAGGTTAATAATAGCAGAGCCTGAATGCCAAGGAGCGTATGGAATTTGATCACCATAATATGAAGGCTGTCCATATATTGTGGTACTTTTATCTTTTGCAATTGTGTATTCATAAGTCGCATTGGTTGATAGTTGCCAGTTGTCTGCAAGTGCTATGTTAGTACCAATAGCAGCCTCTAATCCGTAGTTTTGCACTTTACCAAGGTTTGTCATCATCCATCTCATCATACTCGATGTTGGAGTGGCAATTATTTTATCGGTTATGTGTGCGTAGTAACTTTCGACATTCAAGTGTATTTCTTTCCAGAAAGTATGTTCAAAGTGTTTGTTGTAAGTAAAACCTAGGTTCAGTTGTCTTGCGTTTTCAGGTTTTAGGTTTGCGGTTCCTATCTGCGTATAATACAAATCGTTAAAAGTAGGAAGTCTATACGTTTGTTTATAATACGTATGAATATTTAAGTTTTCATTTTCGAAGGGGTGGTAACTTAAAAAGATCGAAGGTGTAAAAACTGAGCGATTTGGAGCTTGGTAGTTTACACGTACTTTTTCTTTAGTAAAAGTACCTAATACATTAGCCTGTGCTTTGAATTTCCCTAAGTTCAGACTAGTAGCTAATGCTGTATAAAAAGTATAGCGCTCTGGATAGGAAAAGGGGGTGCCTTGTCCTTTTCGCGTAGCATTTAATTTGTTGTATTGTAAATCAGTTGCTAAGGAAACCTCCCATATTGAGTTGATTTTATATAAGTGGGCTGCAGATAAAAAGTATTCTTGTTGATAAAAAGTATTGTCAAACTGAGGGTTGTAGGTTACTTCTTCTCCTTGAAAACCAACTGTTTTTCGAGATAAATAATGCAGTTGATCATAAGCATATTTACCCTTTATTTGAAATTGGTAGTGGTCTGAAACAAAGCGAGTCCATTCTCCTTGTGCCATAACGTTTTTATCCGCTTGGCGCTCGTTGATATTTTCCGTTTCAAGGGTAGTATCACTTTTTTTGATTACAGCGCCAGGTAGGCCTCTATCTGATTGGTAATAGTAAAGACTGGCTTGCCAAGTATCTTTGTCTGTTTGGCCAAACCAATTATTCTCAATGCGGTAGGCTTCAATATCCGAATTCAAACGGTAACCTATTGTATCATAGGCAATACTTCCGTCAATATTGTTTTTTTTCTGTCTAAATCTATACTTTCCATTCGAGGATATATACTCTGCACTAATTGTCGTACTGATGTTTTCATTAACTTTAAAATCAGTTCGAATAGAAGGGTTAACAAGCTGAATAGTACCGGCTTTGTATTTTCCTGCAATATTTACTTGTTTATCGTCTTTAAAGACTGGTTTTTTAGTTTGAATATAAACAGTAGATCCAGAGGCGTATTCTTTTGCAGATTGAAAGATTGAGCTGCGCTGTCCGTTATATAATTTGATAGCTTGTACATTATCTAGAGAGAATTTTCCTAAATCAACAATACCATTTTGAGCATTACCTATTTGAGCACCATTATAAAAGACGCCGACATGGTGTGTGCCCATATTTCTCACATCAATGGTTTTAAGACCTCCCATTCCTCCATAATCTTTTATTTTAGCTCCAGAGAAGTAGCGTAGAGCATCGGCAACAGTAAAACTATTGAGTTTTTCTAATTTTTCACCTTCTAGAGTTTGTACGGGAATGAGATCTTTATATACTTCTTTCTGAATGACAATTTCATTTAGTGTAGTAATCGAATCATTCGAAGTTTGACTCCACAAAGAAAGATTTCCCCAACAGAAAAAGAAAATAATTAATAGGTAGTGTTTTGTATTCATTTTTTTGGATATGGTATTAGTCTATGTTTTTGGGGAGTCATAGACATATTCAAACACCTATCCGCAGTAGTGTTGTCCTATGTTTAGTGTCTTATACCCGAAAACAGTAAACGATGTATCATGTTTGGCAGGTATTCTGACTTACTCTTTTAAGCAAACGTCCTTCCCATAATCAAATAATCTTACAGTGGAACACAAGGTTTGTTAAATTTATATTGAGCTTACAGCAGCGGGTCTGTTTAGGATTTACACCTAATTCCCTCTTCGTTATTACGTTAATAATAAACCAATATGATAATTACAAATATAGATAAAAAAATATCTTAAAAAATAGTATCTAGGAATGAGTAAAGATTAAAAGAAGAAAGGTAAACTTATTTGTACGAAAAACTGCTCTAATACCATTGTATTTAAGAAAAGCTATTTATGAGTATATTCTATGGTATCTTATATGTAAAGCCAGTGTTGAGGCGTATTGTTATTAAAAAATTATAATACATCTGTTTTTTCTATGATTAAGAATGAAAATGCACCGAAAAAAGGGATTAATACTATTAAAAAGATCCAACTGATTTTTTGTTCATTATTCAATGATATTTTTCTAAGTCTAAATATACAGTAAATTAATAGGAATAAGTAGGCAAGAGGTATACAAAGTAAAAAAAACTGCCAGAAGAAGAGTAAGTTAAGCATAATAATACGTTTTTGGTTGTATCTTAAATTTAGTGTAAAAAGTTGAATTGTAGGTAATTAAATGTTTTTTTATTTGAAAATTTTTTTAAAATAGAGTAAGATGTTTGAAAAGTATTGGTCTGAATAGAAATTGAGTTTTTTATAGTAGATATAGTTATTAGATACAGAATTTGAGCGTATATTAAAAGTAGACCTTCCCTCATAGAAAGTATAGTATTCAAAGAAGGCGTTATAGAAGTTACAACTACTGGGTATGGTGAGCATGAAAATGAGGTGAATCTGTATCACAATGCATGAGATAAACCAATAGATACTCTGTTTATGC
Organism: Myroides pelagicus; assembly: GCF_009711055.1. Lineage (GTDB taxonomy): Bacteria > Bacteroidota > Bacteroidia > Flavobacteriales > Flavobacteriaceae > Flavobacterium > Flavobacterium pelagicum. Next base: position 85,574 of record NZ_WMJY01000010.1, read on the forward strand.
TCCTTTGTGAAAACACAAAGCTAAGTAATCAACTTGTAATTGGTTGTGAGAAGGTTTTTAGGCATGTATGTTTATTGTTAACCTATTTTACCACGTGAAAAAAGGATATTTGACTGTGGTAGGTCTTTAAGGCTTGCTTGTTCATGTCAGTTTCTAGTGTCGGATATACACGCATCCCTCTTTTTCCTTCTTTATTGTTTGTCGAGATAATTCCAAGGGAACCTAAAACTTCTTTTGGGAATAGAAAATAACCATTGCATTTGTCTGTTTGTACGCTGATCATCATAAAGTCAAAAGCATCGTCAGTTTGATAGGGTTGAGTAATACCTTGTTTATTTCTTTTCCAAATAGCAACAAATAGTCCAATCTTTTTTGGGGTGATTTTTGCCTGTCTATAGATGACTTTCTTTTCTCCAATTTTAAAAGTATGAGCATTGTATTCATTTTTCTCATGGATAGGAGACAATTCAGTAAGGGGTGTCATTGGATTTGAAATGGATACATTTGCTTGTAAATGGTTTAGATAAATTTGCATTTTCTTTGTTGTGGAGAAATGATTGTATACAAATATATTTAAATCGTCGGTATTGTGGAAAATGATTGTTACTTTGTAATTTACAATTTAATCTAGATAGATATGCTTTCTAAGCCAAGAATAGCACTTATTATAGGGATATTATGTATTTCTATTTTTCCTGTTATCGTAAAGATGAGTTTGACGCCGAGTTTGATCTCTGCGTTTTATCGCATGGCAATTGCCTTAGTCTTTGTACTCCCATACGCCTTATTGACTAAACAATTCAAAGTGTACAATAAAAATACGATGCTTCTAATTGTGTTGAGTGGAGTGTTTTTTGGTTCCGATATTGCTGTTTGGAATCAAGCAATACAAGGATCAACAGCAACACAAGCTACTTTATTGACTAATCTTGCACCAGTATGGGTAGGGGTAGGAAGTTATTTCTTTTTAACCAATAAGCCTAGCTTAAATTTTTGGATAGGAACAGTCGTTGCACTTGTTGGTATGGTTGTTTTGGTGGGGGCAGATGTCTTTATGAGTTTATCATTTGATTTACCTTTTGGGTTAGGAGTACTATCTGGGATTTTGTATGCATGTTATATATTGGTTAGTAAACGAATATTAGAAGAAGTTGCCGTTGTACCTTTTATGACGTATAGTTTATTAGTGTCATCTGTTTTTTTAGGGGTAATTAATTGGTTAGGAGGTTCAAGTTTTACAGGCTTTAGTACAGCGGGTTGGGCTACTTTATTTGTACAAGGAATCGTTTGTCAGTTACTTGCATGGTTGTTGTTGAGTTATGCGACTAAATATATGCGTGCAACACGTGTATCCTTGAGTTTATTAAGTCAGGCCTTGTTAGCAGCTTTATTGGCATGGGGGATATTAGATGAAGAAGTTACTCGTCAGATGGTCTTGGGAGGTTTTATCATTTTGTGTGGTATTGCAATAACTTTTGTAGAGCGACCACTATGGTATAAACGAAAATAGATAAGAGTCCTGATAAACACATTCGCTTATCAGTACTCTTTTTGTTATATTAGAACCAAATTGCATAGTTCTTTATAATGAGATACAATCCAATACCAAAGAATATGAACCCTACGATTACCTTCATTACTGTAGAAGCTAAAAAGCCTAGGAAAGAACCTACAGCTGCTTTGAAGGCACGTTCAATATCACTGCTTTGATAAATTAGTTCACCAATAAATGCGCCTAAAAATGGACCTAAGATGAAACCGAAGGGTATTGGTGTAAGTAATCCGACTACCAATCCAATATTTGTCCCCCAAACCCCATATTTGGTACCTCCTAGTTTTTTTGTCCCCATAGAAGGAATGACGTAGTCAAGAATGGTGATCGCAATTGTGACAATGGCTGTTGCCCAAAGTAAATAGCCACTAACTACTACTCCGTCTACAAAGTATAAAGCTAATATACCGAACCAGCTAAATGGTAGTCCTGGTAGTCCTGGCAGAACACTTCCGATTAGTCCTACTATAAGTAAGACAAGACTTAATATTAACAGAAAATATTCCATTGTTTTTTTTTGTATTTTTGATTATTAAACGTTTTACCTTAGTAATTAAGTATGTATAGATTGTTTTTTCTTGTCGCACTATCATTTACTTTTACCACTTGTAATTTTTCAAGTTCTAAGATAGGAAAAGAAGGTGAATTATTGCAAAAAGAGTTGGATAAAATAGATTGGTCCAAAGTAGATACGTATCCTAGTTTCGAAGGTTGTGATACTCTAGAAGAAATTGCACAGCGCAAAGCTTGTTTTTTCGATAGTATGACGAAAGAGTTGCAATTGCGATTTTCCCAAGACACCTTGTATGGGAAGTTTAAAGATATGAATGAAATTCAAATACTCGTTACAGTTAATGCAGATTCAAAACTCGAATTAGTCGCATACAATTTGCCTGATAGCTTGGCTGTACAAGCTAAGTTAATAGATAGTTTGCTCGTTAGTAAGAAAAGAGATTTCCCTGCGATTTACCCTGCTACAAAGCGTGGAGTACCAGTGACAAGTCAATTTATTGTTCCTGTTGTTTTGACTAGAAATCCATAAATACTATTAATCTTTCTTTAAGCGAAAGGTGAGAACGAAAATACTCCCGATACTTACTGGTAGTACAATATTGAGTAGCCAAATTAAAGTAGCGACTAAGGCAACTATCCATTGACTAACGCCTAAGGTACTGAAGATAAACATAGCAATACTACCTTTAACGGCAAATTCTAAGAATTGGAAATTGGGTAGTGAAGAGGCTAGCAAATAGATTGCAGAGACTGCACACAGTAATTCAAAATAGGGGAGTTCCACGCCAAATAAGTAGTATAAGATCACGTATTGATGGGTGAATGAGGCATAACGTAAAAATGCAAGTCCAATGTTTAAGTGATGTTTCTTTTTTGGGATTTCATTGATTAATTTTATAATTGTCTGAATAGAATAGCCTTTGATTGCAAAGTTGCGTACAAAGAAAAGTAATGTGACTACTACCGCAATGACAGCATAAGTGATGTAGAGATAGTGGTTGGGTACAATGGGGTGAAATAAATTCAGAATACTCAGACCTAATAGACCAAATACAATAGCATAAATGACCTGTATTCCATTGCAGACCATATTTAGGAAGATGACACGAGGGGTGTCTTTTTTATCAAAATAGAGTGCTTTTCCTGCGTATTCTCCAATGCCATTTGGTGTAAAAATTCCAAGTGTTAATGCGCTAAGTACTTGTTTGGTCGATTGGGCAATGGTGACAGGTTTTATTGTAGAACTAAGGTTTCTCCATTTGAGTATTTCTACAAAGCGATTGGAGAACGTCAGTAATAAAAGTAAGATAACTGACAGACTATTCTCTGGTTTACTAATGATAGAAGTCAATAGTTCGAGGTCAAGTGTATCGTCTTTGGATAGCTGATTGTATATATAATAAAAAGCACCACTAACCACTAGAATTTTGATTAGAAGTACGAGATATTGCTTAGTTTTGTCGTATGGAATTTTCATTGCTGCAAAGTAAATGATTATTTCTTTTCAACGACTACATTGTGAAAAATTTGACAATGAAAAGACCGTTGGTTTTGAGTAATAGTAATCGCTATAACAGTAGTTAAATTTAGGAGTTTGGAAATAGATAGAGTGATATTGGGAATAGACCCGGGAACGAATATTATGGGATTTGGTGTAATCCGTATTGTGAAGAAGAAGATGGAGTTTTTACAATTAAATGAGTTGATTTTGTCAAAGTATCCTGATAAATATACGCGCTTGCGTTTAATCTTTGAACGAACAATAGAACTAATTGAGACGCATCATCCGGATGAGATTGCAATTGAGGCCCCTTTTTACGGAAATAATAATCCTAAAGTTTTACTGACCTTAGGTCGAGCACAAGGAGTCGCTATGGCCGCTGCCTTGTCGCGTGATATACCAGTAACTGAATATGAGCCTAAGAAAATTAAGAAGTCTATAACTGGTAAAGGAAATGCGAGTAAGGAACAGGTGGCAAAGATGTTGCAACAGTTATTGCCAGGTTTTAATGAATTGCCTAAGCATTTGGATAGTACAGATGGTTTAGCAGCGGCTGTTTGTCATTATTACAATAGTGGAACTACAATTGTCGGAAAGAGTTATAGTGGTTGGGACGCATTTGTCAAACAGAATCAAGATAGAGTGAAAAAGTAATGGCAGGTATATATATTCATATCCCTTTTTGTAAACAAGCATGTCACTATTGCGATTTTCACTTTTCTACTTCTTTGAAAAAGAAAGAAGAGCTAATAGGCTGTTTAAAGCGCGAATTAGTTTTGCGCAAAGAGGAGTTACAAGGCGAACAAATTGAAACGATTTATTTTGGAGGAGGAACACCTAGTATTCTTACTGTAGAGGAGATTAATGATTTAATCGCTACAGTCTACTTGCACTATGAAGTAGTTGACCAACCAGAGGTTACGTTAGAAGCTAATCCTGATGATTTAGACTTAGAGACAATAAAGCGACTCAGTATGTCAAAAGTTAATCGACTCAGTATAGGAGTTCAATCGTTTGATGAATCTGACCTACAGATGATGAATAGGGCGCACAATGCAACTGAAGCGATAGATTGTTTGCGTCATGCTACACAGTATTTTGACAATATATCTATAGATCTAATTTATGGTATCCCTGACTTATCAAATGCACAATGGTTAGATAATATACAGCGTGTATTGGATTTGGGTATTCCACATATTTCTTGTTATGCTTTGACAGTAGAAGAGCGTACGGCTTTGAATAAATTAATACAAAAAGGCGTGATACCTAGTCCCAAAGAGGAAGTAGCACACCAACATTTTATGCTGTTAATCGAAACTTTAAAAGCGAATGGATATATCCATTATGAACTGTCAAACTTTGCTAAGCCAGGATATTATTCAAAAAATAATTCAGCCTATTGGTTAGGAAAGAAGTATTTGGGTATTGGACCTTCAGCACATAGTTTTGACGGAATACATCGCAGTTGGAATGTAGCGAATAATACGTTGTATATTAAAGCTATAGAAGAAGGGAATCAACCGAGAGAAATTGAAACTTTGACAGTAGATGATCGCTATAATGAATACATTATGACAGGACTTAGAACAATATGGGGGGTAGATATCACTCGTGTCACTCGTGAGATGGGGGCAAAATACGGTTGTTATCTAGAAAAGGAGTCTGCTCGATTTATTGCTGATGGATTAATGCACCGAGAAGGTGAGGTGTTGACTATAACTGATCAAGGTAAATTTTTAAGTGATGGTATCGCATCTAATTTATTTTGGGTAGATTTGAAATAAAACTGTGAAAGCAACATTAACTTATCAAGGTGTTAATTATACAATAGACTTTAGTCAACCTATTGATCTTTCTATTCCATTGGTTAATTCTGATGCAAACCCGATAGCATGGTACTTAGCTGCACCTGTCATAGCTCCTGTTACGATTGGAGATTGGGTAGGGAAGGTTGATTCAGGTCATTCTTCAACTAACTTTAATACAGTTGTATTCAATCCACATGCACATGGTACACATACAGAGTGTTTAGGGCATATTACTAAGGAATTTTACTCTGTCTCAGAATCATTGAAGTCCTATATGTTTTTAGCTCAAGTTATCTCAGTAGATCCTGAAGTGCAAATGGATGGTGATAGGATAATTACGCGGAAGCAACTTGAAGCACTGTGGGTAGACTATGGTCAGAATGCCATTGTAATTCGCACGTTACCTAATACGATAGATAAAAAAAGCAGAAAGTATTCACATACAAATCCTCCTTATTTAGTGTCTGAAGCAGCAGTCTTTTTACGTGAGAAAGGTATTGAACATCTATTAATAGATTTGCCTAGTGTGGATAAAGAGAAGGACGATGGAAGACTTTTGGCTCACAAGGCATTTTGGAATGTAAAGGACGTGAACGACCTGAATGAAGATGCACGCTTAAATGCTACAATCACAGAAATGATTTATGTAGCTGATGAGGTAGTTGATGGTTTATATATTTTAAATTTACAAATAACAGCTTTAGTAAATGATGCTAGCCCAAGTAAACCAATCTTATATAAAATTGTAAAGTAATGGAATTAGATGAGTTATACGCGTATTGTAATGCTAAACAACAAGTGATAAGTGGCTTTCCTTTTGATGAACATCTGTTAACTTTTCGAATAGGAGGAAAGATATTTGCGATGATTGCAATGCACTTTTGGGAGGCAGGAAATCAAAACATTATTCTTAAGTGTGATCCAGATCTGGCAATTGAATTGAGAGAAAAATATTCTTCGATTACTCACGGTTATACGATGAATAAGAAGCATTGGAATACTATTTATCTGAAAGGAGGTTTTTCAACTGATCAGTTAATGGAATGGATAGACCACTCCTATGATTTGGTTGTTGCAACTTTACCGCTAAAGGAAAGGCTAAGTTTAATTAAATAAACAATGTGTTATGGATATTCATGTGATTTACGATTATTGTTTGGCTAAAATGGGGACGATTGAGGCTTTCCCTTTTGATGAAGAAACGCTTACTTTTAAAGTGGGAGGTAAGATGTATTTATTGTTGAATTTGAGAAAATGGGAGCAGGGAGATTGCTTTGTTAATTTAAAATGTGATCCTGAGCGTGCTGAGGAATTGCGAGGAGATTACAGTGAAATAACTCCAGGATATCACATGAGTAAAAAGCATTGGAACTCTATTCAATTAGGAGGTGCCGTACAATGGCCATTATTAAAAGATTTAATTGATCATTCGTATGATTTGGTGTATAACAGTTTGACAAAAAAAGTAAAAGAAGAATTAGAGAAATAATTAGTTCTAATGCATATTTAGAAACAGAACGATTCTTACTTCGTCAATATAAAGAAGAAGATTTATCAACATATATCGCGATGAATAGTAGTGAGGAGGTTATGGAGTTTTTTTATCGACACGTACTGCTGAAGAGTCGAGGAAAGCGTTTTTATATATGAAGTAGCAAATAGCAAAAGATGGTTATGGTTTTTTTGCAGTAGAAGAGAAAAGCAGTAGATCGTTTATTGGTTTTGTAGGGCTGTCAAACATTACTTTTGATGTTGATTTTGCACCTAGTGTGGAGATAGGATGGCATATGCTTCCACACAGTATTGGGGTAAGGGATATGCTATAGAGGCAGCGAAAGCCTGCTTGGTATTCACTAAAGACGAATTAAAACTCAGACGTGTATATTCATTTACAACGACTTATAATATCCAGCGTTTAGTTATCTCTATTATTACTTTTTAGCTTTTGTGTTTTTGGGAGTATTTTAATAGGAAGTACAACTTGACCGTCTAGTTTTTTATTTTTATATACGGCAGGTTCCCAAGTTCCTGTTGTTACTTCTTCAATTAGTGTAATTAATTTGTCATCTGTATCCTCAGGAAGTAAACTTCTTAGAATTTGTACTGAATTAATCTCTCCACGATCAGAGATTGTTAGCTCAAACACGATGATGATTGGAACTTTAATCTGTACTTGTGGAAAGGCAGAATAATAAGCATTTGAAAAATTAAGAGATAATTGATTTGAGCTAATACGTGAATGAGCAGGCTTGTATCCTTTGTGATTTGAAAACTCTAACGTATCTGTATTTGTCCTTGTACATAGTTGACCACTGCTTATGATCATTGGTGTAGACGTGTCTTTCTTTTGAGCAGCGCTATTCGTGCTAGTTAGACTAAAGAGTAATAGAAATATTATTGTTGATAAATACTTTAACATTGTTTATTTTTATTAGAAAGGTACGAAGAATTAAAAAAAGAAAAACCTAGAAAGTCTAGTTTCTAGGTTTTTGTTAATATTATTTATTATTAACTGTAATAGGTAAGGTGAATTGGCTTCGTATAGGGATACCATCTTGTTGGGCTGGCACCCATTTCTTCATTTTTTTTAAGACATCAATGGCTGGATAACCGATATTGTAAACGTCTTTTAGAATATTAATTTCTGAAATACTCCCATCTGTCTCAATCATAAATTGTACAATAAATAGTCCTTTCCCTTCAAATTTACTTCCTTCTGGGATTTTGTACTCTTTGATGAAATCTTGATTAAAAGTTGAGAAACCACCAGGATAAGATGCGAATTGATAGTTTTGTGTTGTATTAACTTTATTTTCTTGCTGAGGCTTAGGTTCTGCTTTCGCTTGTACAGCATAGGTACAAAAAGTTAAAAATGTAAAGCACGATATTACAATGGTTGCATACTTTTTTCTTGTGTTACTTTTTTTTGTAATCATAATAAAACGTTTTTTGGTTAGTCTATAGTTAAAAGCACTACTAAGTATGTTATAGTGCTCTAAATAGGTTTGTTGTAAGAGTAATTGTAAGTAATCTTTGGCTTGGTCTTGATTTTCAATACAATGCTGATCAGCTAAGAATTCATGGTTTAGTGCAATAGCTTTTTTATAAGTGTATATAAGAGGATTGAACCAAAAAATTATTTTTAAAAGCTCTAGAAATAGTATATCCACACTATGTCTCTGTTTAATATGAACTAGTTCGTGGAGATATACTTTGTTAGTTGTGTTTAGGTCTAAACTTAATGGGACAAACATTGTTGAACAAAAACTAAATGGCGTTTTAATATCAGTTAATAAAACAACAGTATGATTTTTTTTCGGTACTATGGTTCCCCGTTTTTTTAAGTTGAGTATGTGTACTATGGAATACATGAACTTTATGGTCATTACTATTACACCAAGTCCATAGATGATATATAATAGACTACTATAGTTCCACCTTTTACTTTGTGTAGTTCCACTTATTTCAGTCGTTAATGTATCTAATTCTACTATAGTGTGATTAAATGATTCAGCAGAACTATGAACATTAATCATAACCAATGGTAATAACAAGGATAGTATCAAGGAGCCTATTAAAAATAGACGCTTAAATAAATGAGCAGTTGTATTTTCTAGTAATAGTTTATAGATTACTATTCCTATGAAAAGGGTGAGTGTAGTTTTGATTAGGTAGATTAGCATAGATTATTGTTTGTTTAGTTCATCATCTACTATTTTTTTTAATTGTTCAAGTTCACTTTTATTCATCTTACTTTTCTTTGTAAAGAAAGAGGCAAAATTGAGCGCTGAATTATTAAAGTAGGTTTCTATAAGTGTATTAATATGTGTGGCAAAATAATCTTCCTTTTGGATTAAAGGATAGTATTCTCTTGTAGTACCATATGTTTTAAAGTCGATAAACTTTTTTTCTGTAAGCCGTTTTAGTAAGGTGGATAGAGTCGTCTGAGCTGGTTTAGGATCAGAGTATTTATCCATAATCTCTTTAGAGAAAGCTTTTTTTAATTCCCAGATATATTCCATTAATTGCTCTTCTGTTTGAGGTAGTTTTATCATTTTTCGATTATTTGTGTATTGATTAGTATTCCGTATTCATAGTGTTTATTAGCTTCCTTTTTTCCTTTGATATCATAGATCTTCCAAAGACCATTATAATAAAAGTGTAAGGAGTTGTTCTCTTCTATATAGTGTGCTTTGCCTTGTCCACTCCTTTTGCCATTCGGGTGATAAAGGGTGATAGTTACAATTGAGTCTCGATATTTCTCCTTCCTATATAATTTTCCATTTTGTCTATATCTCCACGTACCTTTCTGTTGTCCTTTATTGTTGTACCTTCCTTTTTGAATATTCACTTCATCTGAGCTTACACTTTTGTATATCCACAGTCCCACAGGTAGGTCTTGTTTTTTTTGATTGATTTTACAAGAGGTAAAAGCTAATAGGATAAGTGTCAAGAAGTAAATATTGCATTTCATCTGTTCTACATTTGTAGTTTGTTCTACGAAAGTAGAATTAATAAGTTGAATATACAAGTTTTTTTATTTTTTAAATGCAGAATATCAGGTTGTTATGGTTTGTTTTTTCTGTGTTTTCAAGGGGTGAGCAATAGAAAATATTTTCTAGGAAGTCGTTAGAATCTTTATATGCGTGCCCAAAAAATGGACATTAATAGATAATGAACGTAGTTGTTTAACAATAGTTTGTGTTTTAACTTTCGCCTGATGCTGTTATAATCTCTATTTTTGGACTTCAAGTGTGTAAATTCAGTTTATGCTTAGTTTTGCAAATAAGATAACTTTTAAGCTCCAGTGCTATTTTTGTATAGCAATTATTGCCTTTGCGACGCTAGGGTGTTCAGTCAAACAAACCATGTTTGAAGCCATGAATGTCTCTATAGAGAAGCCTTTGTCTGGTAGTAAGGTACTGGTTGGTAATTCTTTTGTTTTTTGTGATGCAGAAGTAACTGCTAAGTCTTCCCTAAAGCAAATAAAAACTGAGCAACAGCGTATACTTCCCTTCGTTTCTTTTGACCTGGTGACTAAAGATTTTTCAAGTCAATCGCGTCATTTGAAGGTAGTATCATATGAAGAATTGCGCATTTCTGGTAATTCTCCTCCTTTATATGTTTTGTTTAAAAGAATGAAAATAGCACTGCTTGCTTAATGATTTTGATCATGAAGTAAAACAGACTATTACATTTTAAACAAATAAAATATATATGCAAACTTTTAATAAACAGTCGTATACTACGGCTGGTTTTTTTACACTAGCTATTCGTTTAGTAGTTGGTTGGACATACTTTTCTGCCTTTTGGAGAAGGCTTATCTTAGACAATAAATTAATAGAAACGGAAGCTGGATATATTGGTGTGAAGTTCAATCACTTTTTGCCCAATGCATTAGGGATTAAGCCTCTGATAGAATACTTAGTAACTAACCCAGATGTCTTGTGGTGGGCTATGGCTATTTTTACCATTGTAGAGGCTATAGTAGGCTTATTTATTATGTTAGGATTATTTACTCGCTTGATGTCTATTGGGGTCATTTCATTAGCCATGGGAATACTATTAGGGTCTGGTTGGATTGGAACAACTTGTCTTGATGAATGGCAAATAGGTGTACTTGGTGTAGCTACTGGATTTATCTTATTCTTGTCAGGTGGGGGGTACGGATCATTGGATTATTATCTAGAGAAAAAAAATATTCGCTTTATACAAATGAAATGGTTTGGCTTTTTAGGGTCGGGTATATTGCCTATTACAAACCTTAAACCAATTGTTTTTGTGGGTTCTTTTGCTATTTTGTTATTGACATTATATACAAATCAAGTTTTTCATGGAGGTGTGTTTGGTACCTTACACAACAAATCTGTAAAACCTAAGGTTGAACTAACTGATGTTGAGATTAGTCCTGACGGAGTGTCCTTTCAAGTCTATCGCGTTGAGGGAGCTGATGTGTATGGTTCTTTTTTAATTGGTGTTCAATTAGAAAAAGCAGATGGTGAAGTTATTGCCCAGTGGGACGGTTCTGCCTTGTCTAAAATAAGTGATGAAGCTATTGATAATGCGTATGTGGCAAAGGTCAAATCGGGTAAACACAGTATGATTATTCCGTTGGGAGCAAAGGCTGTTGTGAAGCTACCTCTGTCTATAGGGCAAGTGGAAGGGGCAAAACAACTACGCTTAATTGATGTAAGTGGTATTGAGTGGATAGCTGAAGTAAAGTAAATGAAGTTATATAATACAAAAGAAAGAGGGAGTCAAACAAATGACTCCCTCTTTCTTTTAATGGATTTAACCGTGTATATGTTCTTTGTTTCCATAGGACTGGATGAGCTCTCCTTCGAAGGCTAACCATTCTTTCCAGCGTTTGTCTACATCTACTTTTTCCGTATATTTCTTAGCAAATTTTAAAAAGGTAGTATAGTGATTTGCTTCAGAGACCATTAACTCATGATAGAATTTAGCCAGCTCTTCGTCTTTTATATTTTGAGAGAGTACTCTAAAGCGTTCGCAGCTTCTTGCTTCAATCATAGCGGCAAATAGTAGACGGTCAATAAAAGCATCGTTTCGGCTACCGTCTTTTCGACAGAATTTATATAGTTTGTTTACATAATCGTCTTTTCGCTCTCTACCTAAAGTGTATCCTCTATCTTTGATAATTTGGTGTACCATCTTAAAGTGCTCCATTTCTTCAATGGCGATATCTGTTAATTCAGTAACCAAATCTTCGTGTTCTGAATTATAGGTAATTAGAGTAATAGCGTTTGTTGCTGCTTTTTGTTCGCACCAACAGTGATCTGTTAATATCTCTTCTAAGTTAGACTCAGCGATATTTGCCCATCTAGGGTCTGTTAATAATTTTAATCCTAACATAATACCGTTTCTTTTGTGCAAAAATAGCAATTATAAAAGAGTTTAAAAATGATAATTAGAAAGCTTATTTTTGCTATATGAAGGAATCATTAGAAGGAAAGCGTATTTTAATTATTGGTCAAGTATGGCCAGAGTCTCGATCATCAGCTGCTGGTAAGCGTATGTTGCAATTACTGGATTGCTTTCGACAATGGGGCATGGATATTTATTTTGGTAGTACAGCTCATAAATCAGCTTATAGTGATGATTTGTCTATGTATGATGTACAAGAAGTAACGCTTTGGCTGAATGATCAGCGTTCTGATGAGGTAATCGCTACGCTTAATCCTCAAGTGGTGATGTATGATCGCTTTATGATGGAAGAACAGTTTGGTTGGCGTGTCACAGAGCAATGTCCTCAAGCGATGACTATTTTAGATACTGAGGACCTTCATTTTTTGCGTTATGCACGTGAAGAAATGATTAAAAAAGGCGAAAAGGACGTAAATCCGTTTCTATATTCTGTTCGTGCTAAGCGTGAATTAGCGAGTATTATGCGCTGTGACTTATCCTTGTTAATTTCTAAATATGAATATGACCTTCTAACACATAAATTTAAGATACCTGCTTCTATCTTGTATTATTTACCCTTTATGGAAGAGCGTGTTTCTCGAGAGTCAGTTGAACAGTGGTTGCCTTTTGATCGTAGAGAAGGATTTGTGTTTATTGGCAACTTCATACATGAACCAAATTATCAAACAGTACTGAAGTTAAAAAAAGAGATATGGCCTTTGTTGCGAAAGAAATTGCCGAAGGTAAGTATGCATATTTATGGTGCTTATCCGACGCAAAAGGTTTTACAATTACACAATGAGAATGAGCGTTTCCTTATCCACGGTAGGGCTGATGACGCTTTAGAGGTCATTGCTCAAGCTAAGGTTATGCTTGCCCCTATACCTTTTGGAGCTGGTATCAAAGGAAAGTTTATTGATGCAATTCATGTAGGAACTCCTTCTGTTGTTTCGTCAGTAGGTGTAGAGTCTATGAAAAGAGATTTAGCTTGGGGTGGTTTTGTCACTGATGAGGTGTCAACATTCGTGGAAAATGCTATAGCATTATATACCGATGCGGCTTTGTGGAAAGAGAAGCAATTATTAGGTGTTTCTGTTTTGAATGACCAATTTGATCAATCTTACTATAGCAGTGATTATAAAAATGTATTAACTACCATTTTTATTAATTTACAATCACATCGACAAGATAACTTTCTCTGTGAAGTATTTAAACATCAAAGTGCTCAGAGCACTAAATATATGGGACTTTGGATTGAAGAGAAGAATAAAAGTTAGTGTGAATCTCAGTGTAGTGATCTAGTTATTCTTTTTTAATAAGGTACTTGGAGTAATGCCAAAATGCTTTTTAAAAGCATTGCTAAAATGGTTGTAATGACTATAACCAATGTGTTTAGCTACTTCTGCTATGTTCATGTCATAAATATTCGTATGCGCTAGTAAGTGATAAGCTTTGTTCATGCGCGTTTGTATGATATAGTCGTGTACGGTACAATTAAATAATTGTCTAAAGCCAGTTTGTAGTTTGGTTCTGTTCATGTTGGCTATTAAAGCTAACTCTTCAATAGTGTAATGATGCTGGTAATTGTTTGTTAGCTCCTCTTTGATATTATAGATGTTTGTTTTGTCGTATTTAGATAGTGCAATTGCTTCTTTTTTGTTTGTGTCTTGTGTAGTTTGCTGTAATATTAGCCCAAGTAGTGTCATTATACTTCCTTCTACGACAAGCTTTTTTGTTGTTCCTTCGAAGGGACAATGGTACAGATCGTGGATTATTCGCTGCATAGCAGGACTTATTTCATAAGATTGATTTCCTAATAATGCAGGTGTATTGGTTGTTATGTTTTTTAAAAAGGAGTAGATTACCTTTGATGAATCTGCGGCATGTTGTATAATCCAATCTTTGGAAAGTTGTATTTCTAGGCTTTTTAAATCTTTTCCTTTTGGATCGTATAAGTGTCCATCTATGTTGGGCAAGTGGAACAGCGAATATTTACCTTGAGTCGTCTCTATTGATAGTCCTTTTTTTAAGCGTGGTATGTATTGTGTTTGTCCACTGGATAGCTCAAAATGCATTTGTATGTACGGTTTTTCAATATTGACATAGGTTTTAGTGTCACTATTTCGCGTAGTGTGGTAGAAGTCTAAATTTATTTTATCTAGTGTTATCTGTTTGTGTTGCTGGGTAATAGACTTTTCATGTATACAGTGGTTTGTTTCCACGAGTAAGGGCGGTGTATTTTTATCTATTTGCTCTTTCAAGTTGAAATCATTCGTCATAAAATTGTTTTTAACAGCGGTAGTTATCTACTAAATGTGTATATAATGTTGCTTTTACCGTACACAAATATACATATTTTTGTTCAATAATTTTTAATGATTATAAATAACTGTATAGTATTATGAGAAATGTAATCCTAGATAAAGTGAATATAGCTGACGAAGCCGATAAAGTAAAAGAGTTCTTGACGATTAAAACGCTGATGCGCCTAAATGATCACGAAGTAAATTTAATTAAACTAAAAGGAGAGTACGAGTGGCATAAGCACGAGGATGAGGATAAAGTATTTATGGTAGTAGAAGGTACGCTAGAGCTTCAGTTTAGAGATAGAGTAGTGACTTTAGAAAAAAATGAATGTATTGTTGTTCCCAAGGGCGAAGAGAATAAGCCTATTGGGAAAGAAGAAGTTACACTATTAATTTTTGAGCCAATACGCGATAGGTATTAAAAGTTGATGGATGTGCTAGAAGCGGATATATGTACCTTTTGCTATCTATAGCAAAGAAAGACGGCTAATGAATTTTCATTAGCCGTTTTGTCTTTTTATAATTTGTCTCTGAAGATTATTTCATCATCTCAGTATAGTATTGATAGAATAATGGAATGGTCTCAATACCTTTTAGGTAGTTGAATACTCCGAAATGCTCATTAGGAGAGTGGATTGCATCTGTATCTAATCCGAATCCCATCATTACCGATTTCGAACCTAATTCTTCTTCGAATAGAGCTACAATAGGAATACTTCCTCCTGAACGCACAGGAATTGGCGCTACTCCAAATGTATCTTCGTATGCTTTAGCTGCTGCTTGGTATCCGATAGAGTCGATAGGAGTCACATATCCTTGACCTCCGTGATGAGGTTTTACTTCTACGCGTACTCCTGCTGGAGCAATGCTTTCAAAGTGTTTTTTGAATAGTTCAGTGATTTCCTCCCACTCTTGGTTTGGTACAAGGCGCATAGATATCTTAGCAAAGGCTTTACTAGCGATAACAGTTTTTGCTCCTTCTCCTGTGTATCCACCCCAGATTCCATTAACATCTAAAGTAGGGCGGATAGAGTTGCGCTCATTTGTCGTGTAGCCTGCTTCTCCGTACACATCGTCGATATCTAGTTTTTCTTTATAGTCTTCTAAAGAGAAAGGACGTTTAGCCATTTCATCTCTTTCCTCACGAGACAATTCTTCTACTTTGTCGTAAAAACCAGGTACAGTTATATGATTGTTTTCATCATGTAAAGAAGCAATCATTTTAGTCAGTACATTGATTGGGTTAGCTACAGCTCCTCCGTATAATCCTGAGTGTAAATCTCTATTTGGACCAGTTACTTCAACCTCTACATAGCTTAAACCTCTTAATCCTGTCGTGATTGAAGGTTGTTCATTAGAGATCATTCCAGTATCGGAAATTAAAATAACATCATTTTTCAATCTATCGTGGTTGCGTTTTACGAACCATCCAAGACTTACAGATCCTACTTCTTCTTCTCCTTCGATCATGAATTTCACGTTACAAGGTAGAGTGTTAGTAGATATCATATATTCAAATGCTTTCACGTGCATAAACATCTGTCCTTTATCGTCACATGCTCCACGTGCAAAAATAGCTCCTTCTGGGTGTATATCTGTTGTTTTGATAACTGGTTCGAATGGTGGCGAAGTCCATAATTCAATTGGATCAGCTGGTTGCACGTCATAGTGACCATATACTAAAACAGTTGGAAGTGTTGGGTCAATGATTTTCTCACCATATACAATAGGGTAACCCGGTGTTTCACATAGCTCTACTACATCACATCCAGCTTTTTCTAAACTTTCTTTTACTGCTTCAGCAGTGTTGATTACATCTTGAGAATAGGCACTATCAGCACTGATTGAAGGTTTTTTTAATAGTTCAATAAGCTCATCTAAAAGGCGTTGCTTATTTTCTTGAACAAATTGTTTTGAATCTTTCATAATATAAAAGGGTACATTGATTTCGTTACAGACAAAGCTAAGAATAAAAAAATAGATTTTTTTCTTGCACATAAAAAATCCTGTTGTATATTTGCAACGTCTTAAAGGAACAGGAAGTTCCACAAGTTTCGCGGGTATGGTGAAATTGGTAGACACGCCAGACTTAG
>NZ_WMJY01000100.1 GCF_009711055.1 Myroides pelagicus
ACACCACTTATTCCGGCAAAGTACACCACTGAAGAGCCTAAATATTAATTATGCTAATTTAGAGTATGTTATTTTCAACCCTAACATTATCTAAATATGGCTAATAAAACTCTTCCTATGTATAAAGTAAAACAAGTATTGTTGTTTTTAGATAGAGGTATTTCACAAAGAAATATAGCTCTACAAACAGGTATAAATCGTCGAACTATAGCTTCTTATTTAGAGCGTGCCCAACAAACTAATTTTTCATTTTCGCAACTAGTAGCTATGAGCGACAATGATTTAGCTCAATGTTTAAACCTAATGGAAAAAGAATCCATTTTGGATGATGAACGTCGTGCTCACTTAGAATCGATGTATTCTTACTTTTCAGTTGAAT
>NZ_WMJY01000101.1 GCF_009711055.1 Myroides pelagicus
TAGAGGCAAGCAGTACTAAAGTAGTTTTATACCTATAGTTTTTAATTAAATGAGTTTTCATAAGTTGTATTACATTAATAAGACACACCAGGTTTAAATCATAAAGATTGTTATGGCCGAGTGCTTAGTTAGACTAATGTATCTTTTGGGTTAGTTAAATATTTGAACTACCTCTTAGTCTCTTTAGCATGTCTCCCAAAATGCGTGGTAAGAGACTAAAGAGGTAGTTTAGGACTTATATGTGCTCTACAAAATCCCTTTGTCTAGCACTGTGTGTTGATTAAGTAGCCTTTCAAACAAGAGAATACTCAACTTGCATTATGAATGTGAATTTTGCGCTAACGACCTTGTTTGATTGGCTGTGTTTCATAGTTT
>NZ_WMJY01000102.1 GCF_009711055.1 Myroides pelagicus
ACGAGCTGCCTACTGCTCTATCCCGCGCTATTGTGGTACAAATATAGAACGAATAATTGGGTTATACAAAAGTAGGCTAGCTGAGGTTGATTTTTAATGACAAGTTTTAACAGTTGTAGAAAGGGCAATTGATTGATTTGTAGTTTTTAAACTTGTTTCAACTTTTAATTGTTAAAGTTTAAATAAGTAGTGAACTGTACGAGTGTTTGTATTTATAAAGGTTTATGTGCCACCTTCTGTGTTGTTGCGCAATCGAAATCTTCAGTGCTTGCTTGTTATTGAACAGTTGTGATCGGGAAGTATATGCATAAAAAAAGCCACTTCAATTGAAGTGGCTTTACTTAGTAGCGGGAACAGGACTCGAACCTGTGAC
>NZ_WMJY01000103.1 GCF_009711055.1 Myroides pelagicus
TAACATAATATTCAATCCTATTGTCATTCAAATAACCAATCCAATCTTCCCCAACAAATTCTCTGTCAGCTAATAGACAATCTATACAATCTTTGCCAAACCAATCAATAAAAGTATTGATGAGTTCTTTTGTTTCTTTTGTATTTGAGTTACCGCGTTTATCAAGCATTTTAAATAGTATTGGGAAACACATATTCTTATAACTAATACCTAGCATTAAGATGTTTATATCTTGTTTACCAAACTTCCAATTGGTGCGGTCCATTACAAGAACATAGGATTTTTGGGCAGGAATAAGTGCAAAAGTAAGTCTTGAAA
>NZ_WMJY01000011.1 GCF_009711055.1 Myroides pelagicus
GAAGAACTCATAATTAGCTCACTTTTTCAGTGCCCTCAATATAATTAGGACTTTTTTGAGTATTCAAGTTTTAATTCTTTGTTTTTCGTTTAGAAGACTTAGGACCGACCTTAGTCATTACTAGTCTGAATCCAATATAGTCAGAAGCTTGATCTTCTGGATAATATCTTCTCGTAGCAGGGTCTAACCAATATACTCTATCTTTCCAAGATCCTCCTTTGATCACGCGAGATTTAGCATCGTATAGGTTTGATATTTTATCACTCTTAGGTAATTGATCCTTTTTGTTAACAATACCTGTGTAAGGATTATTCTTTAAAGTAGACATGTCGAATTCCTCTTGTGCTACTTGACCAGGTAAATTACGCACCCTAAGTTTTCCTGTAGATAATGTGTCAAACTTAATGTTTTGATCATTGACGATAACTACTTTACCATCAGGACCGATTTTATTTTTGTAATAAACTGAACCTTTGTAGAAGTTTAAGTCAGCTTCCTCTTGATCTAATAAAGGATCATACATGTCAGCTACCCATTCTGCAACGTTACCAGCCATGTCATATAAACCAAAGTCATTAGCAGGGAATGATTTAACTGGTGTTGTGATATCACCATTATCTGTTGACCAACCAGCTATACCTCCATAATCACCTCTACTTTGCTTGTAGTTGGCATATCTCGTGTTTAAGACTTGTGGTCTGCCTCTTTTCTTTGTTTTATTAGTCTTCTCCCAAGGATACTTTCCTTTTCCCTGGTAGTTGTTATATTCTCTTTTTCCTACAAGACCGATAGCAGCATATTCCCATTCTGCTTCAGTAGGAAGTCTAAATTTAGAGATGAAAAGCCCGTAGTTTTGTGTTGCATATAAATTGCGGTCACCTTCATTTGCTTTATTGTTTTTTCCCTTTAATACAATATCGCTATTTCCACCATATACTGATTCAGGACTTTGTAAGTAGGTTTCAGTGCTAAAATGAGCTTCTCCATAAGCTTCTTGTACCTTAGCGTCTTTTTTAAGAAAACCAGCTTGTTCTAAATTTAATTCATTAACACGGTCTGTTCTCCATTTAGCGTAATCAGTTGCTTGTAGCCATGTTACACCAACTACTGGATAATTAGCATACGCAGGATGTCTAAGGTAGGAAGTAATTAGGGATTCGTTGAAGCCTGATTTACTTCTCCAAACGGTTGTGTCAGGTAATGCACTTTTGTAGATTTCTCTATATACTTCGTTATCTTGTGGGTAAACTGTTCTTAACCAATAAAGATACTCGTTGTACATAAGATTGGTTGTCTCAGTTTCATCCATGTAAAAAGATTGTACGTACATTTGTTTTGGATTGTTATTCCAATCTCCCATAATGTCGTCTTGAACACGTCCCATGGTAAATGTCCCTCCTTCAACAGGTACCATTCCATGAGGTGTCTTTTGTACATACTTAGTATTGTATTGAAAGCCTCCCTTACTATCGTTGATTTTCCATCCTGTAGCTGTTGATACATTGTTGTTGGAATTACCACAACTCACTAAACTTGCAGCTACAATTAAGCCTGCAAATACTTGGAAATTTAAAAGTTTATTAATTTTCATCTTTTTTATCATGGACATAAAATTCTACGCAATTTATTAATTAACGTTTAATTGGCAATGTTATATCTTTGAATAACTTAAAAATATTCTCTGAGATTATCTCTCCATATATAACTTATTAGCTATATAACGAGAATAATTGATATCTATTGTTTGGTTAAAGGTAAAATATTTTTTAAGTACTCTTTAGCAATTTTAGTGCAAATATATATCAAAATAATCTTAATTCGTGACTTATCGTATAATCAGTACTGAATTTCTTGTGTTTAGGCTAGTGTTTTTTGAGTAGGCTATTGTTTTAGTTTTATTAAGACTTTATGAATTAGTAGTAACTGTTGGGAAAGGAGCTTTGTAAAGACAGTTCGATTAGCGAACAGCTGTTTATACCATTTATTTATATATTAGGTGTTCAAATAAATAGTTAGCTGATCTGCTTTTTTCTTATTTGTAAGAATTAATAGTTGATGACCGCTATTGTAGATTGATAGATGAGTTTTAATAGGATTAGGCAAAAAAAACTATATTTGTATTGTTTACTATATGAAAATTTATGAAAAAAACTTCACTTATTATATTAGCAGCTTTATTTGGTCAAGGTGTTTTCGCACAAGATATTCGTCCAATTATTGTAGGAGTTCCTTTCTTGACAATTAATGGAGATGCAAGGTCTGCCGGTATGGGAGATATGGGAGTAGGAACTTCGACAGATGCATATTCTCAACAGCACAATCCAGCTAAATATGCCTTTGCAAAAAATAGTCAGGCCTTTTCAATGAGTTATACTCCCTATATGGAAAAACTAGCAAGTGGAATGTCTTTAGGACAATTGACTTATTATAATCGTTACAGTGAACGTAGTGCTGTAGGGGCTAGTTTACGTTATTTCGGAATGGGGGATATATATATGCTTCAGCATTATGGAGATCAACCTATACAGCGAAAGCCTAACGAGTTTTCGGTTGACTTATCTTATTCTTTGAAATTAAGCGATCGTTTTGCTATGGCTATTGTCGGTAGGTTTATTAATTCGAATTTAAAGTATCCAGAAGGAGATGGAGGAAACTCAAATGCAAGTACTTTGGCTGTTGATGTCTCGGGGTTTTATGAATCGGATATTATTGCTTTTAGTGGATTTGACGGACGTTGGCGTGCAGGATTTAATGTTCAGAATCTTGGTCCTAAAATAGAGTACGATGATCAACCTAATGGATCTTTTATTCCTACTTCATTGAAACTAGGAGGTGGTTTTGACTTTATATTAGACCCTTATAGTACGGTTACTGTGACTGGAGAGGTTGGAAAACTATTGGTTCCTACCCCACCAATAGATAATGAAGCTTATTTAAAGTATAATGATATTGGTTGGTTTAAAGGAGTGTTTAAATCCTTTGGCGATGCTCCTGGAGGATTTAGTGAAGAAATGAAAGAAGTTATGTGGTCCTTGGGTGCTGAATATTGGTATGACAATCGCTTTGCTTTTCGTACAGGGTATTTTCATGAAAGTAAAGAAAAAGGCGCTAGACAGTTTGCTACTTTAGGTGCGGGCGTAAAGTATAATTTGGTAACAGTGGATTTGTCGTATTTGTTCTCGACATCATCAGTTAATAATCCATTGGAAAACACATTACGTATATCACTAACTTTTGATTTGGGTAGAAAAACATATCAATAAGGTTAAGAAAAAATAATATATTTGTATATACAATCCAAACGGCAATCAACACATTGTGTTTGGATTTTTTTGTCTAAATAATTCAACTACAGTTTATGAAAAAGGTAGAATTAGTATCGACATTTATTGAATATGATTCAATAAATGAATTATGTCAACAAGATCAAGACTTGATGCATAAAGCAATTGAAATTCGTAAACGTGCTTATGCTCCCTATTCAAAATTTAAAGTAGGAGCTGCTATTCTTTTAGAAGATGGAACTATTGTACAAGGATCAAATCAAGAAAATGCAGCTTATCCTTCTGGTTTATGTGCTGAGCGAACAGCAATTTTTTATGCTAATGCTATTCATCCGGATAAAAAGATATTAAAGATTGCAATTACTGCGGCTTCAGATTTAAAAACAACTAATCAGCCTATTCCTCCATGTGGTGCTTGCAGACAAAGTATATTAGAATATGAAACGAAACAAGATACACCAATAGAGATGTTTTTTATGGGAGAAGAGGGTGTCGTTCGTTATTCACCTTCATTAATTAATATATTACCGTTTCATTTTGACAAAGATTCTTTGTAAATGGGTTTTTGTTAATGAAATGTGTGTATTGTTTGTAGAGTGTTATCTAATTAAGATATTTTAGGTGGAAATACTTTTTGTTTTTGTGATAGTATTCGCTATGACTAAAAAAAGGCTAACAGAATTTTAGTATATATTGATTTAATTACTACATTTGACTTACTAAATGGAGCCTATTGATATTGGCTGCTTTTTAGGGCCCTTAAAAGAGATTAACCAAGGGCTTCTTAATTTAAAAAAATGGATACATACCCCCAGATCATCACAATGTTGACTAGCGTTGGCATTGTGGAACATGAGATTTCAGTGAGTAAATTATTACTTACACTATTTTTAGTTTTTCTAAATGGATTTTTCGTAGCAGCTGAGTTTGCTATTGTTAAAGTACGTACCTCTCAAATAGAGGTTCATCAAGAATTAAATTCTAAGGTTGCAGGTGTAGCAAAGGGAATTGTAAGCAATCTAGACGCTTATTTGGCTGCAACACAGCTCGGAATTACATTAGCGTCATTAGGATTAGGTTGGGTAGGAGAGAGTTCTTTAACTCCTGTAATTTATAAAGCATTTGAGGTTTTTGGGATGACAGGTCCTGAGTATGCTTCTCTAGCAAAAAGTATATCATTTCCTTTAGCATTTGCTATAATAACTATACTACATATTGTGTTTGGTGAGTTAGCTCCAAAATCAATGGCTATTCACTTTCCAACTAAGACAACTTTTACAGTTGCATTGCCGTTGCGTGTTTTCTATTTTGTATTTAGACCGTTGATTTGGTTAATGAATGGTTTAGCTAACGGTATACTTCGTTTATTTGGTATTACACCAATCCACGGTTCTGATATTCATACGGAAGAGGAATTAAAAGTTATTATTACTGAAAGTCAAGAAGGTGGAGCTATCGAAGAAACTGAGCGCTTACTTATTCAGAATGTGTTTGACTTTGACGATCGTCGTGTCAACAATATTCAAACACTTCGCAAGAATGTTTCTGCTATTGATATTGAAACATCGGTCAAAGATGCTATTGAATATGCTATTAATGAAGGTTACTCGAGATATCCAGTATTTGACGATTCATTAGATAACATTAAAGGTGTAATCTATACAAAGGATTTAATGAAAGCGATGATGAAGGATCCTGATCAGTCTAGTATTGCAGGATTGTTGAGAGAGCCGATTTACATTTCTGAGAATGCCTTGATTAAAAACGTAATGAAGCAGTTTCAGGCAAAACACTTACAAGTAGCTATTGCTACAAATGAAGTAGGTGAGTTTACGGGGATTGTTACTATGGAAGATATTTTGGAGGAACTTGTAGGTGAAATTCAAGATGAATATGACAATGAAGAACCTGTAGTATTGAGTTTAGGACAAGGAAAGTATGTTGTGAGTGCACATTATAACTTATCTGATATCAACAGGCTATTGCCTATTAAGTTTGAAGAGAGTGAACACTATGATACATTAGCAGGCTTGATCAGTGAAGAGTGTCCTGGTGATGAGGTTAAAGTGGGGGACATTATCAAGTTGTGTGATTACGAAGGAAAAGTTTTGAAAATGTATCGTAACTCAGTAGAACAAGTTGAACTTTCATTATTAGATCGTGAAACTAACTTAGAAGAAACTAAATAAATTAAAAAGACAGCTTAGTAGCTGTCTTTTTTTGTTGGGTATAACTTTATTTTTATGTCATTAGCCTATAGTTCTCGATTGTTTGTCTTTTAGGTATACTATATTTGTTATAATAAGTAACCAAAATACGGAATAAAAAGATGGAATATATTGTTTTTCATGAAATAGCTCCTGAAGATTATATAAATATGCGAGTAACTTGTGGATTATCTGCGAAAACTCTTATGGCTGCAACCATTGGTCTAGCTAATTCGCTACATTGTGTAGCTATTTTAGACAAAACAAAAGACAATAAATTTATAGGAATGGGTAGATTAGTTGGAGATGGAGGTTGTCATTGTCAGGTAGTTGATATATGTGTTTTACCTGAATATCAAGGACAAGGACAAGGAATTGGTAAAATGATTATGAGTCACTTGATGTCCTTTGTTGAAGATCATTTGCCTCATTCATGTTATGTTAACCTAATAGCAGATGGTAAAGCATACAAGCTATATGAACAATTTGGATTTGAAGAGGTTTGGCCTGCATCTCGAGGAATAGGCTATGTTAAAAGGAAGGAATAATTGAAGCCAGGTCTATAGTTGTAACTTTAGTTGATTGAGTTGTATATCATACTACCTTGTCGAATTTATGGGGTATAAAATGCTCTGTAACCATTATTAAATGAACTTCGCTTATTAAAACTTCCTTAACTTTCTGTAGAAATGGAAATTTTTTTTAGTTTTTTTCTCGTATCTGTAATGGTCGGGATATTTACCCTAAAAATATCCCGACCATACCCCGATCATATTTGTAACATTACCCTTTCAACTACAAACCAAAATTGTAGGGAGTTTGCTTTTTTTGGATTTGACTGTAGGCTTGATTTGTATTAATAAGAAAGATATGAGCTTTGATTTATTCCAAGATAATTGGGAATACGGGTGTACTTTGTAAATGCAATAGGATTAAAAAGGTAGCAAACAACGTTATCTTTAGATTAGTAATAATAGATGGTGGGTTACAAGGAGCTTTTTCTTTTAGGTATATTAAAGACTGTGATTATAGCGATACTTGAGAATACAATCATAACATAACTGATCGAGGGCAATAAACTACTTATATATAGACCTAAACTTATTAATAAGTAGTACAATAATCCGAATAGTGCACTAGCAGTACCAATAGATGATTTATATTGCTGTAAAGCTTGACTTAGTATGTTTGGAATAGCTATTCCAAAAGAGGATACAATAAATAGCATTGGTATTAAAAAAAGTAAATGGTTGCCTATGATAGACATTATAAAAGCACAACCAAGCGCTATAATAGCGGATAGTTTAATTAATGTAATTGGATGAAAGTCTTTATCTAACAATTTTTTATTTACGGTACTTCCGATGAACGATCCAATCGCAAGGAAAATTCCACTATAGCCATACAATGTGGGGTTAAGTCCTTTTTCCTCAAAGATAAAGGGAGCAAAGGAATAATAACTAAAAAGTAACACGTTGAAAGACATTACTAAAATAGCATATTTTATAATCATAAAGTCGTTGTAGATTTTTTTCGCAGTTAATGTGAGTATTTTAAGACTTATCTTAGTGGTGTCTTGTTTAGTTTCACGTAAAAATAAAGCCGAGTAAAAAAGTAGGAGAATTCCCAATATGGTTAATGTTGTGAAAACTCCTATGTACCCATAGTGATTTGCTAATATTCCTCCAGTTAATAAACCAATTACAGGGCTTATTGAAAGAGCAATTCCCATCACTGAATATACTTTAGCTAGTTTTATTCCAGTGTAACTATCTCTCATCATGGTTTGCGTGATGACTGACCCTACGGATATCCCTATAGCAGCCACAAATCTAGCGAACAATATTGTTTGAAAATTTGTAGCAAATAATGCTAAAATGGATGCTAATGTATAAGTGATGATACCATATAACATTGCTTTTTTTCTGCCTATATAGTCACTTACAATTCCCCAAAAAATGACCCCTAGGGCAAAAGCTGTAAAGTAAATACTAATAGTTAGTAGGGCCCTTTCTTGTGTAACCTTAAAAGATGCAGCTAGATGTACAAGTGCGGGACTATAGATGGTTTCGACGAATTGTGGAAACATCATTAATATGACCATTAAGGAAAGGTTGTTTCTAGTTTTCATTGATTATTTAATTTTTTCACAAAGGTCTCGTCAATTAGGGTTATCTTTATAATACTATAAAAACAATAAATATTAATTTACGGACAGATGGCTTATTTGCATTCGAAACAATCTTTTCATTTAGATAACATAGATTTATCTGTTATCGGACTAGCTTCTGATTTAGTTCAACACGACTCTGGCTTTCATCTGCATAAAGCACATCATCAGTTGTTATATGCTCCTAGGGGGTGTATGACTTTATTAACCGAAGAGATTCAAGTTGTTTTACCACCAAATCGCATGTTATTTATTCCAGCAGGAATTTCACATCGTGTGTTTTTTAGAAATGTTGTAGCATATCGTTCAGTGTATTTTAAGGAAGCCGAGGCAATTTGGAGAGAAGGTGCAATTAAGGTTTTATCAGTTAATCCATTATTAGAACAACTATTAGAGCGAATTTGTTTTTGGGACTGGACTACTTATTCGGAGGACCAAGAAGCTTTA
The DNA here is from genome assembly GCF_009711055.1 of Myroides pelagicus. Classification (GTDB taxonomy): domain Bacteria; phylum Bacteroidota; class Bacteroidia; order Flavobacteriales; family Flavobacteriaceae; genus Flavobacterium; species Flavobacterium pelagicum. The sequence goes on from NZ_WMJY01000011.1 coordinate 8,109, forward strand.
TTGACTGTGTTTAAGAATGAAGTGTCTGTTGCTGTTGAAGAAGATTACCATTTAAAATTTCCTAGAGATTCTCGATTAAAAATGGTTATAGAGCAAATAGTCATACAAAAGCGTATTCCTCCTTTTTTAAAAGATTTGACAATGGAAGTTGGAGCATGTGAGAAAACAATTTCCCGAATATTTAAAAAAGAGACAGGAATGGTATATCAGGAATGGCGTCTGCAGTGGAAATTTTGCCGATCTCTAGAGCTTATATCTGAAGGGATGTCTATTAGTGAAGTCGCGGATGAGTTGAAATTTTCATCGGATAGTGCCTTTATAGAGTTGTTTAAAAGATTGGCTGGAATTACACCTTACAAATATTTGAAAGAATCATAAATCATCGTTGTATGAAGGAGTTTGAACACGTATTGTCAAATATAAGAGCATGTAAACTTTGTGAACAGGAGCTTCCATTAGGAGCTAATCCTATTGTATTGACTGGTGTAAATTCTAAAATAATTATCATAGGACAAGCTCCTGGTCTTAAAGTTCATTTAACAGGTATTCCTTTTAATGATAAGAGTGGTGACCAATTGCGATATTGGTTAGGTGTCACGCAAGAGGAGTTTTACAATACAGATAATTTTTCTATTGTTCCTATGGGCTTTTGCTATCCTGGGAAAGGGAAGTCAGGAGATTTACCTCCTAAAAAAATATGTGCACCAACTTGGCACCCTCTATTGCTCGAGCAATTAACTTCTGTCAAACTGGTTTTGTTAATTGGCAAATACGCACAGGACTATTATCTAAAGTCAAATACGACATTAACTGAAAATGTATATTCATTTGAAAAGTATCTACCTATGTACTTTCCATTACCACACCCGTCACCTCGAAACAATATTTGGAAAGCGAAAAATAAGTGGTTTGAACAAGAAGTAATTCCAATACTGCAACATCAGATAAGAGCAATTCTTAATGAATAGATCTTGTAAAATGCGTAATATCAGTGTTTTCTGTTAGTTGTAACTCTGTTATTCAATTGTTATCAATTAATTATTTTTAAAACAAAAAGTTAATATATATTTAATTATACTTAATATTCTCTTAAAACAATATAGGTCAATAATTGTCATTTTTGTTGAAGTTAAAATCAATTATATAATGGCTAAAAAACTATTTATTTTAAGTTTTGTTTTGATTGTCAGTAGCTTAACTACATGGGCACAAAATAAACGTATTATTAAAGGAAAAGTATTAGATGATCAGGGTATTAGTTTACCAGGAGCAACTATACAGATAAAAGAATCCGGACTTGTAACCAGCTCAGACTTAGGAGGAGATTTTAGTTTGGAGGTTACTGACAAAGAGACATTATTAGTTTCTTTTATAGGTTATGTAACACAGGAATATAAAGTTCAAGGAAATTCAGAAGCTAAAATTTATTTAAAGCCTGATAATACTTCTTTAGATGAATTGGTAATTACTGCATTGGGTATTACAAAAGAAGAGAAGAAAATTGGTTATTCCACACAGAGTGTTGATCCAGCAATTATACAGGAAGTAGCTACTCCCAATGTAGGTAATATGCTGACAGGAAAAGTAGCAGGTCTAGAAGTTTCAAATCCTCCAGGAATGTTACAGTCACCAAAATTTTCACTTAGGGGAAAGCAACCACTAGTTGTAATTGATGGTATGCCAGTGAGTACTGATTTTTTCGATGTTTCAGCTGAAGATATAGCAGATATAAATGTTCTTAAAGGGACTTCTGCATCGGTATTGTATGGTTCTAGAGGGCGAAATGGTGCAATACTTATAACGACTAAAGGAGCAAAAGCAGAAGGAGTTGAGGTTTCAGTTTCTCAAAACACTATGATGTCAGCAGGTTTTTTAGTTTATCCAGAGACACAAACATCATATGGAAATGGATCTAATGGTAAATATGAGTTTTGGGATGGAAAAGATGGAGGAATAAGTGATGGCGATATGAACTGGGGGCCAAAGTTGGGAACAGGATTATTAATTCCTCAATGGAATAGTCCTATTCGCGATAAGGTTACAGGAGAGACGATACAGTGGTATGGTAATGTGGAAGGAACAAAATATAATGATAAGTCTAGATATGAACGCGTTGCACTACCTTGGGAGTATCATGATAATTTAAAAGAGTTTTTAGGTACAGCTGTAATTTCAAAAACAAGTTTTAGCGTTACAGATAAAGGTGAAAGAGGGTCGTACCGTATAGGTGGAGAATTTACTTATAATAAGGATAGAGTACCTAGTTCTAGTATGTATAGAGGAAATCTAAGTTTTAAATCTACAACAAAAATAACTGACAAGTTAACGCTAGATTCTAAATTAGCATACAATAAAGTTTATTCACCTAATGTTCCAAATTATAATTACAACCCTAGTGGACATATGTATACTATATTGATATGGATGGGTCATGATGTCAATGGTAAAGATTTGAAAAACAATCATTGGGTACCAGGAATGGAAGGATATCGACAAGCAAACTGGAATTATGCTTGGTATAATAATCCTTGGTTCGGTACATCGAACTTTAAAAATATATGGAATAAAGATGTAGTAAATGGACAATTACAGTTGTCCTATGAAGTAAATGACGACTTGGTACTTCAGGGTCGTACATCTGGTATTGTGACTAAAAACAAGACAGAAGTACAAAGTCCGAAATCGTATTTTAACTATAGTGCACCTAGAGAAGGAGGGTATAATTATACAGCAACTGATCGTTTAGATATAGAATATGATTTTTTAGCAATGTATACCAAATTTATAACTGATAATATAGGAATGAGTGTAAATGCAGGTGCATCTTCTAGATATTATCAGTTTAATGAAGATTTTGCTGCGACAGATGGTTTGACTGTTCCGGGAGTTTATAACTTAGGAAATTCCACAGGTCCAGTTTCTGCAAGAAATAAGGTGGTTAAAAAAGCTGTAAATAGTGTTTATGGATCTGTAGAATTTGACTTTTATAATGCATTTTTTCTTAGCTTTTCAGGTAGAAATGATTGGTCTTCATCAATGGCAAAATCTAATAGGTCATATTTCTACCCTTCTACATCTTTAAGTGTCTTGTTGTCAAACTTGATTACTTTACCAGAATCTTTTGATTATTTAAAACTATATTCTTCTTGGGCTCAGGTATCAAGTGACTTGGATCCTTATCTACTACAAGCAACATATTCACCTGTGACTCCTGCATTTAATGGAAATCAAATGGTTGAATATCCTAATTCTATATTGAATCCTAATTTACTACCAGAAAAATCTAATTCTTTTGAATTAGGGGTAGCTACTTCGTTATTTAAAAAGCGTCTAGGTTTAGATCTAACATATTATCGAGTAGTTGATTCGAACTTTTTGATTGAATATCCTATATCTGAAGCATCAGGTTTTAAAAATATGCTAGTTAATGGAAATGAATATACGACAAATGGGGTAGAAGTAAGTTTATCAGGAGTAGTAATTGATAATAATGATTTTAAATGGAAGTCAACAGTAAACTGGAGTATGAGAGAAAAGAAATTGACTAAGATTTATAATGATGGAGAAAAGTATGGAAATCTACATTTAAATGATCGAGCAGATGCTTACTACGGTGATGTATGGATGAAGTCTCCTGATGGAAAGGTGATTTTAGATAAGACTACAGGTATGCCTACTAGAGATCCTCATAAAAGATATATCGGACATATGGATCCAAAATGGGTGTTGGGCTGGAACAATAGCTTAAAATATAAGAATTGGGCAATGAATATGTCTATCGATGGTATATGGGGTGGTATCATGCGCTCTGAAGTAGTTGAAAAAATGTGGTGGGGAGGAAAACACCCTAATTCTGTAATGTACAGAGATGCTGAATATGCTTCAGGCAACCCTGTTTTTGTTCCTGATGGAGTAAATATTGTTTCTGGTGAACTTAAAACAGATATCAATGGAAATGTAATATCTGATACACGTGTATTCCAAGATCATACAGGAACAGTGAGTTGGCAAAGTTGGGCACAAAATTACCCATATAGAGCACGTGTTACAGAAGATGAGAATAAAACGTTTGCAAATATGTTTGACAGAACATATTTCAAATTACGTTCATTAGCGTTGACTTATGATTTTACAGATAAATTGAAATCTAAGAGAGTGTCTCATTTGTCAGCTACTTTAACAGGATATAACTTATTAATGTGGAAAAAGTCTAAAGGATTATATTCAGATCCTGATTATAGTACAGGAGGAAGTAACGATATTCAGGATCCTGCTACACGTTGGATAGGTTTAGGACTAAATATTAAATTTTAACAATCTATGAAAATATATAAGAAAGCAATACTTCTACTTAGTGCAATCAGCACTTTAGTAGGTTGTCAAGATTTGGATAAATTAAATGAGAATCCAAATAATATCAAGGATGCAGAGCCGTATTTACTTTTAACAAATGTAGAACGAAGTGCCTTTGCTATGCCAGGGATATCAAAAGAATATGCTTCACGAATGATTATTATGACAGATGGAGAGAATGCATATCAGTTTTTTAAGTGGACCAGTGGAAGCTTTGATAAATATGAGAAGTTAGTTGAAATTCAAAAAATGATGGAACAAGCAGAGTCAAGGGGCGAAGAAGCTTATGTTGCATTGGGACATTTCTTAAAGGCAAAAATGTATTATGACTTAACATTAACTTTTGGTGATATTCCTTTCTCAGAATCTTTAAAAGGAGAGCAGGATATACAATTTCCTAAATACGATACGCAAGAAGAAGTATTTGATGGTATTCTAAGAGAACTAGAGTTAGCAAGCGCAAAACTAGATACATCTGATATTATTAAAGGGGATATAATCTATGAAGGTGATTTAACAAGGTGGAAAAAATTGATTAGTTCTTTTAAACTGAAAGTTTTGATGTCATTATCAAATAAAGAAAATGTCAAAGGAATGGCAATTGCACAAAAGTTTAAAGGTATCTATCAAGGGGAAGTGTTGATGGAGAGTAATTTAGATAATGGGCAATTGAAGTTTTATGATGTGGCAGGAAGTAGATACCCTCAGTTTAATTCAAGCTCATACGGTTCAAGTATGTATATGTCATCAACTTTTGTTGACTTATTACAAGAGTTGAAAGATCCGAGGTTATTTATTTATGCTCAACAGACTGCAAAGGCTTTAGAAGAAGGAAGACCTGTTAGTGATTTTGATAGTTATAATGGAGGAGACCCAATAGTGCCTTATGCAGAGAATGAGAAATTAGTACAAACAAAAAATATATCTAAGATAAATAGTCGTTATTATGCGGATCCTACAACAGAGCCTAATTTTATTTTAAGTTATGCTGAGTTACAATTTATTTTAGCTGAAGCTAGTGCTAGAGGTTGGATAAGTGGAGATACAAAAGGGTTTTATGAAAGGGGAATAAAGGCAAGTTTTTCTTTTTATGAAAAGAATGCTAAACAGTTAGGAAGTTATTGTTCTTTAGATGCTGTTAAGCAATATCTCGTAGGTGAGAAAGTTGCTTTTAAAGGAGGCGATATTAACATAGAGTTAGAGCAAATACTGACACAGAAATACATTATGATGTTTCATCAATCAGGTTGGACAGCTTATTATGACTACTTGCGAACGGGTTTTCCTAAGTTAAAGATTCAAGAAGGTGTGACAGCACCGACTCGTTGGTTATATCCAAATACTGAATATAATAGAAATGGAAATAATTTAAAAGAAGCACTTCAACGTCAGTTCGGAGGAGATGATAATATTAGAGGTAGTGTTTGGTGGTTAAAGTAAATTTGCGAATGTATAATAAAATGACGCCTAGAGTATTAATTACTCTATGGCGTTATTTTTTGTCATTAAATTTAATATCTACTTAAAACACAGCTAGTAATTTTAAACGATTTTTGTAGTAAACACAATTAAAAATGGAGTCAAATAGAAGAGAATTTATAAAAAACATAAGTTTATTTGCAGGGGGATTAAGTTTTGCAACTGCGTTTCCTGCATCTATTCAACGTGCATTAGAGATACAAGCAGATACTGGGTCTACGTTTTTAGATGCAGAACATATTGTTTTTCTTATGCAAGAAAACAGATCATTTGATCACTGTTTTGGTACTTTAAGTGGAGTTAGGGGATTTAATGATCCTAGAGCCTTGAAGATGGCAAATGGTTTACCTGTTTGGTTTCAAGAAGATGGGAAGAAGAAAGTATTTGGTCCCTTTCGTTTGGATATTGAGAATACAAATGTAACCTGGTTAGGAGATTTGCCACATAGTTGGAGGGATATGGTGGAAGCTCGGAATGATGGGCAAATGAATAAATGGCTCTTTGCAAAGCAACCAGGGAATAAAAAGTATAAAGATATACCTCTGACAATGGGATATTATACACGTCAAGATATCCCTTTTTATTATGCTTTAGCCGATGCTTTTACTGTTTGTGATCAGCACTTTTGTTCATCTCTAACAGGAACGAGTGCTAATCGTTCCTTCTTTTGGGCTGGTGCTATTAGAGAAGAACCGCACAACCCTGATTCTACAGCTTGTGTAGATAATAGTCAAATCAATTACAAAGATGTGAGTTGGCGTACTTATCCAGAGTTACTAGAAAAAGCAGGTGTATCATGGTGTGTTTATCAAAATGAGTTAAGCTTACCTGTTGGTTTATCAGGAGAGGAAGAAAGCTGGTTGGCTAATTTTACAGATAATAATTTAGAGTTTTATAAACAATACAATGTTTGGTATCACGAACCTTTTATCAACCATTTGAAAGAGGAGTTTAAAGAATTAAACGATGAATTAGAATATGGAAGTATTACAGAGGAGAGACATCAACAAATACAGAAAAAACTAAAATTCATTCAACCTTTATTAGAAAAGTATGGAGATAAATCACTAGCAGACCTTACTGATTTTGATCGTTCAATTCATCAAAAAGCCTTCACAACTAATACGCAAGATCCTAATTATCATCATTTGACCGAAATGGAGTATGAAGAGTATGGTGTGAAGAAAAAAGTTAACGTACCTAAAGGAGACATATTTCACCGTTTTCGTGAAGATGTGAAGAATGATAAATTACCTACTGTTAGTTGGCTAGTTGCTCCTCAGAATTTCTCGGACCATCCTTCGGCGGCTTGGTTCGGAGCATGGTATGTTTCTGAAGTATTGAATATTCTTACACAGAATCCTAACGTTTGGAAAAAGACAATCTTTGTTTTGACTTATGATGAAAATGATGGTTATTTTGATCATATACCTCCATTTGTACCACCTTTGTCAACGGATACTAACCAAGGAAAAGTACCTGCTGGTATGGATACACAAGCGGAGTGGATAACAAAGCAACAAGAACGTAAACGAACAGGTGATGAAAAAAGCGAATTAAGTAGTCCTATAGGTTTAGGTTATCGCGTACCGATGATTATAGCTTCTCCGTGGAGTAAAGGAGGTTGGGTTAACTCAGAAGTATGTGATTTAACATCAAACCTTCAGTTTTTAGAGTATTTTATAGAAAAGAAGTTTGGTAAAAAAGTAATAGAAACAAATATTTCTGACTGGAGGAGAGAGGTATGTGGAAACTTAACATCCGCTTTTCATCAAGCGGATGATTTAAAGCACGTATCATTACCATATGTTAATCGAGATGAATATATAGCTCGTATTTTAGGTGCAAAGGGAAAAGTAGCCCCAGGTGGCTTTGCAGAATTTACGTCTCATAATCGTAAGAATAGCGAAGCTTGGGTAAAAGAAGCAAATTTTCCTAAACAAGAAAAAGGTGTAAAGAAAGCCTGTGCCTTACCATACCATTCGAATGTTAATGCTGTGATTTCAGACGCGGGCATTCAATTGGTATTTGATGTTAAACCTAATGGATTAAAGAATAAGATATATAGTGCTCCTTTTCAGGTTTACAGTAATACTCCCTATGAAAATGAAGTTGGGCGTAATTGGAATTTTGCTGTAAGAGAGCAAGAGTCTATTTCGTATGATTGGAAAATAGTGGAGTTTACCGAGGGTGTTTATGATCTATCTGTACATAGTTCTAATGGTTTTTATAGAAGGTTTATGGGAACTAAAAAACATGTTGATTTAGACTTGTTTTTTGAGGTATTACCTGATGAACAGATTCAAATACGTTTAGAGAATAAAGGGAATCACAGTTGTAATGTTTTATTAGAGGATCCTTTATATAAGAAGATAAAAGAGAAACTTACATTAGCACCCTCAAGTGTTGAAGAGGTTGTTCTTGATTATACTAAGTTTAAAGGATGGTACGATGTTATGATTACAATTGAAGGAGACTTAAATTATTTACAACATTATGCTGGACATTTAGAAAATGAAAAAACGAGTATAACAGACCCTTATATGGCTATGTTATCTGAATAAGCTATTGGAATACAAACTAAAAAGGCTTTTATTTAATCTATAAAGGTCTTTTTTAGTTTATTAATACTATGCTTTTTTAATACTTAATTTATTTCGAAACAACATATAGAGTAGGCTAAGTATAATGACCAGTGCGCTTGCATACATGATCGTTGGTATATGTGTAATTGTGTCTTTGTAATACCAACCAGCTAGGAATGCTCCACCACCTACACCAGCTTCTAAGGCGATATACATAGTTGATACCGCTCGTCCTCTTTGATCTGGTTGACTAAAGTCAATTGTCCAAGCGTTTAATGCAGGGGATAGGATTCCTAATGAAATACCATATACAAAAGCACCTAAGTATAATCCATTTGCACTAGCATAAAATCCAATGATAAGGAGTGATAGTACTAGAAGGACTAGTCCGGTATTAATGATTAAAACACGACCGTATTTGTCAGATACTTTACCAGCTACAAATCGAACTAATAGGGATGATAATGTAAAGATCATAAAGAATATACCTTTGTTTTCTAAGCCTAAATGACCAGTCCAATCTGGAATAAGGGTTAGAATCACTCCATAGGCGATATATGACATAAAAGTGACAAATGCTGCAGGAAACACTCCTAAGTCAAAAATATCTTTACTTGAAATTTTTAATAGTTTAAAAGAAAACTTCTCTTTTACTTTTAAAGTCTCTTTCATGTTCATTAAAATTACAATAGACAATAAAGCAAAGGCGGAAGAGGTATAAAATAAAAAGTCAATGGAAGTATACAGTTTTATTGTACTTCCTATAGCTGGACCTATAGCCATTCCTGTACTAAAGCATATACCATGGAGTCCAAGAGCTTCGCCCCATCGTTCTTTTGGGACTATGTCTGCCACGTATGCTGCTGTAGCTGTAGGTTTAAATCCTGTGGAAAACCCGTGTAGTAGTCTCAAAAATAGAAAACCTGATACAGAAGTAAGTATTGGGTATAGTAAACTACATACAAAACAAACTATCGACCCAATAGCCATGATTGGTACTCTTCCTATTTTATCTGTTAGTTTGCCACTGAAGGGTCTAGAGATACCTGCTGTGATGGTAAATAAACCTATAATTAACCCTTTGTATTCAGCTCCTCCTAAGCTTGATAGATAATCTGGTAATTCAGGAATCAACATATTAAAACTAGCAGAAAACAATAGTGAGCTTAGGCAAACAAGCATAAACTGTGTATTGTATATTGGATGGGAGTTTAATTTAGGCACGGTATCTTGTATTAATGACGTGCAAAGTTATTGGTTTACATTTGTATGTACAATGTTTATCTTGTATTAACAATAGACAAAAAAACTAGCCTTATTCATCTATTAGAATGGATAAGGCTAGCTTAAGGTTTTTAATGAAATATCTTGATTATTTCTCTTCGTGATAAATCGCGTCTGCTTTGTCGAATTTTTCAATCATTTCGGCAGAAGCTTGTTTTCCGAAATTAGATACTAAATAGATGGCTAATGCACTGAATGCAAATCCAGGTATGATTTCATATAATTCATCTCCAAACATGATAGGCCATAAAATAACTGTAATAGCTCCTACTAATACTCCTGCAAATGCTCCCATACCAGTAGTCTTTCTCCAGAATAGTGTAAATAAAATAGCTGGTCCAAATGCAGCACCAAATCCCGCCCAAGCATGTGCAACTAAAGCTAAGATCTTACTGTCTGGATCCAATGCTATGACAATTGCTATTGCTGCAATTACTAATACTGCTAATCTTCCTGTCCATACAAGTTCTTTTTGACTTGCTGATCTTCTGAAGTATGCTTTATAGAAGTCTTGTGTTAATGTACTCGATGACATTAGTAATTGTGCACTTAATGTACTCATCACAGCTGCTAGAATAGCTGATAATAAAATACCAACAATCCAAGGGTTAAATAGTTGTTTGATTAACTCAATGAAGATTTTTTCACTGTCTTCAGAAACAACACCCGCAACTTCTGGATGTTTGTAGAAATAGCTAATTCCTAAATATCCAATAGTAACTGCTCCACCTAGACACAGTATCATCCATGTCATACCTATACGTCTAGCTTTTTTCATTGTCTTTACACTGTCAGCAGCCATAAACCTAGCTAATATGTGAGGTTGACCAAAATATCCTAACCCCCATGCAGCAGCACTAATAATAGCTACAAAACCTACTTTATGTGTCAAACTTGTATAGGGAATATTACGTGCAAGTGCAGCTTCCGTAGTGAAAGATGTAATGGCATCCCATCCTCCCATATACATAACAATCATTACGGGTGTTAAGATTAAAGCAAACAACATTAAAGTAGCCTGAATTGTATCACTCCAACTCACTGCTAAGAATCCTCCAATGAATGTGTAAAGAATAGTAGCAACAGCCCCTAAAATTAATGCATTTAGGTATGTCATGTGGAATAGCGCTTCGAATAAGCGTGCTCCAGCTACCATACCAGAAGCACAGTATATAATGAAGAATATCAAAATGGTAATAGCTGATACTGTTTTGACCAATTGACCGTCTTTTCCAAATCGATTGTGGAAAAAATCAGGTAAGGTTAATGCGTTATTGTTGATTTCGGTATGAACCCTTAATCGACCTGCTACTAATTTCCAGTTGAAGTATGCTCCAATGATTAATCCAATTGCAATCCAGCTTTGTGATAAACCTGAAAGATAAATAGCTCCAGGTAATCCCATAAGCAACCATCCTGACATGTCAGATGCTCCAGCTGAAAGAGCTGTTACTAAAGGACCAAAACTTCTTCCTCCTAAAATGTAATCATCAAAGTTTTTTGTACGTAAATAAGCTACAATACCAATTCCTAATACAATTGCTAAATAAAAAGCAAAGGCAATAATTGTGGGGTCTAAATTCTTAAACATGTCGTATAGTATTAATTTGGTTAAAAATATAAAAAAAAATAACTTAATGCATACTTAATGTTTTTATTATAGTTAAAGTTTGATGATTTGCTATTTTTTATTTGTGTAGTATGTGATAAAAATAAGATAAGTTTAGCGTGGTTTTAAGGGACGGTGTATGGAGTGATTTTTGGTTTAATTGTTTGTCTTTTAGTTTTTTAAATAGACGGTAAAATAATAGCCCTACAGGAAAGGGGGGATCTGTAGGGCTAAAAAAGTAGTATGAAAAAAAAGTTATATAATAGATATCAATAATTATACCAATTAGGTGTTTTTTGTCTCAAACTGTACTTTGAAAAGTAAAGGTGAAAGTTGTATTTGTTTGAATTGTTACTCTATTAAAACAAAAAAGGGATTATCCTATTCGAATAATCCCTCTTTATTATATATTTTTTTTGTTATGCTTTGCTAGTACTTAAGTTCTTACCGATCGATAAGAAAATATAAAGTAATATGATAAGTGGTATAGCGATATATTTTAACGCAATTAGTAACACTATGGATAATATGATGAATACTAACTGTAGCTTGAATGCACCTAAATTATTAGGCTTAATCTTTAAAGAAAATAGTGGTAGCTCTGCATTCATGATGTAGGCACTTAATAGACTTATCACTACTAATACATAAGGATTGCTGATAGTGTTAATCAAGAATTCTGATGAAGTGGTATTGATAATCATCGGCAGGCTAAGAATAAATAGTGCGTTTCCTGGTGTTGGTAGGCCAATGAAAGAATCTGTTTGTCTAGTGTCAATATTGAACTTAGCCAATCGATGTGCTGCTCCTAGTGTTATGATAAAACCTAAATAAGGAACAACTCCCATATAGTATGTTTCAGGCGTTAGATTATAAATTTCTTGATTTTCCTGAATATTAGCTAACATTTTATAAACAACTAACCCTGGTACAACTCCACTCGTTACCATATCTGCTAAAGAGTCCAATTGTAATCCCATTTCACTTTTTACATTCAAAATTCTAGCTACAAATCCATCCCAATAGTCGAAGAATATTCCAATGCATACCCAAAAAAATGCCATTTGAATATTGTCATCGAATGCATAAATACAAGCGATTAACCCGGATAGTAGGTTTAATAATGTAATAATATTGGGAATGTGTTTTTTCATTTTGTTTAGACTTTATTTGAGTATTTACCTTTTTAAACGATGGTAATTGTACTTACAAATGTATCAATTATACTTTTAAGTTGTGACGTCTTGGCTATTCTTAACACAATTATTAATTGAAGTCTATTCGCTAAAAATTATAAAGAAATTTAGACTAAGCGTTATAATACCTAATGTGTTAGGTGTAATATACAATAAGTATTGAAAGTAGTGATCTTGGTAGGTTGAGTTATAGGTGGTTGATAATCATGTTGATAGGCATGTGTTTTTGAATTGTTATGACTTTTAATATTATTAATTCTATGATTATTCATTAGGTATTCTCTGAAAAATAGTGTGATATTTGTATGAGTTGGAAATTGTACTTGTACATGAAAATTTTAGAAATGAAACATATATTATATTCTCTTTTAGTTTTTTTATTTAGTATTCAAATCAGTGTGGGACAGGTGGAGTCACGTCAACTTTCCGATTATGCGGATGTTAGCGTACTGACGATTGGCACAGGGCCTATGCTACACGAACTCTTTGGACATACTGCTATACGTGTGTCTGATCCTAGTCAAGGTATCGATCGCGTGTATAATTTTGGTATGTTTGATTTTGCAACGCCTAATTTTGGCTTGCGTTTTATCAAGGGTGATATGTTGTATTTTGCGGATTATACGACGATGAGGAATTTCATTGCGAATTATGTTTATGACAATAGAAGTGTGTATGAGCAGAAGTTAGCGCTAACTTCAGATCAAAAGAATAAAGTTTGGAAGAGTTTAAATGAGTCTCTGGAAGAAGAGAATAAATACTACGTTTATAAGTTTATTAATCAAAACTGTACGACAAAGGTTGTTGATATTGTCAATGCTGATAGTGGTACTGCAGTAACTGTTGATATCCCCGAGAATCAATACACCTATCGCGAAGTATTGAATTCTTACCTAGGCGATAGCTATTTGTTGAAGTTAGGAATCAATATGATCTTAGGGTCTGCTATTGATCAAAAAAATGCGAAACAGTTTTTACCGGATAAATATATGAAAGGACTTGATGTAACCATTATTAAGGGGAAACCAATAGTAAAGGAAAAGCTTACCATATTCGCGGCTGATCAGTCAAAGAAAGGCGTAGCAGCATGGTGGGATTCATATCTTGTTTTTAGTCTTTTATGTTTAGGATTGGCTTTTTTAGCCTATAAGTTTAGACAAGTTCGTTCTATACTATTAATAGTGGTTGGTGTATTTGGTGTGTTTTTTCTATTTGTGAATTTTTATTCACTACATGAGGAAGTGCAGTATAATACTATTTTATTACTGTGTAATCCGTTACTTTTACTATTTCCGTTTATAAAACATAAGGCTGTTTGGAAAAAGCGTATCCGTTTATTTTTATTGATTTCATTGACACTTTATGTTGTACTGAATATAACCTCTGAAAAATTAGTTATTACTCTCCCTATATATCTATTAACTTTGTGGTTACTAATAATAGATAGAATTAGTGTAAACAAAAAATAAGCTATGTTTTCAATTTTTAAATCTAAACCTGTCTTGAAGGACTTAATTCCTTCTGGCTATGTTGACATTCATTCCCATTTGCTTTTTGGTATTGATGATGGGGCAAAAACCAAAGATGATACTGCTCATATTATTACAACGATGAAATCTCTTGGTTTTGAACAAGCAATTGCTACTCCACATACAACTCCTTTAGTGTGGGATAATAATAAAGAAGCTATTTTAGCTAAACATCAGGAGACAATTGAGGTTTTGCCAGAATTGACAAGCTCCGTTAATTTGCGTGTAGCTTCTGAATACATGATGGACGATAGTTTTTTAAAGCGTCTAGAGTCGGAAGCTTTATTAACTTTGAAAGATAATTATGTACTTGTTGAAATGTCTTACATCAATCCACCTATTCAGTTACAGGATATTTTGTTTCAATTGAAGTCAAGAGGTTATGAAATTATTTTAGCGCACCCAGAACGATATAATTTTTATCACAAGAACACAGCGATGTATGCTAAGTTGAAAAAAATGGGGTGTCAGTTTCAGATGAATTTATTGTCAACAACTGGTTATTATGGAGGACATGTTTTGGAAGCTGCAAATTATCTTTTGAAAGAAGATATGATTGACTTTGTTGGCTCAGATATTCATCACGATAAGCACTTGAAAGGTTTCGAGTCTAAAGTTCAAATAAAAGATATAAAGAACTTTGAAAAAGCGATTGCTAATAATCAGTTTTTTAGAGAATAAAAGAATGATTAGTACGATACGTTAGTATCAAACTTGTAGTGATAAGTTTATAAGGCATATTAGCTAGTAAGAACACCTTTTTTCAATAATTATGGGAAAAAGGTGTTTTTTTGTTTGGTCAAACTAGGTAGATGTAATTTTATTCATACGCTAAAGAGTAGATTTTGTCACTTAGTAGCTTTAGTTCGTATTGTTTTTTAAAGTCGATCAGATTGCTACAATTGATAATAGACTCACAGACATTGCTTTCCCTTGCTTTCTTGACCTATACGTGTAGTATGCTTGCACTTTCCTTGCCAAGAACGTACTTCTGGGCTACTAAACTGCACCTATTCTGCAAGTATAGCTATAGCTTGGCAACAAATACTGATATCTTGAGAACTCTATGAGTAAAAATAGGCTTCTAATTTTTAAAAAAAGACATCTGCCTATTCAGTATTCTATCGCTAATTTAATAGTAAAAAAGTGATTTTTCGAAAAGTATAAAGAGTAGGATACCGTCTTTTTTAAAAGTAAGTATCTGTTGTCTAGTTAGAGAAATATCCGCATACTTTCCATAAGTACATTTAACGGAAAGATACATGATTTTTTTAAATAAAACTCAGAGGAAGTATAGGAGTTTTTTATTGTTTCAGGGTGTGAATTGATGTTAAACGTTTGTGCCTCTATGCAAATATTGTATTAGAAGTAAATAGGTAAACAGCTCTTGCTAATTAGGTGTAGGTTGTTGAAAATGAGTAGTTAGAATATGAAGTGGGGAATTTATGCCGTATAAGATATTGAAACAAAAAAGCCCTCTCGATAGAGAAGGCTTACTTATTTGATAAAAGTAGTACTGATTATTTTGCAGGAACTACTTCTCCTTTAATTCTTAATGGAACTACACCGTTTACATAGTTTACAGCATTAGACTCTACAGTGATTGTACGGCTAATACGACCAACATTCATATTGTATTGAACTTCAATACTACCTTTTTGACCAGGTAAGATTGGCTCTGTTGGTTTTGAAGGAACTGTACATCCACAAGTTGAACGTACGTCAGTAATGATTAATGCTTCGTCACCTGTGTTAGTAAACTCAAAAGTTCTAAGACCATTGTCTTTACCTCTTTCTACTGTACCGTAATCAATGGTATTGTTTTCAGCTTTAAATTCGATTTTAGGTCCTTTTTGAGCAAATGAAACTGCACTTGTCAAAACTAATACCATAACGGCTAAAAATTTTTTCATTATACCTCTGTTTTAATAATTATTTACTTTTAAAAAAATATAGAATAGTTATTTCACTTAAACCAAAAAATCAACTGCTCATTTTGAGTCTAATTTTTTTATTATTAACGAGTAATAACTATTTTTGCTGTTACAAAGGTACGTAAAAAAAAGTTTAGTGATTTTTTAAGTAAGCTAAAATTAATTAAGAGCTTAGGTTTTTTTGTGAGTATTTAACGTTAAAAACAAGTAAAATTATTAGAGAATGAGTATTCCTGCACAGTTTGACGCGAAGCAAGTAGAGCAAAAGTGGTATCAGTATTGGATTGAAAATAAGTATTTTCACTCTACTCCTGACCACAGAGAGCCTTATACGATTGTAATTCCTCCACCTAATGTGACTGGGGTTTTACATATGGGGCATATGTTGAATAACACAATACAAGATGTATTAATACGTCGTGCACGTTTAAAAGGGCTTAACGCATGTTGGGTACCAGGAACGGATCACGCTTCAATTGCTACTGAGGCAAAAGTCGTCGCTAAATTGAAAGAGCAGGGAATCAATAAAAACGATTTGACTCGTGAGGAGTTCTTGGCACACGCTTGGGAATGGAAAGAAGAGTACGGTGGTGTAATCTTAGATCAATTGAAGAAATTAGGTTGTTCTTGTGATTGGGATCGTACGAAGTTTACTATGGATCCTGAGATGTCTGAACAAGTAATAAAAGTTTTTGTTGATTTATATAACAAAGGATTAATCTACAGAGGATACCGTATGGTTAATTGGGATCCTGAGGCATTGACTACTTTATCAGATGAAGAAGTAATCTATGAGGAACGTCAAGGTAAACTATACCACTTGAAGTATCAGATTGAAGGAAGTGAAGAGTTTTTAGTGATTGCTACTACTCGTCCAGAGACTATCTTGGGTGATTCGGCTATTTGTATTAATCCAAATGATGAACGCTATGCACATTTAAAGGGTAAGAAAGCTATAGTGCCTATCTGCAATCGAGTTATTCCTATCATCTTTGATGAGTATGTAGATATGGAGTTTGGAACAGGGTGTTTAAAAGTGACTCCTGCACACGATGTAAATGATAAGGATTTAGGAGAAAGACATAATTTAGAGATCATTGATATCTTTAATGCAAATGCGACGCTTAATGAACTAGGATTACACTATGCTGGTAAAGATCGTTTTGTGGTTCGTAAAGAAATCGAAACAGAGTTACAAGAAATAGGAGCCTTAGAGAAAGTAGAAAACTACGTAAACAACGTTGGTACTTCTGAGCGTACAAAAGCTGTTATTGAGCCAAGACTTTCAGATCAGTGGTTCCTTAAAATGGAGGAATTAGCAAAACCAGCACTTGAAGCTGTATTAGAGACGGAAGAAGTAAAATTATATCCTAGTAGATACAATAATACATATAGAAGTTGGTTAGAGAATATCCGCGATTGGAATATTTCTCGTCAGTTGTGGTGGGGACACCAGATACCTGCGTTCTATTATGGGCCAGGAAAAGAGGATTTCGTAGTTGCTGAGACTAAGGAAGCTGCTGTTGAGTTAGCTAAAGTAAAGTCTGGCAATGCTGCATTGACAATTGCTGATTTAACACAAGATGAAGATGCACTAGATACATGGTTCTCATCTTGGATTTGGCCAATGTCTGTATTCAATGGAATTTCACAACCTGATAATAAAGATTATAACTACTACTATCCAACAAATGATTTAGTGACCGGACCAGACATTATTTTCTTCTGGGTAGCACGTATGATAATGGCTGGGTATGAGTATACAGGTAAGCAACCTTTCACGAATGTATATTTTACAGGTATCGTTAGAGATAAACAGCGTCGTAAGATGTCTAAATCATTAGGAAATTCTCCTGATGCATTAGGACTAATCGATAAGTTTGGTGCTGATGGTGTACGTGTAGGTTTATTGTTGTCTGCGTCAGCGGGTAATGATATTATGTTTGACGAGGAATTGTGTGCTCAAGGTAAAGCTTTTACTAATAAAGTATGGAATGCATTCCGTCTAATCAAAGGTTGGGAAGTGTCTGAAACTTTAGAGCAACCAGAATCTGCTAAAGTATCATTACAGTGGTATGAAGCTAAACTTCAAAAGACCTTAGTAGAGATAGAAGATCACTTCGATAAATACAGAATTTCAGATGCGTTAATGGCTATCTATAAATTAGTATGGTACGATTTCTGTTCTTGGTTCTTAGAAATGATCAAACCGGGATACCAACAACCAATTGACAAAGCTACTTTTGACAAGACCATTGAGTTATTAGAAGCTAATCTGAAGCTGTTACATCCATTTATGCCATTCTTGTCAGAAGAGATTTGGCAACATATTAATGAGCGTACAGCAGCAAATGCTTTAACAGTATCTTCTTGGCCAGAGCTGAAATCATTTGATGAAGATCTGATTAAAGATTTTGATTTCGCTACTGAAGTTATTGCTGGAATTCGTACGATCAGAAAAGATAAAAATATTTCGTTCAAAGAAGCGATTGATTTAAAAGTTATCAATAATGAAAAGTCATCTGTTTACTTTGACAGTATTATCTCTAAGTTGGGTAATGTTGTAGTTATTGAGTATGTAACGGATCAAGTAAGCGGAGCTTTATCTTACCGTGTGAAATCAAACGAATACTTTATTCCTGTGACAGGAAGTGTAAACTTAGAAGAGGAAATTGCTAAGTTAGAAGATGAGTTGAATTACTTAAAAGGATTCTTGAAATCTGTACAGGGGAAATTGTCAAATGAGAAGTTTGTAAATGGTGCACCTGCTCAGGTTATTGAGAACGAAAGAAAGAAAGAAGCTGATGCTTTAGCTAAAATAGCTACTATTGAACACAGTTTAGCTGGATTAAAATAGTTAGTCATCTCTCCGATATAAAGCCCTTAATTAGCTGTAGCTAGTTAGGGGCTTTTTTTTATCTTCGTATATATGAAAGTTGATATACATACCCATTATTTCAAAGGACAGTCAGAAGGAATACAGATTGTTAATCAATATCCTACTACTTTAGACGATACATTACCTGCTTATTCAGTAGGTATTCATCCTTGGTATATTAAAGAGGAGACAATAGGGGAGGAGTTAGTTTTATTAGAGAGACAACTACAAGCGGCTAATTGTTTAGCATTAGGAGAATGTGGTATCGATAAGAAAATCAATATTTCGTTAAATCTTCAAGTAGAAGTGTTTAAGAAGCAATTACTACTTGCAGAAAAGTACAAAAAAGCAGTAGTTTTGCACGTCGTTTCTGCTTTTCAAGAAGTAATCGCTATCAAGAAAGCATTGAATATCTCTGTGCCTTTGATTATACATGGTTTTAATAAAAAAGAACAAGTAGCAGAAAGTCTTTGGAAGCATGGTTTTTATCTTTCGTTTGGAAAGCATTTGATTAATAATGAAGGCTTGAGAAATACCTTTGTCAAGGTACCTAAAACACAAGTGTTCTTGGAAACTGATGAGGCGAAAGAGATCACAATAGCTGAGGTTTACGAGGTAGCTATATCATTAGATAAAACAATTGAAGCGACGATAGAACAGAATTATAAAACAGTTTTTAATAAATAACATCAGTCTTAGATTGATACAAAAAATCGAATAGATGGCAGTTTGGCAAGAAAGAGCAGAATTACTTTTTAAAGAAGAAGGATTGGAAAAATTAAAGAATGCAAAAGTATTAGTTGTAGGATTAGGAGGAGTAGGGTCATTTGCGGCAGAGTTTTTAGCACGCGCAGGTGTTGGAAATATGACCATTGTAGATGGAGATACTGTTGATATCACAAATATAAATAGACAGTTACCAGCATTGCATTCTACCATTGGTCAGCCAAAAGTTCAGATTGTTGGAGATCGATTGATGGATATTAATCCAGAACTAAACTTAGTACGTATAGAAGAATTTGTTTCACCTGAGCGTGCACATGAGATTGTAACAGGAGATTTTGATTATGTGTTAGATTGTATAGATAGTATTACTCCGAAAATCAATTTGATTTTAGCCGCTAAGCGTAAAAAAGTGAAAGTAATCAGTGCTATGGGAGCAGGAGGAAAAATGATGGCTAATAAGATTGTTGTAAAGGATATTAGTAAAACAGATGTTTGTCCATTAGCAAAGCAGATCAGAAAACGCTTAAAGAAAGAAGGTATTTCATCTGGTGTTAAAGCGGTGTTTTCGACGGAGAAACCAGACGAGAGTAGCTTAAAAATGACAGATGGTACTAATTTTAAAAAGTCTTTTTTTGGTACAAATAGTTGGATGCCAGCATTATTTGGGTTAAACTCTGCAGAGCAAGTTGTGAGATATATTCTATCGAAGTAAAATAAAAAAAGCTGTATCAATTACGATACAGCTTTTTGTTTTTAAGTTCTTACTATGCGGGAATAACATTAATAGCCATTAAAATTTGCAATAATATAATTAAGATGGTGAGTATCCATAAATAGCTAAAAGTAATTTTTTGGGTAAAAGGAGGAGTTATTCCTGCCTCTTTTTGTGCTTTTGTTAGCATAAGCATTGGCATTACTAATGCAAGAACAACTAACGAAATAGAGGCATAACCTAAGGCAATAATAAACCCATCAGGATAGAATAGTGCAAACCCAATAGGAGGTAAAAATGTTAGTAAAATAGCACTAGTATTATTATGAATTAAGGGTTTGTTTTTACCTAAGTCTTTGATGTAATCTTTAAGTGCCATTGATACCCCCAAAAACGAAGTAAGAATGGCAGCACTAGCAAAAATATTGAAAGCCGTTTTTACGATACTTGAGTTTTCTATTTGTTGTATAGCTTTTAATAACCCTTCTAATTTTGTGTTTTCTTCGATTATACGACTAAAGACTGTTTCATTTATATTACCTAATATGGTTAATTCCCATATAAGGTATAATAGTAGAGGAAGTATACTCCCTATGAAGAAAACTAACTTGAGTTGCTTAGTGTTTCCTTCTAAGTATTTTACTAATGTTGGTATTACCACATAGAAGCCAAAAGAAGTGAAGATAACAGGTATAGTTGCCAACACAGGGATACTATTGTTCGGCATATAAGCTAAATATTGCGTTTCTATTTTAGGCAATAATAGTCCAATCACAATACACAAGAATATTAGTTTGATTGAAAAAACGACTTTTGTACCTAAGTCAACGATCTTTGTTCCGAATGCAATAATGCCACCAAATAACAAGGCGAACAGCACAGCGGATAATTCAGCTGATATATCTTTACCTAGCCATTGTTCTAGATTGGTGCGCAAGATGTCGCCTCCCCCAGTAATATAGGCACTAACTAAGGCATACATAAGCGTCAACATACTAATAGCAGTAACGATCGCTCCAGTGTTGCCTAGGTATTTGAAAGTTAAGGTATTTAGCCCGTCACTTGGAGAGTTGTATTTATAAACATCTACTAATAGAATAGAAGTATAATACATAGCAAACCAAATACAGAACAGAATAAATGTCATAAAGGTAAAACCTACATTGGCCGAGATAATGGGCATGGCTAACATTCCTGCTCCAATAGTAGTTCCTGCTACAATTAGAATACTTCCGATAATTTTCTGCATTTTTCTATATTTTAAATGTTGTGAGTTTTTGTTTGTGTTAGTCAAGTACGGGTAATTCCCCTATAGTCATTAAAGTTTGAATAATCAAAATACTTACCCCAAAGAGTAGAATAGCGATAAAAGCTATTTTTTGTCCAATGGTTAATTTTTCACCTCTAGTCTTTTTAACTTTTATATACATAAAAATAGGAATGAATAGAGAAGTAATTACCACAGATATAGCAGCGTATCCTAAAGCAATAATAAATCCATCAGGATAGTAGAATACAAATAAAAGTGGCGGGATAAATGTAATCAAATATGTAGCGACAGGGTTGTTTATATACTTTTGCTTTTTACATAAGTCTTTGATGTAATCAAATAAAGCTAATGCAACGCCTAAGAATGATGTTAAGAGAGCAGCTGCAAAGAAGACGTTTAGTGGGATATTAACCCATTTGGATGTTGTTATTCCTTTAACTGCTTTAATTAGGCCTGAAGGGCCTTTGTTTTCATTGATAATACTGAATAGGGATTGTTGATCCACGCTTCCGAGAATTGATATTTGCCAAATAACATAGACAATCAAAGGCAATATACTACCATATATAAAAGCTTTTTTTAGTAATTTGAGATCACCCTTAAGGTAATTCACCATACTAGGAACGACGATGTGAAAACCGAATGATGTAAAAATAATCGGTATAGATGAAAAAACTAAGGCTTTTTCTATCGGTAGACTTAATAAGTTGTCAAGTTTAACGAAGCCAAACATAAAAAGGATAACGATAAAAAGGAAGATTAGTTTGGTCATGAATATCCATTTTGTCGTTACATCAACTACTTTTGCTCCTAAAGCAACTACTCCTCCGAATACCAGTGTAAATCCTATAGCTATAACTCTAGGAGGTAAATCTGTTCCTAGCCAATTGTCTATATTAAGTTTGATAATATCAGAACCACCTGCGATATAAGCGCAAACAAGGGCATACATTAGCGTAAGCATGCTTATTCCAGTTATGTATTGTCCTGCTTTACCTAAGTAACGCATAACCATTGTATTTAATCCGTCTTCTGGAGAGTGGTCTCTATAGGTTTCAACTAGAAGTATAGCTGTATAGCACATGGCTAACCATATAAGTAGCATTATACCCGTAATGACGAAAAAGCCTACTCCTGAGGATATAATTGGCATTGCAAGCATTCCTCCACCTATAGCTGTTCCTGCAATAATTAATGTGCTTCCGATTAATTTACTATTCACTTTTGTTATTTTATTAGTTTTATTATTGTGAAAAAATAAATATATGTTTTTATTTTTTAGTTTAATAATAAAACAGGGTTCTTTATTGTGTATTTTTTTAAATATATTTAAGCTAATATAATGTTAAGGGTAAGGTACAATTCGATTGATAAACAATGCTTATCTTTGTTAGTAAAACAAAATAGGTAATAATGAGTATAGAACAGGAATTAACTGCAAAGAAGATTAATCCAACAGCAATGCGTATTTTAGTTTTTAAGTTTCTTAAAAAACAAAAAGGAGCTGTTTCTCTTGCGGATATAGAGGCAAGTTTTGAACAATCTGATCGAGTGACGATATATAGAACAGTGAAGACCTTTGAGAACAAAGGATTACTTCACAGTATTACAACAAATAATGTTACTCAATATGCGTTATGTGCTCAGGAATGTGATGAAGAACATCATCACGATACTCATCTACATTTTGTGTGTAGGAATTGTAAAAAAACAATCTGCTTAACACAAGTATCTATTCCCAAAATTGAAGTACCAATTGGTTTTCAGCTTGATGATATAGACGTTGTAGCTAAAGGGGTGTGTAAGGAATGTAAGTCCTAAAATCGACAATATCGATATTTGGAGATGATGTGGGTAAGAATGGTAACAGCGTGAATTCTAGAATTCTCAATAAACCAAGTGTGCGTGTTTAGACCACCGCATACTACACCTGCTAAATATAAGTTCGTCACATTTGTTTCCATAGTTTCTGTATTGTAAGTAGGAGTTTGATTATTATCTTTTGATAGGGTAACTCCTAATTGTTCTAAAAACACAAAGTTAGGACGATATCCCGTAAGTGCAAGAACAAAATCGTTTTTTATTGTTATTTCTGTGTTATTGTTGTCAATAACTACTGAATTTTTTGTTATTTCTTTTAAATTACTATTGAATAGTGCAGTAATGCTCCCTTCATTGATACGGTTCTCAATATCTGGTTTTACCCAATATTTGACATGAGAGCTAATTTCATTGTCTCTTATAACCATTGTAACTTTTGCACCTTTTCTGTAACATTCTAGGGCTGCATCTACAGACGAATTACTAGCTCCTACTACAACTACATCCATACCAGCGTAGTAATGAGGATCCGTGTAGTAGTGTGATACTTTTGGTAGATTTTCTCCGGGAATGTCTAACGGATTAGGAATATCATAAAACCCTGTTGCAATAATGACATCTTTTGCTGTATAGTTTTCCTTTGTCGTTGTAATTTGAAATACGTCTTCTTTGTTTTTTTTAGCATTGACTACCGTCTCAAATAAGTGAATATTTAAGGAGTGCGTAGTTACAACTCGTCTGTAGTATTCTAATGCTTCACTGCGTCGCGGTTTATTCTCTTTGCTGATAAAAGGAATATTGTCTAGTTCTAATAACTCTGAAGAAGAAAAGAATTGCATATTGACAGGATAGTTGAACAATGAGTTAACCAAACATCCTTTTTCAATTATAAGATATGAGAGTCCGTTCTTTTTTGCTTCTATACCACAAGCAATTCCAATAGGTCCTCCTCCGATTATGATAATGTCAAAATGATTCATAGTTTCTTATTTCTAATAGGGTAGATTGAATTTTACTATTAAGTACAAAATTATCCATTTCTTGTGAAATTACACCGATAAAGAAAGCCCTTATCCTAGGACAAGGGCTTTTCTACTGTTGAGTATGATAATCAACTCAATATAACAGTTAACGCTAAGCTATTATTTTGTAGCTTTTGTGTTGATTTTTAAAGTAATGTTATCTTTAATGATTTTGTCTCCTGCTAAATCTTTAATGATTGAACCTGAATTAAAGTTAACTCCCCATTTAGTTCTGTCAATATTAAACTCTTCAGAAGCGATTGTTACATCAGCATCAGTAACAGTAACTACTGCAGGGAAAGAGATAGCATTAGTAACATCTTTTAATGTTAAGTTTCCTGCTACGATTTGTTTTCCGTTTTCATCAGTAATAGATGTTAGTTCGAATGTTCCAGTTGGGTATTTTGATACGTTGAAGAAATGATCAGCTTTCTCTTCAGTAGAACCTTTTAAGTGTCCTTCTAAACCAGCTTTCATTTCAGGATCTTTAAGGTCAGTTACTACGATAGAGTTCATATCAATTACGAATTTACCATTTACTACTTTTCCTTCTTTTACACTTACAGTACCTTCTTTAAGAGCTAGTGTTCCTGTATGGTTACTTCCAGATACTTTTCCTCCAACCCAGTCGATGTTAGACTCAGCTGTTACTACGTTGTAGTTTGTCACGTCCGCTACTGGAGCAGCAGCTTCTGTTTTCGTTTCAGTGTTTGTTTTATCAGCATTTTTGTTTCCACAAGATGCAAATGTCATAGCAGTTATAACCGCTAGAGATAATACGATTTTTTTCATTTTTGTAGTATATGCAATTATATTTACACAAACATACGATAGTTAATTTTTAAAATCAACCATCGAAGGCTTAAAACTCAAAATTAATTAATCTAGATTAAGTAAATAAAAAAGAAAGGGTCAGATTTACGTGAAACTGACCCTTTGTATATTCTTTTTTAGCTAATTACTATTCAGCAATTAATTTACCTTTCATCATAGCGAAGTGTGCAGGGAAAGAACATAAGAAGTCATAAGTTCCAGCTTCAGTGATTGTAAATTCGATTGTATCTGATTCACCACCTCCTAAAGTTTTTGTATGAACAACTACATTGTCTTTTTCGCTAGCAGGGATATAATCTGTAGCTGATGCCTTAGCAGCTTGTTCAGCGAATGCAGTCATATCAGTGCCTGGTTTTAGTAACACCCAATTGTGTCCCATTACATTTTTATCCATCTTACCAACATGTTTAAGTGTTAGTTTGATTTTTTTACCCACAGGAACCTTAATTTCTGATTTGTTGAATTTCATTTGGTCATCACCCGTGATTAAAATTCTAACTGTTTCTTCTTTTTCAGCTTTAGCCTCAGTTGTAGGAGCTTCTGCTTGAGATGCTTTATCTTGTTTTTTATCTCCACAAGAGACAAACATTACTGTAGCTATCGCTAATGCAAATACAGTTTTTAATCCTTTCATAATTAATTATTTTAAGTTAAACAAAAGTATTTATGTGAAATAAATTATGTATAAAGGTACGATAATTATGTGTTTTGTGTATTTTTAATCGGTAAATATTTATTAAAATATTATAATTCCTTAAAGGTATTTATCGTCTCTTTTATTTTTTGACTTTCTACTTCTGCATTTTGACTTGTTGTCCATCCCATAAGTAGGTAGTTTGCTTTTTCCCCATTTAGCATTGTTTGGATCATATACATATAAACGTCTTTTTGAGACATTTTTAATTCGTATTGTTGCCCTTTTATCCCGTTTATAGTTACATCTTCTTTTTTGACAATTTCATAATTAGGTCTTTTGTTGTATAAAGCTAAAGATTGATCTACGAATGCTTGGAAATTACTTGTTTGTGCTTTTACGCTTTTCTTTCCAATCAAGTAGGTTTGTAGATAGGTATTTCCGTATTGAAGATCCGCACCAGGAAAAAGTTCTTGTATAGGTGCAAGGTTACTAGGAATTTCTAATGTATAAGCATCTTCGATTGTCACTGTTGTAGGGGGTGTTTGTTTTTGGTTACAGCTAATTGTTGATGCAACTAAAATGGCCAAAGCGATTAATTTTTTCATTGTTGTGTTTATTTAGTTTTCTATAAAAGTACTAAAGATATTTTGTATTCCCTTTGAATAGAGTGGATAAGTTGTTTGATATATAGGTATTTGTTTTAGTTTGGTCAATTTGTGTAGGAAAGAGCAGATAGCTATTTGTGGTTAGAGTGATAGTTTTCATATCTTCTTAACAAGTACATGAAATAAAAATAGTATTTTAGGGGAGTATTACTAATCTAAAAAATATTATTATGGCAAAAAGAGTTTTAATGCTTGCAGGCGATTTCGTTGAAGATTATGAAGTAATGGTTCCTTATCAGGCTTTACTTTCGATTGGTGTTGAAGTAGATGTAGTTTGTCCTGGGAAGAAAAAAGGGGAGGTTATCGCTACGGCAGTACACGATTTTGTAGGATATCAAACTTATGCCGAGTTGAGAGGGCATAATTTTGTGATTAATAAATCTTTCGACGATGTGAATGAAGCCGACTATCAAGGGTTATATATTTGTGGAGGGCGTTCGGCAGAATATATCCGTTTGAATGCAAAGGTTATCGATTTTGTCAAGTATTTCTTTGCTCAGAATTTACCAGTTGCTGCGATTTGCCATGGTATTCAGGTATTGACTCCTGCCGGCGTGCTACAAGGAAGAAAGCTGACAGCTTATCCAGCAGTAGGACCTGATATTACAGTTGCAGGAGGAC
Source organism: Myroides pelagicus (assembly GCF_009711055.1). Classification (GTDB taxonomy): domain Bacteria; phylum Bacteroidota; class Bacteroidia; order Flavobacteriales; family Flavobacteriaceae; genus Flavobacterium; species Flavobacterium pelagicum. The sequence continues at coordinate 35,264 of NZ_WMJY01000011.1, forward strand.
ATTACGAAGAAGTTGGAGCTGATAAAGCAGTAGTAGATGGCAACTTAGTTACTTCTCCAGCATGGCCAGGACATCCTGCTATTTTGAAGGAGTTTTATAGATTACTAGGGGTTGTTATAGGATAATTAAAAACTTGAAATCAATATACTTTGCGATGTAATAAATAGGGAATGTATTTACATTTCTTATTTTAGCATCGCAAATTTTTTTTATATGATAACAGCAGAACAATTTCAGAAAGAATTAGATATCATTATTAGTAATGCTATCCGCGAAGATGTAGGCGATGGTGATCATAGCTCTTTAGCTTGTATTCCGGCTACTGCTAGTGGAAAAGCTAAATTGTTGGTGAAGGAAGAAGGTATTATTGCGGGGGTTGAGTTTGCCAAGCAAGTATTAGCTTTTGTAGATCCTAGTTTAGAAGTAGAGGTTTGTATAGAAGATGGGACACCTGTTGAGGTAGGCGATATAGTTTTGTATATAACAGGTAACTCTCAAGCTATTTTAAAGGCTGAGCGCTTAGTGTTGAATGCTATGCAACGAATGAGTGCTATTGCGACGAAGACGAGATCTTTTGCCCAATTGTTAGAAGGAACGAATACCACTATTTTAGATACGCGAAAAACTACCCCTGGTATTCGAGCTATTGAGAAATGGGCAGTGAAGATCGGTGGTGGTGGAAACCATCGTTTTGCTTTATATGACATGATTATGTTGAAGGATAATCATATTGATTTTGCGGGAGGTATTAGAGAAGCGATCGCAAAGACTAATCAGTATTTAAATGAGACGAATAGAGATTTAAAGATAATAGTGGAAGCTAGAAGTATTGCTGAAGTTAAAGAGATCTTAGCTTGTGATAATGTACACCGTATTTTATTAGATAATTTTGACTATGCTATGACAAGAGAAGCTGTTGCTTTAATCGGTAATCAATGTCAAACGGAGTCTTCAGGAAACATTGATCATACTACAGTTAGGGAATATGCGTTATGTGGTGTAGATTATGTGTCTTCAGGTGCATTGACACATTCTGTACACAATTTAGATCTAAGTTTAAAAGCAGTTGTAGAAGAATAATCTATAATTTGGTTGAATTGTCTAGTTCTAAAAGAATGATGTAGGATTAATAACTTTTGAAAGAAAGAAAACCAATACTAAATTGATTTTTCTTTCTTTCAATAGCTTTTTTTAAAGCTTAATAGTATGATAAACATGTGGGATAACTCACTATGGTTGATAGGAAATTAAATAGTACCTTTGATAAATAAAGTATAAATAACATGTCAAAAAGTATTGAGGATAGGTTAGAACGAATACCTGTGATAAGTCAGTTAGTGGCTTTTTTAAAAGGTATAAAGTTTTCTTTCTTGGAAGGATATTCACTTTATGACTTAGTTGAATTATATGTGGTAGGTATTGTTAGAGGAGCTTTTTCTTATCGAGCTGGTTCGATTGCTTTTAGTTTTTTTATGGCATTATTTCCATTCGCGTTATTTATATTGAATTTGATACCGTATATCCCCGTAGATAATTTCCAGGCAGATTTTATGCAGTTTGTTGCGGATTCAGTACCTCCAACGACTTTTGATGCAGTAGAGTCCACCTTAGCTGATATTATGAGCAATAGTTATAAGTCCTTGTTGTCTTCTGGGTTTTTGCTATCAATATTTTTAATGACTAATGGTGTATTTGCTATTATTGGTGGATTTGAATCATCTTACCATATTACAATCTCTCGTAATATTGTTCGTCAATATTTAGTAGCCTTAGTACTTTCTGTACTTTTAGCCTTCTTATTAATATTTTCTGTTGCTGTTTATGTAGGTTTAGAGGTATTGATGTTTAAATTCGAGATAGATAATACATTGATACAGTGGTCTAGAAGTGTTTTTTTGCTTTTAATAGTACTCTTGACAACGTCTATTTTGTATAAGTTTGGTGCTAAAGAAACCATGAAGGTTTCGTTTATTTCTATAGGTTCTGTTTTTACCACCATTCTTTATATCCTGACTTCCTTTCTTTTTGGAGTATATGTTTTGCGATTTGCGAGATATAATGAATTGTATGGGTCGATAGGTACTTTGTTAGTGGTAATGTTTTACTTGTGGATTAACTGTATGATTTTATTGCTGGGTTTTGAATTAAATTTGGCAATAAGTAAACTTAAGTCAAAAAAATAGTTATATTTGGTTATAAACCTTAAACCAAAACATATAATTATGAAAAACTTTCTAATGACATTAGCAGTGACGCTTACTGCGGTGTGCACGATACAAGCACAGGAGATTGTAGGTAAGTGGAAGACAATTGACGACAATACAGGTAAAGAAAAATCTATTGTAGAAATCTATGAAAAGGGGGGCAAATATTATGGTAAGGTAATTAAATTACTGAATCCAAGTAAACCTAATCCTACTTGTGATAATTGCGAAGGAGATGAAAAAGGTAAACCAATTGAAGGGTTAGTAATTATCAAAGGACTCGAGAAAAAAGAAGGAGAATATACAGGAGGAAAAATAACAGATCCTGAAAGTGGAAAGCAGTATAAATGTGCTGCTAAATTGAATGGAAAGGATAAATTAGATGTTAGAGGCTATGTTGGGTTTTCTCTCTTAGGACGTACTCAGACCTGGATAAAAGCAAACTAAGTGATTGTATTTACTATCAATTACCATTTGGAATGTATATACTAAAGACTACTAGCTACAGTTAGTGGTCTTATTTTTTGTATGAACCAGATTTATTTTTTTAAGTGTATATTCATTAGGTGTAGAAAAGGTAGATACCTTGATAGTTCTCTTTCCAAACAATTTGATTACTTTTTCATTTGAATCTAAGTTGTTTATAATGGTATCAGCCTACAACAGCTTGGCTAAACGAAAAAACCAAATACAAAATGCGATATCATCTTTAGATGCATTGTTTATGCAGCGAGCTGATTTAATACCAAATCTTGTAGCTACAGTGAAAAAATATATGTCTTTTGAACAAGACTTATTGGAGAAAATTACCTCTTTGCGTTCACAGGTAGTAGCAACAGCAGTTGATAATCCTTATTTGAACCCTGAAGAGGCAAGTGCAGCATTGAAGCAGTTGTTAGTACAAGTAGAAAATTACCCTGAGCTGAAGTCTAATGCTCAGTTTTCACAATTGAATTACGCCTTTATGGACTGTGAGGAACAAATAGCAGCAGGACGCAGATTTCTTAGTGCTTCTATCACTTCTTATAATAATGCTGTAGTTGTGTTTCCAAGTAATTTGATTGCTAATCTTTTTGGTTTCAAAAAATATGAATGGGTTTATGCTACCGAAGAACAAAAGGCGGCTCCAAATGCTGCTGATTTACTGAAATAAGTAAATTAGTTAAAATCAAGCAGAATATCAGATCGGAAAATGATATGAATTACTTATGACTAAAATAAAGGGGCTGATCTAGTTAGGGCTAGGTTGTTTTTATCTTTTAGGTATAATGGATTCCTTTTGAAAAGTAGAATAGTTTTATAGAAATAAATCAGAAAGAAGGTTGTTGGGCTTAATAGCAAACAACCTTCTTTTTTGTTTCTGTTTTAGTATTTAGGAGGTTTTATTTGGGAATACCTTCTTAATTATGAATAATCTACGGAAGCCTTATTTAAACTGACCAAAGTGATCAATACAGGAAATAGGTGTAATGATAAAATTGTGATTAATTAGAGCTAATTGAATGGTGTGGTATAGAGTTAAATTGAAAGGATTATCTTTGTGAAACGTATTAAAAAGGAGAGATGTATTATTTCGTTGAGGTTATTATTCCATTGGCTTTAGAGCCAACATTTACTTATCAGGTTAGTGAAACTGAGTACGCTTTTATCCAAGTAGGTATGCGTGTGGCTGTACCTTTTGGTAAAACGAAAGTGTATACGGCGTTGGTTATTGAAAAGCACAATCGCCTACCTCAGTTGTATCAAGCGAAGGAGATCAATGAAATCATTGATTTGTCTCCAGTGGTTACTCAAAAGCAAATAGACTTATGGAAGTGGATGGCAGAATATTATATGTGTACGATTGGGGAAGTTTATCGCTGTGCAATGCCTTCTCGTTTGCTTTTGGAAAATGAAACTTTGGTGCAGTACAACGATAAAACAACAATTCAAACAGATGAGTTAAATGATTCAGAGTATTTGATTTTTGAAGCATTGCAATCTCAAGCTATCTTAAAAATTGAAGAGATTATTGCTATTCTCAACAAGAAGAAGGTTTTTCCAATTATTCATTCCCTTTTAGAAAAAGGGGTGATCTTTCTACAAGAAGAGATGGTTGAAAAATATAAACCGAAACAAATACGTTACATCAAATTAGCAGAACAATATATTGAAGAGAATGGTTTAGCTGATTTGATGGGAAAGGTCTCTCGAGCTGAGAAGCAAAGGGAGATGATCTTAAAGTATTTTCAAATGAATGCTGTGACCAAAAAACCAATAACAGCAAAACAGTTGATGGAGGAGTCTGAGACGACGAATGCGGTATTAAAAGCATTGTTGGATAAAGGTGTTTTTGAGGAGTATTATTTGAATCAAGATCGTGTAATTTTTGGTGATGCAACACAGGATGTTGTCGAATTGAATGACGAGCAGTTAAAAGCTCAATGGGAAATCGAACAAGCATTCCAGCATAAGGATGTAGTATTATTGCATGGAGTGACAGCATCAGGAAAAACAGAAGTATATATTAAATTAATAGAAAAATACTTAGCACAAGAAGGACAGGTACTGTTCTTATTGCCAGAGATAGGGTTGACAACGCAATTGGTACAGCGATTAACCAATTACTTTGGAAATAAAGTGGCAGTGTATCACTCTAAGTATTCCCATAATGAACGTTTAGAGGTTTGGGATCAGGTGTTAAATCAATCAGAAAAGTCGAAGATTGTAATTGGTACACGTCTTTCGGCCTTTTTACCATTCAATAATTTACAATTTGTAGTAATTGATGAAGAGCAAGAGCAAAATTATAAACAACATGATCCAGCACCTCGCTACCATGGAAGGGATTGTGCTGTAGTTTTAGCAAAGCAACACGGTGCTAAAGTATTGATGGGGTCTGCAACACCTAGTTTGGAGACTTACTATAATGCTAATCAAGACAAGTATGGCCTAGTAGAGTTGCGTAAACGTTATACGAATGTACATTTACCAGAAATTGTCTTAGTAGATATAAAGGATAAGTATAAACGCAAGCAGATGACAGGGCATTTTTCAGATTATTTGATTGATGCGATGAATATGGCATTATCACTCGAGGAGCAGGTGATTTTGTTTCAAAACAGAAGGGGATTTTCTCCCGTTGTAGAATGTATGACTTGTGGGGCAGTACCTGAATGTCCTCACTGTGATGTGAGTTTGACTTATCACAAATATCGCAACGAACTGCGCTGTCATTATTGTGGATACACCTTGCCTATGCTTAAACAATGTTACCGATGTCATAGTGTTGATTTGAATACAAAAGGGTTTGGGACTGAGCAGATAGAAGAGGAGTTAAGGGAGTTGTTCCCAAATAAACGTATCGGTCGTATGGATCAAGATACGACTAGGGGAAAATATGGATTCGAAAAGCTGGTAGAGGCATTTGAAAATAAAGAAATTGATATTCTGGTCGGAACTCAAATGTTAGCGAAAGGATTTGATTTTAGCAATGTCAATTTAGTAGGAGTGATGAATGCGGATAACAGTCTATACCATCCTGATTTTAGGGCGCATGAGCGAGCTTATCAAATGTTAGTTCAGATTAGTGGGCGAGCGGGCAGAAAAGATAAAAAAGGCAAAGTTGTCGTACAGACTTTCAATCCTTATCACAATATTATTCAGCAAGTAACGAATAATGACTACATTGGGATGTTTAAAGAGCAAATGTACGAACGATATAGTTTTAAGTACCCACCATTTTATCGATTGGTTAAGTTGACTTTGCGTCATCGCGAATTTGAAAAATTAAAAGAAGCTTCATTTTGGGTGTATAATAGTTTAAAACAACAGTTTAATATTCCAGTATTGGGACCAGAAGAACCTGCTATTAATCGTATTCGGAATCAGTACATACGTGTGATATTAATTAAAATTCCTCAACAAGTGCCATTAAACCAAACAAAAGCACAGGTTAAGCAGGTTTTAAAAAGCTTTGAAGCGATAGGGGCGTATCGTTCAGTAAAAGTGACGATTAATGTTGACTTTTATTAAAATAATATTAGGATAGGTCTATGTGGTTATGCAAAAAAACTTACCTTAGATAAAAGATACAGAGCGAGCCTATAAGGCTAGTGTTGAACAATAAAAATAAAATATGAAAGATTTAAAGATTGTAGTTTCAGATAAATCTGTAAATAGTGAAGATGTGTTTGATGTAGTTTATTCAAACATTACATTTATTAATTTATTAAGAGAAGAGGTGGAAGGGAGTCCTGAAGAGTATATCCACCCAGATGCGATCCTTAGTTATTATGTAGATTATTACTTGGTAGAGTATAATAATGGTAATTTTTCTCAATTAGTATGGAATACTCAAGTTGATTACGATTTCTTTGATTTGGTAATGCAGGGAATGGAAAAGATGGGAGCAAAGGAGCACTTGGCGTTTTTACAGAAGCAAGTGGCTTTTTTGAAAGAATTTGATGAGGTTGCACTAGAAGCTTTTATTGAAACAGATTATTTTGGAGAGAACCCAACACGAGATGCTTTAAAAAATGATGATTTTTATGCAATCAAAGAAGATTTGGTTGCATTGAACGCGAATTGGTTGAAGACTCATCGTGATTTGTTGGTGCTGTCTATTGAAGGAATGTATCAAAAAGCAGAAGAATTATTGGGAAAAAAAATAGATCGATAAACGCTAAAGCTTTTATATAGAGTGAAATGTCGTCACAATGTCAGTAATATGTCGCTAGTGAAAGACAAGGTTGTGTTTTAATTTTGAGTCATAGGAATGAAATGAAAAAGTTATGATTAAATTAAAAGAGCTAAGAGTTCAAAAAGGGTATTCACAGGAAGAACTATGTGAGCGTTCAGGAATTAGTATTCGCACTATCCAAAGGGTAGAAAAAGGAGGTAGTGAGCCTAGGGGAACTACTCGACAGTTGTTGTGTCAAGCTTTAGATATACCCGTAGAAGATTTACATGATTTAGCAGTATTGCCAGACGAAAAAACAGTAGATGGAATGTCGTATATACTCGTTTTAGTTGGGATTGTAGTGCCTTTAGGAAATATTATAGCTCCGTTAATTTTCTGGATAAATAATAGGAAAAAGAGTTTAGAGATCCTAACTCTAGGAAAGCATGTTGTTTACAATCAGATAATTTATACACTTTTGTCAATTGTATTAGTGGTGACTTATGTAATAGGGAAAATTAATCATGTGGAAAATATGGATTATTTGATGTTGACTATTCTTTTTTTAGGAATTGTAAATTATGGGATAAGCGTTTATGCTTATTTTTCTATCGAAAGGGAAGGAAATAAGATTTTTTATTATCCTTTGTTTAAAAAAGAGAGGTAGTTTTTTTGGAAGGTAAGAATAAAGTTGTTATTTTTGCACCCAATTTTTATAACAAATAAAATTTTTTATTTATGAATCAATATGAAACTGTTTTCATCTTGAATCCCGTTTTATCTGAAACTCAGGTAAAGGAAACAGTAGCGAAATTCGAAGAATTTCTTACTTCTAGAGGAGCTGAGATGGTAGCTAAAGAGGACTGGGGCTTAAAAAAATTAGCTTACGAAATCCAAAACAAAAAAAGTGGTTTTTATCACTTATTCCAATTCACAGCACCTGCTGATATCATTATCAACTTTGAAACTGAATTCAGACGTGATGAGAGAGTTATGCGTTTCTTAACTGTATCTTTAGACAAACACGCTGTAGCTTGGGCTGAAAGAAGAAGAGAGAAATTAAAAACTAAAAAAGCTTAATTGTTATGTCAAGTATAGAACAATCTGCAAAAGGTAAAAAAGACGGAGATATCAGATATCTAACGCCTTTAAACATTGAAACAAACAAAACTAAAAAGTATTGTCGTTTCAAAAAATCAGGAATCAAATACATTGATTATAAAGATGCTGATTTCTTATTAAAATTCGTAAACGAACAAGGTAAAATTTTACCACGTCGTTTAACTGGAACTTCTTTAAAATACCAAAGAAAAGTTTCTGTAGCAATTAAAAGAGCTCGTCATTTAGCTTTAATGCCATACGTAGCTGATTTATTAAAATAATTAAAAAATAAGTTGTTGGTTTTCCTTTGTGAAACCTAACTTCTTTAAAAAGGACATCAACATGGAAATTATCTTAAAACAAGACGTTCAGAAATTAGGATTTAAAGATGACGTAGTAACTGTAAAACCAGGATACGGACGTAACTATTTAATTCCTCAAGGAATAGCTGTATTGGCTACACCTTCTGCAAAGAAAGTATTAGCTGAGAACTTAAAACAAAGAGCTCATAAAGAAGCTAAAATTGTTGCTGATGCAAAAGTTATTGCTGAAGCATTAAAAGCTCTTGAAATCAAAATCGCTGTTAAAGCTGGTGGGGAGAAATTATTTGGATCTGTTACTAATCAAGATTTAGCACAAGAATTTGCTAAAAACGGTCAAGAAATAGATAAAAAATATATTACATCTGGAGTTATCAAACGTTTAGGGAAATATACTGCTACAGTACGTTTACACCGTGACGTTATAGTTGAAGTTGACTACGAAGTAGTTGCTGAGCAAGAGTAATCAATTTATTGATACATATAAATAAGAAAGCCCTCTATTTTTAGAGGGCTTTTTTGTGTTTTATGGTGCTGTGATTAGGTTATTTTAGTCTTTTTTTTGTTGATTGATATTAGATCTTCTGTCTTTTTATTCTTATGTGGTCTTTAATTCTTATTTTTGAGTTTTGAAATTTATTAGATATGAAATATACGCGTCTTACAAAGGAACAGCTTGAAGAAATGCACCCAGAGTTTACTAACTTTTTGGCTTCACAACAGATTGATAAACAAGAGTGGGATAAGTTAAAGGAGGACAAGCCAGAAGTAGCAGAGCAGGAAATTGATATCTTTTCAGATTTAGTATGGGAAGGAGTTTTAAATAAAGCACAATTCTTAGAACACTATTCTAAAAATCATATATTCTTGTTTAGTTTTGATGATAAATATATTCATACAATAGTAATTAAATCTCTTCAAGATGACATTGATTTTATGACCAAAGAAGGGTTGCAGTGGTTAAGTGATGCTGTATTTACAGAGGCAGTAGAAATTAAGCACGGAGGGAAAGAGTTTGGTAATGACCGTAATAAAGAAATTTTTGATATTATTCAACAGGGGGCGATTTTGAGTGAGGGAGAGTTATATGGTCAGTTTAAAGAAATGTTGAAGTTATAAGTAGCTAGAGATGACCACACAAGAAAAAATTACTGCGTTAAGAGAGGAATTGAATTTGCATAATTATAATTATTATGTATTAGATAACCCTACCATTTCTGATTATGATTTTGATATAAAATTAAAGGAATTGGAAAGCTTGGAGCAGGCACATCCAGAGTTTTTTGATGTTGATTCCCCTACGCAACGAGTAGGAGGGATGATTACGAAAAATTTTACCACAGTTGTTCATGATCATCGTATGTATTCTTTAGAAAATTCATATTCAAAAGAAGATTTATTAGATTGGGAGCAGCGTTTACAGAAGAACTTAGGTGATGTGCAGTTGGAGTACACTTGTGAATTAAAATACGACGGTGCTTCAATCAGTATTACTTATGAGAATGGGGAGCTAGTAAGAGCAGTAACACGTGGAGATGGGATACAAGGAGATGATGTGACGAGTAATATTCGAACAATTCGTTCTGTGCCAATTAAGTTGAAAGGAGATTTTCCAGTACGTTTTGATATTCGTGGAGAGATTGTATTGCCCTTTGCGGGCTTTGAGAAAATGAATCAAGAGCTAATGGAAATTGGAGAAGCGCCGTATTCAAACCCACGTAATACAGCTTCTGGTAGTTTAAAACTACAAAATAGCGCTGAGGTAGCAAAACGCCCACTGGAATGTTTGTTATATTATATTGTAGGACAAGATTTAGGATTTGAAAGTCAATTTAAAGGATTAGAGAAAGCTCGTGAATGGGGTTTTAAAGTTCCAGTAGTTTCTCAGTTAGCTAATAATATTGACGAAGTATTTGCATTTATAGCGTATTGGGATGAACATCGCCATGAGTTACCGTATGAGACAGATGGTGTGGTGATAAAAGTAAATTCATTACATTATCAGGAGGAGTTGGGTTATACGTCAAAGTTTCCGAGATGGGCTATAGCGTATAAGTTTAAAGCAGAACAAGTAGAAACGAGATTAAATTCGATAAGCTATCAAGTAGGACGTACAGGGGCAATTACACCAGTGGCTAATTTGGAGCCTGTGCAGTTAGCGGGTACGATCGTGAAAAGAGCTTCATTGCACAATGCAGATCAAATAGCGAAGTTAGATATTCGAGTAGGAGATATGGTGTATGTGGAAAAAGGAGGAGAGATTATTCCTAAGATAGTAGGGATTGATTTGGGTGTTCGTCCAGAGAGTCTTGAGCGAACTATATATATTAAAGAATGTCCAGAGTGTGGAAGTAAGTTAGTGAGAAATGAAGGAGAGGCACAACATTATTGTTTGAATACTTATGGATGTCCTCCTCAGATAGCAGGAAGGATACAGCACTTTATTACTCGTAAGGCTATGGATATAGATGGCTTAGGAGAGGAAACAGTTGTTCTTTTATACAAAAATGGTTTAGTAGAGAACTATGCTGATTTGTATGAGTTAAAAAAAGAGCAATTGCTTGGTTTAGAGCGAATGGGAGAGAAATCAGCTGATAATCTACTTAAGGGGATAGAAATGTCTAAGCAGGTTCCGTTCGAGCGTGTTCTATATGCTTTAGGAATACGTTTTGTAGGAGAAACTGTTGCGAAGAAATTAGCTATTCATTATAAAAGTATAGATGTATTAGCGCAAGCTTCATTGATGGAGATGGTAATGGTAGATGAAATTGGTGAACGAATAGCGCAAAGTGTGATAGATTTCTTTAGTAATGAAAAAAATAAAGAGAATATCAAGCGATTAAAGACTTATGGTCTACAATTTGTATTAGAAGAGAAAGAGTCTACAGTGGTGTCAGAGATTCTCAAAGGGAAGACAGTTGTTGTTTCAGGTGTTTTTTTAAAGATGTCAAGAGATGAAATGAAACAAGCAATAGAAGACAATGGAGGGAAAAATGGTAGTTCTATTTCATCAAAGACTGATTATTTAGTTGCAGGAGATAAAATGGGGCCATCTAAACTGGAAAAGGCTACAAAGTTGGGAATTACCATTTTGAATGAAGATGAATTTTTAAGTATGATTCAATAAATCGATGTTAAAACTGTAACACGGTTTGCGAATTTTTTTAAATTCACAAAAATCACAGAGGTATGTTGTTCGATGCAGTTAAAAAAAAGGCTTTACGTAAAGCAGTAGAGAGTTCGGTATTACCGTCTGTACCTTCAGAATTTAATTATCAAGTAAAGACAATTGGTATATTATCGGAGAAGAAGGAACAAGCGATGGTGGAAAAGATGATTGATGTGTTGGTAAAGAGAGGGATTTCTAGAGATAACATTTACGTATTGTATTACGATAGCAGCAATTCTAAAGCAGATGAGCGAGCTTTGTATGTTTTTAAATTGAGAGATTTTGAGTCTAGTTTAAAGACGTCGAATGAATCCTTACGTGTATTTGTGGAAAAGCCATTTGATCTTTTAATTAGTTTTTATAAGAGTGACGCTATTCCTATGTTATGGGGGACGAGTCAGTCAAAAGCAAAGTTCAAAGTAGGTTTAGCCTCCGTTACATCATTTGTAAATCATTTTAATTTAGATATGAATGATTTAGATGCGGAGATTTATGTGAAATTATTATTTGAGTATATAAATATTTTTAAACACTAACAGTCAAGAATTATTATGCAATCATTAAAAGGGACTGGTGTAGCATTAATTACACCTTTTACAAGTGACCTTTCAGTAGATGTAGTAGCTCTACAAAACTTGGTAGAGTATGTAATCGAAGGAGGAGTTGAGTACCTTGTTGTCCTAGGAACAACGGGAGAATCTGTAACGTTAACGACAGAAGAAAAGCAGTTGGTCAAACGTATCGTAGTGGAGGCTAATAAGAAACGCTTGCCTTTAGTTTTAGGAGTAGGAGGGAATAATACTCAGGAAGTAGTTTCTGAATTGACACAAGAGAATCTAGAAGGATTTGATGCTATTTTATCAGTTTCTCCTTACTATAACAAACCAACACAAGAAGGTATATATCAGCATTTTAAAATGATTGCTGAACAAAGTCCTTTACCTATTATTCTGTATAATGTTCCAGGACGTACAGGGAGTAATATGAGTCCTGATACGATAGTACGTTTGGCTGATGATTTTACCAATGTGATTGGAGTGAAAGAAGCTGCTGGAAGTTTGGTACAGGGGATGGAAATCATTCGCAAAGTAGCTAGAAAAGATTTCTTAGTTGTTTCAGGAGATGACGCAATTGCTTTACCTTTGGTATTAGCTGGAGGAGCAGGAGTGATATCTGTAATTGGACAGGGAATACCTGCTAAGTTTTCAGAAATGATTCGCTTGGGATTGTCAAGAAAAGTAGATGAAGCATTTGAATTACAATATGAAATGATGCCTATAATCGATATGATTTTTGAGCAAGGTAATCCTGCAGGAATAAAAGAAATATTGAAGTTGGCTAAAATATCTGATGCTTATTTGCGTTTACCATTAGTAAATGTAGATAAGTGTTTGGAAGAAAGAATAGAGAGAGAATATAATAAAATAAAATAAAATAAGACAATATGTTATCAGATAAATTACAAGAAGCTTTAAATGAACAAGTTAAATTAGAAGGGGATTCTTCTCAGATATATTTAGCAATGGCATCATGGGCTGAGCTTCAGGGTTTTGAAGGAATTGCAACTTTTATGTTTGCACAGTCAGATGAAGAGCGTCAACATATGTTGAAATTGGTTAAATACATTAATCAAAGAGGAGGAGAGGCTGTAATACCGGCGGTTACTAAACCAGAATTAGACCATAGTTCATTCAAAACATTATTCGAGCAATTGTTTAACCATGAAGTATTTGTATCTAAAAGTATTAATGAGTTAGTTCATATTGCGTTAGAAGAAAGAGATTATGCGACACATAACTTTTTACAGTGGTATGTATCTGAACAAATTGAAGAAGAGGCTACTGCACGTACAATCTTAGACAAAATCAATTTGATTGGAGATGATAAGGGAGGATTATACTTATTTGATAATGATATCAAAGGGTTTAATCAACAAGGAGCTAATAATACGGCAATCTAGTAGTCTATTAAGAATTAGAATATTAAGAAAAGGTGTCTATAAAATGACATCTTTTCTTTTTCATGTAAAAAGGTTTTTGTATAATGCAATTAATAACTAAATTTGCAATTGCTTTGTAGTAAGTATGCAGAAGCACTTTTGTTTAAAAAACTATAAAATTATTTATGAAAAGATATATCGGTTTATCTCTTTTGATGCTTTTTCTGGTTGGGTGTAGTCCTATGCAAAAAGCATTGAAATCAGAGGATTTAGAATATAAAAAGGAGGTAGCAAACCAATATTACGAACAAAAGAAGTATAGACGTGCTATACGCTTATATGAGCAGCTAGAGTCAGCTTATCGAGCGCGTCCTGATGCTGAAGATATGTACTTTAACTTTGCTGAGGCTACATATATTACAAAGGATTATGAGACAGCAGGTTCGAGATTTAGAATATTTGCTTCGAGTTATCCACGTAGTGAGAAGAGAGAAGAAGCCTTGTTGAAAGAGATAAAGTGTGGTATTAAACTGTCTCCAGTATACTCGTTAGATCAGTATATTACTGATGAGACAATTGAAAAGCTACAACGTTTTATTGATCAGTATCCAACATCGGATTTTGTGTTTGAAGCTAATTCATTGATGAGTGATTTGAATAAAAAGCTAGAACGCAAAGCCTATGAGAATGCTAAGCAATTAAATACTATTGGAGGATATACTAGAAACTATTCAGCGGCAATTATAGCTTTGGATAATTTCATATATGATTTTCCTGGTACAGAGTTTAAAGAAGATGCTTTATTTTATAAGTTAGATTCAGCCTATAAATTAGCAATGAATAGTGTATTGTATAAGATGGAAGAGCGTTTGATAAATGCACAAACTATGTATGAAGGATTGATTCGTTTTAATGCTGATACGAAGTATAGAAGTGAGGCGGATGATATGCTAGAGGATATAAATAAAGAATTAGAAAAATTTTCAAAATAATTTTAAGCGAGATGGATTTAAAGAAAACAAATGCTCCTGTAAACACAGTTACTTATAACAAGAATACAATAGAGGAACCGGTAGGTAACGTTTATAAAGCTATTACAATTATTGCAAAGAGAGCTAGTCAAATCAACACGGAGATTAAAGGAGAGTTGATTGAGAAATTAGAGGAGTTCGCTACGTATAATGATAGTTTAGATGAAGTTTTTGAAAATAAAGAACAAATCGAAGTATCTAAGTTTTATGAGAAACTTCCAAAAGCACATGCACTTGCTGTTGAAGAATGGTTAGAAGGAAAAGTGACTTTTAAAGAAGCAGTTAAATAATTTATACTAAGAAAATGTCAGTATTAAGCGGAAAAAAAGTAATACTGGGTATCACTGGAGGAATTGCCGCTTATAAATCGGCAAGCTTAGTACGTCTACTAATAAAAGCAGGTGCAGAAGTACAAGTACTTATGACACCTGCTTCTCATCAATTTGTCACTCCTTATACCTTATCTACTTTATCAAAGAAACCAGTTTATACCAAATTCTTCAATGCTGGTGATGAAGGAGGGACTTGGAATAATCACGTCGATTTAGCGCTATGGGCAGACTTAATGCTTATTGCACCAACTACTGCAAGTACATTGGGAAAAATGGCTAATGGTATTTGCGATAATCTATTAATGGCAGTGTATTTGTCTGCAAAGTGTCCGGTTTATGTAGCTCCTGCTATGGACTTGGATATGTATGCGCATCCATCAACTGAATTGAACTTACAACGTTTAATGTCTTATGGAAATTTAATTATACCAGCTGAAGAAGGAGAGTTGGCTAGTGGTTTAGTAGGAAAAGGAAGAATGGCGGAGCCTGAACATATTATCGACTACATTAAAGAGGAGTTATCTAAATCGTTAGCTCTATCAGGGAAGAAAGTCCTTGTAACAGCGGGACCAACTTATGAACCTATAGACCCTGTGCGTTTTATTGGTAACCACTCATCTGGAAAGATGGGATTTGATATTGCAAATAGTTTAGCTAAGTACGGTGCAGAAGTATATTTAGTTGCAGGTCCGACTCATCTTGTTACCAAAGAGGCTGGTATTAGGATTATTCATGTAACGTCAGCGTTAGAGATGTATGATGCTTGTCATCGTGTATTTGGGGAAGTAGATGTTGTGGTTGCAGCAGCAGCAGTAGCAGATTATAGACCTAAGTATGTAGCAGATCAAAAGATTAAAAAGAATAGCGAAGAATTCGTCATCGAATTAGAGAAGAATCCGGATATACTAGCTTCTTTAGGGGCTATTAAAAAGCATCAGTTTTTAGTTGGTTTTGCTTTAGAAACCGAAAATGAGGAGGAATACGCTAAGCAAAAGATTAAGAAAAAGAATTTAGATCTTATCGTATTAAATTCTTTGAATGATAAAGGAGCTGGTTTTGGTAAACCAACAAATAAAGTTACCTTTATAGATAAGGATTTCAATATTCAACCAATGGATTTGAAATCGAAGGAAGAAGTCGCCAACGATATTGTGAAAAAAATAATAAAGCATTATGAATAAACTAATTTGGCTATGCGTTTTTTTATCCTTGTTAATCAATTCTTATGGACAAGAGTTGCAAGCAACTGTAAATATCAATCATAGTCAAGTAGGTAATAGTAATCAGGCTTATTTTAAAACATTAGAGCGCTCTTTACAAGAGTTTGTTAATAATACACGTTGGTCTTCTGAGTCATATGGGGCAATTGAGAAAATAGATTGCGTTTTTATACTTACAGTAAACTCTTATAGTAATAATACAGTGAGTGGTAGTCTGCAAGTACAAGCGACTCGACCAGTTTATAATTCATCTTATTCTACACCGATTTTAAACTTTAATGATAAGGATATTTCATTTTCGTATATTGAATTTGAGAACTTGTTTTACAACCCTAATTCGTTTGATTCGAATTTGGTTAGTTTAATTGCATTTTACGCCAATGTTATAATTGGATTAGATGGAGATACTTTTAAGCAGAATGGAGGTAACGAATCTTTGCAAGCTGCAGCTAGTATAGTATCATTAGCACAACAATCAGGAGCTAAAGGTTGGAAACAAGGAGATGGTACAGCAAATAGATACTATTTGATAAATGATATTATTGCAGGTACAGGTGAAGCGTATCGAAAAGCAATGTATACTTATCATTTGAAAGGATTGGATCAGATGGCGTCTAATCTAGAGATGGGACGTGATGGTATCTATGAGTCTCTTAAACAATTGGAAGCTTTGCATGCAATACGACCTAATTCTTTTTTAATGCGCATTTTTTTTGACGCAAAGACAGAAGAGTTAAATAGTATCTATTCTGGTATTACGGATAAGAATAAAAAGCTAGTAGTTAGTTTATTGAAAAAGCTAGCTCCTCTGAATACTTCTAAATGGGATAATTTGTAGTAAAAAAGGAAAAGTTATGTTGAGTTTATTAACAATTAAGAATTTTGCTTTAATTGAGTCGTTGGAACAGGCATTTGATGAAGGCTTTACTATAATTACTGGAGAGACAGGTGCTGGTAAATCGATATTGCTTGGAGCTCTAGGATTACTACAAGGTAAAAGAGCAGATTTAGCCTCGCTTAAAAATAAAGAAGAAAAGTGTATTGTTGAAGGACACTTTAATCTAGTTAATTACAATTTAGAGGAGGTGTTTGATAGTTTATCTGTTGATTATGAAGAGATAACAATTATTCGTAGAGAGATTTTGCCTTCAGGTAAATCCCGTGCATTTGTCAACGATAGTCCTGTTAATTTATCTGACTTACAAGTTTTAAGTAGTTACTTAATAGATATTCATTCGCAGCATCAAACGGGAGAATTGTCAGATGAAAATTACCAGTTGCAAATTATTGATATAATTGCTGATAATCATAGCTTGCTTGAAGAATATAGTACAACTTTAAAAGAGTACAAACAACGCGTTAATGAATTAGCCGATTATATCGAATTACAAAGTTCTTTAGTTAAAGAACAAGATTATAACAACTTTTTATTACAAGAGCTAGAAGAGGCTAATCTAACTAGTTTAAATCAAGTAGTGTTAGAGCAAGAGTATGAAAAACTGAATAATGTAGAACATGTTAGAGAAAGTTTTACTCACGCTTCGTCTTTGTTTACTGAGGAACAAGTAGGAGTAATTTCAAACTTAAGAGAAATACGTACTTTACTACAAAAGATCTCAGGTCTCGATGCAGAATATAAGGAATTAACTGATCGTGTGATTAGTGTTGATATTGAAGTAAGTGATATAGCCAATGATTTGGAAAGTTTAATCGAGTCGGTTATTTCAGATCCAGAACAAATGACGTTAATCAATGAGCGCCTTCAATTGTTATATGCGTTACAAAAGAAACATCAAGTATCTACAGTAGAAGAACTGCTTAAAATCGAAGAAGAATTAAGTTCTAAAGTTTTTAAAGCAAATAGCTTAGAAGAACAAATCGAAAAGGCTCAAAAGGATATCAAGCGTTTAGAAGACCGCTTGAGTGTGTTAGCTAATAATATATCTACAGCACGTAAAGATGTGATTCCTAGTTTGCAAAAGCAATTGATTGATATACTTAGTTTGGTAGGAATGCCAGCGTCACGATTTAGATTTAAATTTATCGAAGCTGCACATTTTCTATCAAATGGTAAAGATCAAATTCAATTAATGTTTTCTGCGAATAAAGGAAGTGATTTTGGTTTACTCAAAAAGGTAGCTTCTGGAGGTGAAATGTCGCGTATAATGTTAGCTATAAAATCGGTGTTGGCGGTTTATTCTAATTTGCCAACTATTATCTTTGATGAGATTGATACTGGTGTATCTGGGGAAGTTGCTGATAAAATGGGGAATATTATGAGGGATATGAGCTCAAAGATGCAGGTTTTTGCTATTACTCATTTACCACAAATAGCTTGTAAAGGTAACACTCACTTCAAAGTATTTAAGTCAGAAGACAAAGGAGGGACAATATCGCAACTAGTAGAGTTGAAAGATGACAAACGCGTCAACGAAATTGCTCAGATGTTGTCTGGTGCTGATATATCTGAATCTGCAATACTCCATGCAAAGGAACTTTTGCAGAAGTAATAGGATAGTAGCATCTACAAGTTAATTTACTTTCAGGGATTTACCTTTATTAATTGAATAGAAGCTAAAGTATTAGCTCTTGAAAAGAATTATACTAATGGTTTGTAGATAACTAGGAGTATTTGGTAGCTGATTATTGTCTTTTGATTCGTATTTTTGAATATATGAAAGTATTAGGCAAGATTTATTCGAATTTTTGGTTTAGGAATATAGTCGTTATCGTTTTATTAGTCTGTGTGTTTACATTTGCTGCATCTGCTGATAAAAGGGAACGTACGTTGAGTCAGATATGGATAGAGTTACTACCGGACTTTTTTATTATTTATGGTGCTATTATTGTCAGTAACCTTACGATGATTAAGCGCTATGTCATAACAAAACAGTACGATAAGTTTTTTCCATTAGCTTTTTGCTATTGGACAGGGGTTATTATTGGTAAAGGGTATGTAAATATGCGCACACATGATTTTGATTCCTGGTTGATAGAGACAGTTAATGTATTGTTTTTTGCTTTTCTGGGTACTGGTGCTTACTTTATCCATTTATGGACGTTTAACGATATCACAGTCAGAGAAAAACGTCTAGTGAGTACTGTAGCAGAACTAGATTTCTTAAAGATGCAACTCAATCCCCATTTCCTCTTGAATGCAATGAATAATCTTTATGGGGAGGCATTAACCAATCCTAACGAGACCCCAGAGCGTATTTTGCAGTTGTCGCATTTACTTCGTTATCAGTTAGAGGCTACAAAGAAAGAGTTTGTTGATGTAAAAGATGAAATAGAGTTCCTTAATGAATATTTTAATTATTACAAGTTTCGAAGTAATAATTTAATTGTAGATATTGATTACAAAGGAGTTGTAGGTAAGTTTAAGATTCCTCCATTGATGTATTTTAGTTTAGTAGAGAATGCAATTAAGTTTAGTTTGCAGACTGATAATCCTTATGTGAAATTACGTTGTTATGAAAGAAATAATCGATTGTTTTTTGAAATAGAGAATAGTTGCCTTTCTGATGAGTTAGTGCAGAATGGTACAGGTGTGGGTATTAAAAACTTGGAGCGACGTCTTGAAGTAACTAAATTGCCTTATAAATTTATAAGAAACAAAACTAAGAACTATTATAAAACCAAACTAGAGTTATGGGAATTACCTATAAATGCTTAATTGTAGATGACGAGAAGCCTGCACATCAGGTTTTATTAAGTCATATTAATCAGTGTGCTGAATTAATTTGTGTAGGACATGCTTATAATGGTAAAGAAGCATTAACTTTTATACAAGAGAACGAAGTTGATATTTTATTTCTTGATATCAATATGCCTTTAGTATCAGGGATAGAGTTTTTAGGTATGCTTGCTGTTAAGCCAACTACAATTGTAACTACTGCCTATTCAGACTACGCATTAGATTCTTATCAGAATGATGCGGTTGATTACTTATTGAAACCTATTTCTTTTGCAAAGTTTCTGAAAGCAGTAGAGAAAGCAAAAGTTTTCTGTAAAGACAGAGGGGGACAGCAAGAAGCACCTTCTGTTATTAGTATTAAAGAAGATGGAGTTGATTATAAAGTTAATCTTGATGATATTTTATATATCGAAAGTGCGGGTAATTATATTAAAGTGTTTACCACAGGTAGACGTAAGAGTTACTTTGTCTATGGCTCACTAATAGGAATCAAGTCGGAACTTTTAAGAGATAGTTTTATTCAAGTGCATCGTTCATTTGTGATTAACAAGGAACAAGTTAAAAAACGCTTAGCTAGTAAAGTAATTATGAATAATGATGAAGAAGTACCTATCGGGCGTAAATACCAGATATTGTTAGATATATAAAATATATTCAAAGTAGTAAGTAGAAGAAAAAAGGAGGTTTATACAAACCTCCTTTTTTAGTATTGTGTAAAGCTTAATTATTAAGCGATTGAATCAACAATTTTATTCAATGTTGAACTAGGTCTCATTGCTTTAGCAGTAGCTTCTTGGTTTGGTTGATAATAGCCTTGAATAGCTTGGTGCTTACCTTGTGCTTCAATAAGTTCTTTATTTATTTCAACTTCATTTGCAATCATTTCATTAGCGATAGGAGTAAATTTAGCTTTTAATTCAGCATCTTTATCTTGATTGGCTAATGCTTCTGCCCAGTACATTGCTAAATAGAAGTGTGAACCTCTATTGTCAATAGAACCAATTCTACGAGCAGGTGATTTATCATTGTCTAAGAATTTAGCAGTAGCTTCATCTAGAGTTTCAGCTAGCACTAATGCTTTTGCATTGTTTTGTGTTTGACTTAAGTGCTCAAAAGATGCTCCTAAGGCCAAGAATTCACCTAATGAGTCCCAACGTAAGTATCCTTCTTCAATAAATTGTTCGATGTGTTTTGGTGCTGATCCACCTGCTCCCGTTTCGAATAACCCACCACCATTCATTAATGGAACAATAGAAAGCATTTTTGCAGAAGTACCTACTTCTAAGATAGGGAATAAATCAGTTAAGTAATCACGTAAAACGTTTCCTGTAACTGATATCGTATCTAATCCTTGACGAATTCTATCTACTGAAACTTTAGTTGCTTCAACAGGGTTTAATATTCTAATGTCTAAACCAGTTGTGTCGTGATCTTGTAAGTATTTTTTTACTTTAGCAATTATTTCTCTATCGTGTGCTCTGTTTTCATCTAACCAGAAAATTGCTGGAGTATCAGATAAACGTGAACGATTAACAGCTAGTTTAACCCAATCTTGAATTGGTGCATCTTTAGTCTGACACATTCTGAAGATATCTCCTGACTCTACGTTTTGTTCGAAGAAGATGTTTCCTTTATCATCAGACACGCGTATAGTACCAGCGGCTTCTGCTTGGAATGTTTTATCATGAGAACCATATTCTTCAGCTTTTTGAGCCATTAAACCTACATTTGGAACTGATCCCATTGTAGTAGGGTTGTATGCACCATTAGCTTTACAGTCTTCGATTACAGTTTGGTAAACACCAGCGTAGCAACGGTCTGGTATGATAGCTAAAGTATCTTGTTGTTTACCTTCTTTGTTCCACATTTGTCCTGAAGTACGAATC
The DNA here is from genome assembly GCF_009711055.1 of Myroides pelagicus. Classification (GTDB taxonomy): domain Bacteria; phylum Bacteroidota; class Bacteroidia; order Flavobacteriales; family Flavobacteriaceae; genus Flavobacterium; species Flavobacterium pelagicum. The sequence goes on from NZ_WMJY01000011.1 coordinate 56,823, forward strand.
ATTGCAGGCATAGAAGCATCTACGATTACATCAGAAGGAACGTGTAAGTTTGTAATTCCTTTATCAGAATTTACCATTGCAATATCTGGTCCATTAGCAATAGCAGTATCAATAGCAGCCTTTATCTCTGCTTCTTTAACGTGTCCTGCAATCTTAGCGTATAAGTCACCTAGACCATTGTTTGGTATGATTCCTAATTCAGCGAAGACATCTGCATATTTAGCATATACGTCTGCAAAGTAACCTTCTACAACAGCTCCAAAAATAATAGGATCTGACACCTTCATCATGGTAGCTTTTAAGTGTGTAGAGAACAATATTCCTTTTGCTTTTGCTTCTTCTTTACATTCAGAAACGAAAGCTTTTAATTTATTTAATGTCATTACTGATGAATCAATTACTTCTCCTGCTAATAAAGGAGCGTAATCTTTTAGCAACTTAGTACTTCCATCTTTTGCAACGAATTCAATTTTAAAATTAGTGTTTTCAGCTACAGTAACTGATTTTTCAGTACCATAAAAATCACCTTCTTGCATTGACGCTACACTAGTTATTGAATTTGCTGACCAAGCTCCCATTGAGTGAGGGTGTTTTTTTGCATAGTTCTTTACTGCTTTTGGTGCTCTACGATCTGAATTTCCTTCACGTAAAACAGGGTTTACAGCTGAACCAAGAACTTTTGCATATTTAGCTTTGATTGCCTTTTCTTCATCATTTTTAGGATCTGCAGGATAGTTTGGTACTGCAAAACCATGTGCTTGTAATTCTTTTATTGCCTCATTTAACTGTGGAATAGAAGCAGATATATTAGGGAGTTTAATAATATTTGCTTCTGGTGTTTTTGCTAGGTTACCTAGTTCACTTAATGCATCACCAATCTTTTGATCTTCTTTTAAGAATTCAGAAAAGTTTGCAAGGATTCTTCCTGCTAATGAAATATCGCGAGTTTCTACATCGATATTTGCTGTTTTAGCGAATGCTTGTACGATTGGTAAAAAAGAAAAGGTAGCTAACATTGGTGCTTCATCCGTTAGCGTGTAAAGGATTTTAGATTTTTGTGTCATTCTTTTGTATTTTAAATGAAAACAATATTATTGTTGACAGGTGTCTGTCGTATTTTTTAAAAGTTTAAAGCAAATATACTAAATCACTACTACAATTCTTACTAAAATACCCCTTAGTTATGTCGATTTGCTAATTTGATATTTCGAGCTTTGTATATTTACAAATTGATATTTTTTGATATAATATTTTGTCGATTAATGAAAAAAGGCCGTTCAGCATTGAACGACCTTTTTGACTAGTCTTTATTTAATATTTTTTTCCACCAAGGGCGGTTTTTAGCTTCGTTTTCTTGGCCATAACCATAGCCATAACCATAACCATAGCCATAACCACCGTATCCTTTAGTCGTATTCGTGTCATTTAAAATGATAGACATATTAGTTAACTTACCTTCTTTATGAAGATCATTAGGCAGCTTTAGCATGCGTTTGTCTAAATAATTTGCTCTAGCTACATAGATAAATGTATCAGCATATTTAGCAATTAATAATGTATCTGTAACTAAACTAATAGGTGCTGTATCCACAATGATATAGTCGTATTGGTCTTTTAATTCTTCGAATAATTCTCCAATTCGGTTGCCCATTAATAATTCGGCTGGGTTTGGAGGAATTGTTCCTGCTGGTAATGCGTAGAAATTGTCGTAACCATCAACTTTTACAATAAACTTATTAATATCCTCTTCTTTTCTCAATAAGTAATCTGATACCCCTTGAGTTGGAAGCATGATATAATCATCTAGGCGTGGATTACGTAAATCTAATCCAATTAGTAATGTTTTCTTTCCTGATAGTGCGATTGTAGCAGCAGTATTAACAGAAGTAAACGTTTTACCTTCCTTAGGGAAAGTTGACGTTAAGAAAATCATTTTAGCTTTACCCTCTTGAGTATTGCTAAGCATAAATTCTAAGTTCGTACGAATGATACGGAGTGCTTCTGCTGTACTCGTTCTACTAGATATGTCAACAATTTTAGAGTTGTCATCAGAGTGTGGTATATCTCCTAAGAAAGGTAAATTAGTACCATTTTCGATATCTATACGCGATTTCACTTTAGTGTCTAGTAAGCTACGTAAGTATATAATTGCAAAAGGAATTAAACCTCCCATAATTAAAGCAGCTAATAGGATTATCGCTTTTTTAGGAGATACTGGTTTGTCTGAGCTTTTTGCTAAGTCAATGACTTTTGCATTTAGATCAGTTGCTGCTAATGCAATAGCTGTTTCTTCTCTTTTTTGGAATAGATATAAGTAAATAGCTTCTTTTACCTTTTGTTGTCTATCTATAATTCTGAACTCTCTTTCTTGTCTCGGTACTTGAGCTAATCTATTGCGTAATTCTGATTCCTTTTCTGAAAGTTCTTTTTGGGTAATCTTCAATGAGTTTTGTAATCTCACAAGACTTTCCATTACTGACGCTTTCATGGCAGCAATTTGATTATCTAATTTGATAACTGCTGGGTTTTTTGCTGTAGAGCTTGTACTAATTCTGTTTCTGTCTAACACAATATTGTTATATTGGTTGATCAGACTATTTGAGCTAGCATCTGATGATATTATATTGCCAGGAATTAATTCATCTGGTTGACTCTTTTTTAAGAATTCAATCATAGAAGTAACGACTTTTAATTCCGTTTCATTCTCGATGATTTGTTTTTCGTAAACATTGGTATTCTGAAGATATAAGCCTAACTCTGTAGGAATATCCGTAATATTGTTTCTTGATTTGTAGCCTTCTACTGTTTTTTCTACATCACCTAGCTCTTCAGTAATTAGATTTAAACGACTCTCGATAAATTCTGAAGTTTTCTCTGAGATGAATCGTTTGTCCGCAATTGCAGCATCGTTATATAGATTTACTAAAGTGTTTAAGTAGTCAATTGCTTTGCTAGGTGTAGCGTCTAATAATGAAAGATCTAATACACTTGAGAACTTATCTGTTGGAGCTATTTGTAGATTTTTCACATAGTTGTCTACGACTTTTTGTATTGGGAAAATCTCAACGGTAACTTCTGTAACAGCTTTATCGCCTTCATCATTGTCTTTCACTTTTACTAAAGTAGGAAGTGGCTTATCTGCATTTTTAGTGACAATTAATTTACCTAATAGGGTTTCTACAGTATCGTTATACTTGAATGTACCTATTTCTTGTTTTTCTTCGTTAACTAAGGTATAAGTGTCTGTACTTATATTATTTACATAAAAAGTGTAACGAATATTGTCAAAATCATATACGCGTTCTACAAAGTTGAAAGTAATAGGGCTGTTTTTATACATATTACTTTTAACTACTCTTCCTTCATTGATATAAGCGATATTTAAAGCTAGGTTTCTTACCGTGCGCTCAGCTAAACTTCTAGATTGAAGAATTTGTGTTTCATTTTCTACATTACTCTTTCCGCCAGATAACAATCCAAGATCTGAAAAAGCAGCCATTTCTGAGGCGATTCCTCCTCCTCTTTTTTCATCTTTTACGATGATGGTTGTATTTATTTTATAGGTCTTTTCGCTGTAACGTAAGTAGATTACCGCTAGGACCAATGTTACTATTACACTCAAAATAAACCAGCGCCAATGCACTAAGTACTTTTCAAGTTCTTCTCTGATGTTTATATTGTTGTCGTCGTTGTTGTCAAATTTGTTTTCCATAGTAATTATTTAGAGGCTAATGCTATGATTGTTACCAATAGTGAAAGTGCAGAAATACCAAGGCTTAAGTTAGGCCCTACTACAGAAGAGTTAACTTTTGTTTTGTTAGGCTCTACATATACTATGTCGTTTTGATTTAGGTAGTAGTATGATGAGTTCATGAAGTCTGCTTTGGTCATATCTACGCGAATAGGCACTCTGTGTCCATCTACCTCACGGATAATTAATACATTTTTTCTATTCCCGTATATTGTCATATCTCCTGATAAAGATATAGCTTCGGTTAATGTTAGACGTTCACTATTGATTGAGTGTACACCTGGACGATTCACTTCACCTTGTACCGTTACTTTGAAGTTCATGATACGAAGATTGATAATTGGGTTATTGATGTACTGTTCGATTTCTTTAGTTAGGTAATCTATCGCTTCTTTTTTGGTAAGACCTCCTAGTTTAACTGTTCCTAATACTGGAAATTGAACAAAACCATCATTGTCTATTAAGTATAATTGCTGTTGCATTTGTCCTGTACCTGCTGGGTTAAGCGGGTTTGTTGTCATACTATTAACTAAGTTGAACGGTGCTGCTGCTTCTATGTCTTCTGCTGATACAAGTATCATAAGTAAGTCATCTGGTCTTAGTCTAGTCTGAAACCTTGTATCTTGAATATTTTTAAGAAGTGTGGTTTCTGCATCTTGATAATATAATACTTTATCTTTTGAAGCACACGAAGTGAGTAGTAAAGTAAAAACTGTGAAAACAACAGTTATATAAAAGGGAACTTTGATTTTCATTTTCTTTTTTTGTGCAAATATAAAATTTATAGATAGTCTAAAAAATAAAAATGTAAAATAGACCTTATAAACGTTAACTATTTATGCAGGTTAGTATTGATTATATCCTAATGTTATTTTAACTTAGGTTGATTTTTGTAATCTAAAAATGATTAAACCGATTAGTTTTCATTCAAAGCAAATCAATTGTTGTTAAAAGCTTATTTAAGATTTTGTGCTTAAAAAGTTAATTTTTTCTTTCTAAGTTCAAAGTTTTGTCCTAAATATACTTTTCTTACCATTTCATCAGCAGCTAAATCCTCTGGTACCCCTGCTTTTAAAATTCCTCCTTCAAACATTAGATATGTTTTATCTGTAATAGCTAGTGTTTCTTGTACATTGTGGTCTGTAATTAAAATACCTATATTCTTGTTTTTTAATTTAGCTACAATGCGTTGAATATCTTCTACGGCTACAGGGTCAACTCCAGCAAATGGTTCATCGAGTAAGATAAACTTTGGATCTGTTGCTAAAGCTCTAGCAATCTCTGTACGACGTCTTTCTCCTCCTGATAATAAGTCACCGCGGTTTGTACGGATGTGTTCTAAGCTGAATTCCTCAATTAATGATTCCATCTTGGCAATTTGTTCTTGCTTGGAGAGTTTGGTTAATTGAAGTACGCTTAGTATATTGTCTTCGATGCTTAATTTTCTAAAAACTGAAGCTTCTTGTGCTAAGTAACCAATCCCATGTTGAGCTCTTTTATACATTGGGAAATCCGTGATGTCCGTGTTGTCTAGGTATATGTGACCAGCATTTGGTTTGACTAATCCTACAATCATATAAAAGGATGTAGTTTTACCTGCTCCATTTGGTCCTAGTAATCCTACTATTTCTCCTTGATTTACTTCAACAGAAACTCCTTTTACTACTTTTCGTTTTTTGTATATTTTGACTATATTATCTGCTCTTAATTTCATTTTACTCGGCTTTAGTGATATTAGTGTTTCCTAATTCCTTTCTTTTATTTGACTTTTGTACAAATCTAGAGATATGAATACTAACTTCATATAAAATTAGTAAAGGAATTGATACGATAATTTGACTCACTACATCTGGGGGGGTAATGATTGATGCTACAATTAAAATAAGTACAATTGCATATTTTCTATATTCTCGTAAAAATTCGGGTGTAACTAAATTCATTACGGATAGGAAGTAGATAATAATTGGAAGTTCAAATACTAATCCACATGCAACCGAAGTTGTTTTTACTAAGCTAATGTAAGAGTTAATATCAATTTGATTTTTTACGATATCGCTGACTTGGATATTTGATAGGAAATTAATTGATAATGGGGTAATTACGTAATATCCAAAAAGGACCCCAATAAAAAATAACAGAGAAGATACTACGATAAACAACTTAGCATATTTCTTTTCGTTTTTGTACAAGGCCGGACTAATGAATTTCCAAATCTCCCATAAGATGAAGGGGACAGCTATAATAAAACCTACAGTAATACAGGTCCATATGATAACTGAGAACTGTCCGTCCATTGTTCGGTTTTGTATTTCAAAGGGCAATTCTTGGCTGCAAAAACCATCTTCGATATTGAAATACTTCGATACTTTACAAAAGACTTGATAGGTAATGAAATTAGTGTCTTTTGGGGCAAATATTATTTTGTTGAATATAAAATCATTAAAGAAAAAAGCGACCACTCCTCCTCCTAAGATGAATATAGAGGATCTAACTAATAGCCAACGCAACTCTTCTAAATGGTCTAGAAAAGACATTTCTTTCTTGTCGTTCTTCACTTGCTGTGTCATATTTTTAAACTATTCCTTCTTTTAGAATATCGTGAAGGTGTATTACACCGGCGTATTCATTGTTGTTTGTTACTAAAAGTTGTGTGATAGAATTATCTTCTAAAATTGATAATGCTTTTGATACGTGTTGATTAGCATCAATAGTTTTCGGTGCTTTAGTCATAATATCTGAAGCAACGAAGTCAGTTAATGAGTCGTTTCTTTGTAGCATGCGACGTAAGTCCCCATCAGTAATTATACCAATTATTTTATTGCTCTCAACAACTGCAGTTACACCTAGTCTTTTCTCTGAAATTTCTACAATCACATCTTTGATAGGGGAGTTTGGTGCTACTGCTGGTTTGTTCTCGCTTTTAAGAATATTTTTGACCAGAAGCAAAAGTTTTTTACCTAAAGCCCCTCCTGGGTGATACAGAGCAAAATCACTAGGAGAAAAGGATCTTATTTGTATTAAACAAGCCGCTAGTGCATCTCCCAATACTAGTTGTGCTGTCGTACTATTCATTGGAGCTAAGTTATTTGGATCTGCTTCGCGTTCTACTTTTGAAAGTAGAACATAGTCTGCTCCTTTTGCCAAGAATGAATTCTCATTTGCAGTAATGGCTATTAGCTTATTCCCTCGACGTGTTAGTAGGGGAGTTAAGACTTTGATCTCTGGACTATTTCCACTATTTGATATACAGATTACACAATCTTCTGGTTGAACAATTCCTAGGTCTCCATGTACTGCTTCTGCAGCATGCATGTAAATTGCTGGGGTTCCAGTAGAATTAAAAGTTGCGACTATTTTTGCTCCAATTAGTGCACTTTTGCCTATTCCTGTCACTATAACTCGTCCTTTACATTGATTGATTGTCTTGACAGCTTCGGCAAAATCATCGCTTAAATAATTAACAAGATCTTTAATGCTTTCACTTTCAGATAATAAAGTGTCTTTAGCAGTTTTTAGTATATTTGCGGTCGTATTCAAAATTAGTGAATGTTAAATGATTAGGATTGCACTAAAGAAAATTTGTATCTTTAGGTACTGCAAATTTATGTAAAATACTATACAAAAATAATGAAATCAACTGAATTTGACTTACACAAGGAGTTAAAGAGATTTTTTGGCTTTTCACAGTTTAAAGGTCTTCAAGAGGATGTAGTTAAAAGTATTATTTCAGGGCATAATACTTTTGTTATCATGCCAACTGGAGGAGGGAAATCTCTATGCTATCAGCTACCCGCTTTGGTTTTAGAAGGGACTGCTATTGTTGTTTCACCACTGATTGCCTTGATGAAAAATCAAGTGGATGCTATCCGTAGTTTATCTACAGAGCATGGTATTGCACATGTTTTGAACTCGTCTTTGACAAAAACAGAGGTAAACCAAGTGAAAGAAGATATTCGCAACGGAGTGACCAAGTTGCTTTATGTAGCGCCTGAGTCTTTGACAAAAGAGGAATATGTTTCTTTTTTACAAGGAGAGAAGTTGTCGTTTGTAGCTATTGATGAGGCTCATTGTATCTCTGAATGGGGACACGATTTTAGACCTGAGTATAGAAATCTACGCAACATCATTAAGCAATTGGGAAATATTCCTATCATTGGTCTTACAGCTACAGCTACCCCTAAGGTTCAAGAGGATATTCTAAAAAACTTAGAGATGCCAAAGGCTAATGTGTTTAAAGCTTCTTTTAATAGACCTAATTTGTACTATGAGATTCGTCCTAAAACTAAAAATATTGAGTCTGATATTATTCGCTTTATTAAGCAAAGACAAGGTAAGTCTGGTGTGATTTATTGTTTGAGTAGAAAGAAAGTGGAGGAAATTGCTCATGTACTTCAAGTTAATGGTGTGAGTGCTGTTCCTTATCATGCAGGACTTGATGCAAAGACGCGTGCAAAACATCAAGATATGTTTCTGATGGAAGAAGTGGACGTGGTAGTTGCTACGATTGCATTTGGTATGGGAATTGACAAACCTGATGTTCGCTATGTGATTCACCACGATATTCCAAAGTCTTTAGAAAGTTATTATCAAGAAACTGGTAGGGCTGGTCGTGATGGTGGTGAAGGATATTGTTTGGCTTATTATTCATACAAGGATATTGAAAAACTTGAGAAGTTTATGGCAGGTAAGCCAATTGCTGAACAAGAAATTGGGTTTGCCTTACTTCAGGAAGTCGTAGGATATGCGGAGACTTCGATATCTAGACGTAAGTTTCTTCTGCATTACTTCGGTGAAGAATTTGATGAAGTAAATGGTGAGGGGGCTGATATGGATGATAATGTTCGCAATCCAAAGCACAAGGTTGAGGCTATGGACGATGTTGAGAAAGTTATCAAGCTTGTTCGCGATACAAAGCAGATTTATAAAACAAAAGAAATCGTTATTACTTTATTAGGGAAGCTCAATGCTTTGATTAAAGTGAATAAAACGGACAGTCAACCTTTCTTTGGTTGTGGAAAAGATAAAGAAGATAAGTATTGGATGGCTTTGATTCGCCAAATGTTGGTGGCAGGGTTACTTAAGAAGGATATTGAGACTTACGGAATTTTAAAATCTACTCCATTAGGTCTAGCGTATTTAGAGTCACCTTCGTCATTTATGATGACGGAAGATCATGTGTATTCGGATAGTGATAGTGATCAAGTCGCTACTGAAAATAAATCATCTGTTGTAGCTGATGAAGTTCTTGTAGGGGTTTTAAAAGACCTTAGAAGAAAGGTAGCGAAGAAAGCAGGCGTGCCTCCGTTTGTTGTGTTTCAAGATCCATCGTTAGAAGAAATGGGATTAAAGTATCCTATTACTTTAGATGAGATGGCTAATATTATTGGGGTTAGTGAAGGGAAAGCAAAAAAATATGGTAAGGATTTCGTTACTGTGATTAAGCAATATGTAGAGGAAAACGATATTATTCGTCCTGATGATTTAGTGGTTAAGTCTACAGGGGCTAATTCAGCATTGAAACTTTATATAATTCAAAGTATAGATAGAAAGTTATCTTTGGAGGATATTGCTAATGCAAAGGGGTTAGATATGGGGGGCTTGTTAAAGGAGATGGAGCAAATTGTTTATTCAGGTACAAAATTGAACATAGATTATTGGCTAGATGAAGTATTAGATGAGGATAATCAAGAGGAAATCTACGACTACTTCATGGATTCAGAAACTGATAATATTAAAGTAGCGATGGCAGAGTTTGATGGAGATTATGATACTGAAGAGCTTAGACTTATGCGTATTCAATTTATGAGTAAAGAGGCAAACTAGAGAAATTATACAAAATTTTATATTAGGAGGACGTTTTGAGTTAATTCAAAACGTCCTTTTTTATTGTGTGTAGAAGTATGTCGAATTTGTTTATAAAATGTGTTCCGCAAATGAATGGTTTATATCGTGAGTTGTTTTTGAGGTTTTGTTGATACAGTTCAAAAGCGAATAGTATATATCGAATTTACTATTGCGATGAAAATTAGTAATAATAAGTGTAAGGAAAGTTTAACATGGTTAAGTTGATGTAAGCTAATTGCAAAAAAAATGGTGTTTGGGTTACTAATGAAACCTAGAAACGATGAAGAGTATTGTATGGTTTAAGATATTAAAGGTTGATGTCTTTTGATAGTAATAATATGCAAATACTTCCTGTAATTTTTATTATTCAATAGATACAATACCTTGTTTGACTTTTCTTTCCAGTAAACTTGAAGAGATAGTAGTGAAGTATTTGAAACAAATATATAGGGTGCTCAGAAGTCTTTTTAAAGAGGATTTTGTAAGGTAGAGGGCTCGTAAAGTTCTCCGCGATGTGGTTTTAGTACATCTCTTAATTGGCGCATTTGTTCGTCATTAACTACAATATAAGCTAAACTATAGAATTCGTTGATATCTTCCATGTCAATGATAGTGATAGGGAGTTTTTCTATTGCCATATATTCTTTAAGGTGAATGATGTGATGTTCAGCTGTTTTTGATGCTCCAGGACCTCTAAAATCCCAAATAAGTTTGATAAGTCTTTCCATGATAGTATAAAGTTGTCTTCAAAATTAAGCAAAAAATGTTTAAACCAATTTGTTTGTGCTGAAGTCATAACTATAGGAGATTGAAATGTGCTTTATTATAGGTGGTAATATCAGTAAGTTATTGGGGTGGTTGGGGGAATGGCTGACTCTTGTTTGGTGAGATAATTCGATTTGCAAAAGTGAATATAAGTATTGACTTATTGTAATTGTGTGTTAATGGTTGTTGTATAGGGAGTAGTTTAATGGAGAAAATACAATAATAAGATAATGTGTAAATTTATTTTTTTTTCGTGGATAATTGTAAGTTTAAGTGACAATATTTAAATTGTAGAGCACAATGTAATGTAGAGAAAATAAGATAGTTTAGGTGTTGAAAAGGAAGTTAAAAAGGACTTAGAGAAACGCTGATTTTTTATAGAGAGGAGTAAATATATATTAGATTTGTTGAGCTCTAAATATAAGGTTCTGAATTAGATGGGAATTTTGTAAACGGTGTATAGGTAAAAGAAGATAAGCGTAGAGTTTTTAACTGTTTGTTTTTAATTTTTCTGAAGAAAATATACCTAAATTCAAGTTGTTTCCTCGCGAGGTTGAGCCATAGGTGCAGTATTAGTGCAGTTTGCTTGCCCACAGCTACCTTCTTGGCAACGAAGCTGCACGCATTCTGCACGTATAGGTCAAGAGAGGCAGGGTATGATGTGTCTAAATTTGAGTTGATGGTGTTTTCTGTTTTTTTAAAGGGTATAATAGTAATTGTTAAGTAATAAAACGGACTTATTTTGGTATTGAATGCAAGTTTTCGCTTACTCGTTTCGTTGCTAAATGTGTTTTTTAGCTATTGATGTTGTATGAGTTAAGTGAAGTGATCTATTTAGAAAATAGATTGTAATGTTGATAAGGTTTGTTTTTGTGTTTTCAACCCTAGAGTTTCGTGTTTTTTTGTTAAGTTGAATATTGTGTTTTACTTATTAGTATAGAGTCTTTTTTTTTGATGATGTTTGGTACTGAGTGAGATAGTTCACATTTATTTGTAAGGGATAAAATAGGATACCAATAAACAAGTTGTAATATATGAAGTAATTAGATTAAGCGCTTCTTTTTTTGTATTTTTGGATTTGATATAATTAAAAGTAGGCATGGCAAAAGAATTTGTGATATTAGTAAACGAAAAGGACGAAGAGGTTGGAGTAATGGAAAAGATTGAAGCGCATGAAAAAGCTTTGTTACATAGAGCATTTTCTGTGTTTGTTTTGAATGATAAAAATGAAGTAATGCTTCAACAACGAGCAGCAGGTAAATATCATTCGCCTTTGTTGTGGACAAATACATGTTGTAGTCACCAACGTAGTGGAGAGACAAATGTAAAAGCAGGTAGGAGAAGATTGATGGAAGAAATGGGGTTTGAAGTACCCCTAAAGGATGTTTTTAGTTTTATATATAAAGCGCCTTTCGACAATGGTTTAACGGAACATGAATACGATCATGTAATGATTGGTTATTTCAATGGTGAACCAGAGGTGAATCCTGAGGAAGTAGGAGGGTGGAAGTGGATGTCTATTGAAGCTATTAAGGAAGACATGGAGGTAAATCCTGCAATATATACAGCATGGTTTAAAATTATATTCTCAAAATTTTATCACTTTATAGAAGCTCAAAAAAAATAAAGTATGCGTTTAACAGTCAGTAGAAAATCTCATTTTAATGCAGCACATCGTCTATTCAATAAGAATTGGGACGATGAAAAGAATCAGATGGTTTTTGGAAAGTGTAATAACCCTAATTATCATGGGCATAACTATGAGCTGATTGTTCATGTGACTGGAGAATTAGACCCCGATACGGGGTTTGTTATGGATTTAAAGGAATTATCTGATTTGATTAAAGCTGAAATTGAAGAGCCTTTTGATCATAAGAATTTGAATTTAGATGTACCTGAATTTGAAAATTTGAATCCAACAGCAGAAAATATAGCTGTAGTTATTTGGGAAAAGTTAAGACCATTTATATCAGAATCAAAAGAATTAGAGGTAGTTTTATATGAAACTGCCCGTAATTTTGTTTCTTTTAAAGGAGAATTTTAAAATGGTATAATGTATGATGTAAAATTTGTAAATTTGCAGCTTGAATTTTTTTAAAAAGGGAAAAGGTAGGGAAGCCTACAAAAATTTTATATAGGAGAGATATCGTATGAGTTTTAATCAATATCCTATTGTGTTTGAGCCCATTTTCAAAGAACGTATTTGGGGAGGGGTTAAATTAAATACTGTATTAGGTAAAGAAATACATTCTGATAAAGTAGGTGAAAGTTGGGAAGCTTCAGGAGTGACTGATAATGTAAGTATCGTCGCAAATGGGGTGTATAAGGGGGTGAACTTAGAAGAACTCATAGACCAATATCCTAATGAGATATTAGGAGCATATATATTTAATCGATTTGGGAAGCAATTTCCTTTATTATTTAAGTTTTTAGATGCTAAGGAAGATTTATCTATTCAATTGCATCCCGATGATGCTTTAGCGAAGAGGAGACACAACTCATTAGGAAAAACAGAGATGTGGTATGTCATGCAAGCAGATCCAGGAGCTCGTGTAGTTGTAGACTTTAAAAAAGGGGTACAACAAGAAGACTATATGAAGCATCTGGAAGAAAAGACTTTGCCATCTATACTAAATGAAATACCAGTTAAAAAAGGCGACGTTTTTTTTATTGAGACTGGGACTATTCATGCAATTGGAGGAGGGATATTACTAGTGGAAATACAACAGACTTCTGATATAACGTATCGCGTATATGACTGGGATCGGTTAGACGATCAAGGTAATTCGCGTGAGTTACACGTGGATTTGGCGAAAGATGCGATCAATTACGGGCCAAAACAGGTAGAACTGACTTATGAACAATCTTTAAATAAGGCAAATGCAATCGTAGATTGTCCATTCTTCTCAGTGAATTATGTTCCATTGGAAAGTGAATATCACAAGCAAAAGGTAACAGATAGATTCTTCTTTTACGTTTGTACAGAAGGCAGTTGTGTGTTTGAAATAGCCGATAAGCAGTATTCTTTTGCTCAAGGAGATAGTATATTAATACCCGCTGCAATAAGCGATTTTGTTATAACAGGAAAAGCTACTTTACTTGAAATTTTTGTTTCCTAAAAAACAATAGAATTTATAGTATTAATGTTGTAGCTTTGCTTAAATTTTTAACCCATAAAATTAGATTAATATGGCAAGTGTAAAAAACTTAAAAAAGGATATTCATTACGTATTAGGAGATATCATACAAGCGATTTATATTCATGAAATGGCAACTGTTGGTGGGCCAACAGCTGAGACAGAAGCTTTGTTAGAAGAGACATTAACTTCTTTTGATGAATTAATCGAAGCAGTAAACGCTAAAAACGTAGAGAATAAAAAAGCACATTTTAAAGGTGTTTATAAAAAATTAGAAGATGTTGCAGGTCAGTTAGTTGAAAAAATTAACGCACTGTAGTCTGAAAAAAGAACAGAAAAACAAGCCGAAAGGCTTGTAAGATTCAAAAAGCGTGTTATCTTTGCACTCGCAAAATGAGTCGCCGGTGTAGCTCAGCTGGCTAGAGCAGCTGATTTGTAATCAGCAGGTCGTGGGTTCGAGTCCCTCCATCGGCTCAAATTTTTGAAAATAACATATTGCAATAAAAGTATTGAGTCGCCGGTGTAGCTCAGCTGGCTAGAGCAGCTGATTTGTAATCAGCAGGTCGTGGGTTCGAGTCCCTCCATCGGCTCAAATATTTTTGAAAAGTACATATTGCAATAAAGGCATTGAGTCGCCGGTGTAGCTCAGCTGGCTAGAGCAGCTGATTTGTAATCAGCAGGTCGTGGGTTCGAGTCCCTCCATCGGCTCAAATTTTTTAAAATAACATATTGCAATAAAAGTATTGAGTCGCCGGTGTAGCTCAGCTGGCTAGAGCAGCTGATTTGTAATCAGCAGGTCGTGGGTTCGAGTCCCTCCATCGGCTCAAATATTTTTGAAAAGTACATATTGCAATAAAGGCATTGAGTCGCCGGTGTAGCTCAGCTGGCTAGAGCAGCTGATTTGTAATCAGCAGGTCGTGGGTTCGAGTCCCTCCATCGGCTCAAATATTTTTGAAAAGTACATATTGCAATAAAGGCATTGAGTCGCCGGTGTAGCTCAGCTGGCTAGAGCAGCTGATTTGTAATCAGCAGGTCGTGGGTTCGAGTCCCTCCATCGGCTCAAATTTTTTAAAATAATATATTGCATGGCAATTAGTTTGCCGGTGTAGCTCAGCTGGCTAGAGCAGCTGATTTGTAATCAGCAGGTCGTGGGTTCGAGTCCCTCCATCGGCTCAAAAGGCTTCCTAACTAGGAAGCCTTTTTTTATTAAAATAAATTGAAAGTTATTATAACTAGTTTACTTTTTATAATTTTAATACTTTCTTACAAAGAGTGGTTCATTCTTTGTGGTTAAACTACTTATCATTATTTGTTTAATTGGAAAAAGTTTGTTGTTATGCAGATTGTTACAGAATCAGGGTGGTTTGTTTACCTTGAAGTGTTATACTTCTTGTTGACTATTTTTGTAGCTATTCGCATCGTATATGATACTGATTCAATTTCAAAGACTTTAGCTTATTTGCTATTAGTGGTGTTTGTCCCTATTTTAGGTGTGTTTTTTTATTTCTCATTTGGGATTAATTACCGAAAGCGTAAGATGTATTCAAAAAAATTAGAAAATAATGATGACTATAGTGACCGTTTAAATAAACGATTGAAAGAAATACGCATTGATTTTAAGCAAAAGGGGAATCGCATTGTTCAAGAGAATAGATCATTTATTAATTTGCTTTCTAGTTCGGCGATGGGAGAAGGGCCTCTATTAGTAGATAATCAAGTAGATATACTTGAAAATGGCGAGAGTTTTTTCCCACGATTATTGGAAGATTTAAAAAACGCAAAGCACCATATTCATATTGAGTATTATATTTATGAGGATAGTGAGATTGGTCGTGAGATAGAAGCTGTTTTACTTCAAAAAATAGCAGAAGGTATTGAAGTTCGTTTTATATATGACGATTATGGTTCGCGATCAATACGTAAAAATATTGCTAGGAATATTTGTAAGCATGGAGGAGAAGCTTTTGCGTTTAATGAAATTATTTGGATAGCATTGGCTAATCGTTTGAATTATAGAAATCACCGTAAAATAGTTGTGATTGATGGTATTATTGGTTACACTGGAGGGATAAATATTTCTGACAAGTATGATAATCGGAAGAATGATAAAAACGATTATTTCTGGAGAGATACCCATATGCGCATGGAAGGCACAGGAGCTTATGGACTACAGTATATTTTTTTAGCAGATTGGAATTTTTGTAGTAAACAATCTATTTCCTTTTCAAAAGATTACTTTCCAAAAGTTGCTTCTAATGAAGAACGTAAGGTTCCTGTACAGATTATATCTTCTGGACCAGATTCAGATGTGCCTAGTATATTATATAGTGTTTTAAAAGCGATACAAACAGCTAAAGAAGAGATATTGATTACTACGCCTTATTACATACCTGATGAATCATTGCAGTTGGCTATTAAAATGGCAGTTTTAAGTGGTAAGAAGGTGAAAATGTTACTGCCAGGAATAACTGATTCTATGATTGTAAAGTGGGCTTCAGAATCTTATTTTCAAGAATTGTTGGAGTCAGGAGTAGAAATATTTCTATACAAGAAAGGTTTTATACATGCGAAGACCTTTGTTACAGATACAGGAATTTGTTCTATCGGTACTTGTAATTTAGATCATCGTAGTTTTGATTTGAATTTTGAGGTAAATGCCGTAGTCTATGATGAAGTTCTCGCCATACAAATGCGAGAGATGTTTGTAAGAGATTGTCAAGAAGCTATTCCGTTGGATTTGAAAATTTGGAATAAGCGCTCGAAATGGCAGCGTATGAAAAATAGCCTTGTACGTCTATTGGCTCCCTTGCTTTAGTAAGGAGGAATGTATAAATTGATTATCTTTTTCTAGATAAAAAAAACTGTATTAAAGAATTGAACATAATATTTGTTTATGGATTTACATTTGACTTATAAGAAGTATGTCACTCATCAGCACCCTTTTCCTAATGATTATGATGGTCGTGTAGTTACTACATTGATTGAGTCGCGTGGAAATAAGCCTGAATTTAGTAAAACTGTATTGTATATTCACGGTTTTAATGATTACTTTTTTCAGACTCACATGATGGAGTATATTAATGCAAACTCGATTAATTTCTTTGCTATTGATTTGCGTAAATATGGACGTTCATTGTTAGAGGGCCAACATCCTAATTACTGCGAGTCAATGCGTGAGTATTTTCCAGATATAGACTATGCAGTTAATTTCATATTTGGCCAAAATAAAGATGTGCAGTTTTATTTAATGGGACATAGTACGGGCGGTTTATTAGCGACCTACTATGCGAAGTATGGTTTGCTTCGCAACCGATTGCAGGGGTTGTTACTGAATTCTCCGTTTTTAGATTTCAATGTACCGTTTTATGTGAAGCCATTTATTGAAACTGTTGCAAAATATAAAACGAGTAGTAATGTATTTGCGTCTATAGATAGCTTACCGTCATTATATGGTGAGTCTTTACACAAAGGCTGTTTAGGGGAATGGGATTTTGACCTTCGCTATAAACCTATTACCCCCTTTCCTGCCTTTTTTTCTTGGATATTAGCAGTTAGGCAAGCGCAAACGTTAATTAAGGAAGCACCAAATTTGGGTAGTTTACCCATTTTATTAATGAGAAGTAGTCTAACAGGTGATTCTTTTAAAAAGACCGCCGTAACGTTTGAATCGGATATAGTATTAAATGTACAGGATATGAATCGAATTGGTTCGAAATTAAGTGATCGTGTGGAAGAGGCTATATTTGAAGGAGGAGTACATGATTTAGTATTGTCGAAAAAGAGTATTAGGACTAAGGTATTGGAAACGATTGTTCACTTTATGCAAAAGGAGCTATAATTAAAAAGCTGTTAACTTTATTGGTTAACAGCTTTTTGAAAAGTAATAATTGAAAATATAAAGTAGAAAAGGTTAATTAGAATAATCCACCTCCACCACTGTTTTGTTGGTTGTTTCCTTCTCTGTGTTTGCGTTGCATTGCTCGGTTTTTACCACCACCAAAGGTATAGTTAAAGCCGATATACACTGTTCTAGAAGTCCATGTAAACTCTCCACTTTGAGGGTAAGGATATTCTCCGTCGAAACTAGCCTTCATCGTATTAAAAATATCATTGACACGTAAACTAGCAGTTAACTTATTATTTAACAACGAATATCTAGCTCCAGCATCTATTTTATACATGTCTTTAGAGTTGAAAGTTAATCCATCAACGGGTCCTCTATAGAATCCAAATAGGTTAAATCTAAGTTTTTGAGTTGCCTTGAAGTTACTGCTTAATCTTGCGTTGAAAGCACTAGCCGTGATTTCTCTTGGTACTAAATCAAAAACATTAGTTGTTTCATTTAGTTTCGATACAATTCCTTTTTGTTGAATACTTGAAAAGTCAATAGCCGGCTGCATATCCCACCATGGCGTTATTTTAAGATTAGCTGACAGTTCGAATCCGTAAGCATTGTTTGAGTCAAAGTTGTCAAATGTCATGATCATCGCATTCGGATTATCATTGTTTGGATCGTCAATAATAACTCGGTTTATTTCATCATTAATTCTTCTGTAATATACGCCTCCAGTGATTGAAGAACCTTTAGCAAATATTTTAGTATAGTTTAATTCTACTGAATTTGTAAACTGTGGTTTTAAATTCGGGTTACCAATCGATGTAATTGTTGGTGTAGAGAACTCGCGTATAGGTCTTGTTTGCCATATTCCTGGACGATCTACTCTGCGGCTATAACTCAACTGAACCATATCACTTTCCGATATATCATAACCTAAGTAGACAGAAGGGTATAAAGTCAAGTAATCATCAGTAAAATCTTTTTTACCATTAAGTTTTGATTCAACTTTATAACTTTCTAATCGAGTACCAACTTGATAACTAAATTTGCTGAACTTTTGTCCAAAAGTTACATAAGCAGAAAAGATGTTTGTGTCATAATCATAATTAATATCTCTTTGAGCTATCGGAATTGATGGGTTAGCTGTGTTTGCTATATTGTTTGTTCTTGAGATGCGAGCTTCGGCTCCAGCTTCAAGCTTAGACTTTTCATTAATAGGATTGACATAGTCAATGTTTACAGTCGTCAAAGTGCTTTTGTCTTCTGTATAGTCTTCAAATAAGTCTTTTTTATTACCTATTGTTGTGTCATAATTACCTGCATTCGTTGATTTCGAATCATTCAAATTAACTTCCACGTCTAGATTATGACCAGCGTCATTGAATAAATGTTTGTATGCTAAGTTGTAAGAGCTATTTCTGTTTTTATTATCGTAGAATGTACTTTGGTAAATGTTGTCAAAAGTATTTTCTGGATATAAGTTACTTGTAGCTACATTACTATCAAATAAGCTCGTATTTTGATTAGTATAAGCAGATAAAGTATTCTTATCATTGATATAATAGTCTAATCCAATTTTGTATAAATAAGAATTTGTTTTATATCCTCCATCAATTAATTGTTTAGAGTTTTGATCAAATCGATACATATCACCTCTATTAGCCGCATTTTTATAGTTTGTATTTCCATTTCCAAAGAAATTAACTTTGCCTTTGCGGTAGTTAAGATTTACCGAGTTATTGTTGTCTATCTTGTCGTGAATAGTAAATCCAGTGTTTATAGAACCGTTGAATCCATCCATTGAATTTTTGTGTAACACAATGTTGATAATACCGGACATTCCTTCTGGATTATATTTAGCGCTAGGATTTGTGATTAATTCAATTTTCTTAATTGAGGTAGCAGGAATTTGTTTTAGCAATTGATCAGATGAGATATTAGTAGGTCTTCCATCAACTAAAATTCTTACGTTGTCGTTTCCTCTCAATGATATTTTACCGTCTTGATCAACATTAACAGAAGGAACGTTATTCATGATTTCCCCAGCAGTAGCACCAATCGTTGTCAGGTCTTTTCCTACATTAATGACTTTGCGGTCAATTTTTTGTTCTATTGTTGAGCGTTCAGCTACGATATTTACACCTTCTAGTGTTGTCGCTTCTGGTTGAAGGTATAGTTTGCCAAGAGCAAGAGGAGATTCTTTTAGTTCAATATTTTTTTGTAGCGTTTGATATCCTATAAATTGGACTTCTAGAACATATTTATTATTTTTAACAGTGACTTCAAAGTTACCTGACTCGTCAGACATTGCACCAGTAACGATTTGGTCACCGTCTTTTATAGCTATTGTCGCGTAAGCTACTGCGGTTTGTAGGTCTTTATCTATGACTGTACCAGTTATTTTTCCTTTTTGGGCAAAACTTGTACAGATAAAAACAATAAAGAATATTGCCGTTAGTTTAGATTTCATATTAATAGTTTATTTGAGTTATGTTTATTTTTTAATTTAGGCCTTTAACTAATAGACTCGGGAATATATATTTTGTTACAAAAAAATTAAATATTTTTTTTGAAGTCTTTACAAGCCTTGATATTTAGGCATTTTTAAAAAGAAATTATTTATGAGATATACTGTATTTTGTGGTTCAAGTTCTGGGATAGATAAAGAATTTAGTGATCAAGCGTATGCATTAGGAAAAGAGTTAGCTAGTCAACAGATAGGTGTTGTATATGGAGGAGCTAAGGTAGGGTTAATGGGGGCAGTTGCAGACGGGTGTCTTCATCATGGGGGAGATGTAATTGGTGTTTTGCCTCGTTTCTTGCAAGATGTAGAATTAGGGCATACAGGACTTACAGCACTAATTTTAGTTGATACAATGCATGAGCGAAAAGCGAAGATGGATGAGTTGTCAGAAGGAATCATTGCACTACCTGGAGGATACGGTACTTTAGAAGAATTTTTCGAAATGTTGACTTGGGCTCAGCTAGGAATACATAAAAAACCTGTGGCTTTATTAAATATAGATGGTTTCTATGAGCCTTTGTTGCAGATGATAGAGAATATGATAACCAAAGGTTTTTTAAAACAAGTAAATCGTGATATGATTGTGGTTGCTGATACTGTTGGTGAACTTCTTTCTTTAATGAGTAGTTATGAGGCACCAAAAGAAGGTAAGTGGATTAAGAAAGAATAAAATGGTTAGAGCTTCATTAATAGCGAATTTAGAGAAAAAAGGAGTTGTTTTATCAGAAGATGAAAAGGCTCTTGTATTGACTTCTTTTGAGACTGTTTATCTCAAAAAAAGGGAGTATTTATTGGAAGAAGGAGAGGTATGTGATTTTGAAGTATTCGTTGTTAGTGGCTGCTGCAAGGCTTATTTTATTGATGACCGAGGTCAGGATCATATTATTTATTTTGCGGTTGAAGATTGGTGGTTAGCTGATTTAGAGAGTTATCATTTGGGTACTCCTACTAGATATTATATTCAAGCATTAGAGGATAGTGAAATATTGCGTATACCAAAGATTGTTAAGGAGCCTTTGTATGAAAAAATACCTGCTCTAGAGCGTATTTATCGCTTGACATTGCAGCAAGAGTGTGTTGCTCTTCAGCGAAGAATTAATAATAAACTATCTATGGATGCTGCGATGGAGTACGATGATTTTTGTAATCGATATCCTTCACTAGTTCAACGATTGACAAATATTCAGATTGCCTCTTATTTAGGAATTTCACAAGAGTTTTTGAGTAAGATACGTCGAAGAAATAAGGATTGAAATATTGAACTAATTCAATGTTTTTAGTTTTTAATAATAGTACATTTGTTGTATAGTACTATAGCTAACTTAAGACGATATACTTTTTTAGCCATCGCCTAGCTTATAACTGTATAATGTCTGAAGCTATAAAAGCTATTGCATCATAAACAATATAGGTACTGATCATTTTGGTCAGTACTTTTTTTATGCCGTAAATTGTGCTAAATCGAAGTATGAATACAGTATAAATAACTCTCTTAAATAATCAAAAGTAGAATAAGTTACTATTCAGTTATTTATTTTGTATTGCTATTTATTAACAGATGTTTTACGATATGCATTCTGTATCTAGTCCTATTTTTCGTATTTTAGAGCTTTCGAAAAATGAAAAGTACAATGGAAAAACAAAATAACAATATAGCAATATTAGTAGACGGTGATAATGCACAAGCAAAGTTGCTAGACAAGATATTAGAGGAAGTTTCTAAATACGGTAAGGTAACTATTCGCCGTATTTATGGAGACTGGACTACTCCTCAAATGAATAGCTGGAAAGATCTATTAAATGATCTGTCTTTCTCACCAATGCAAAAGTTTAATTATACTTCTGGTAAGAATTCTACAGATAGTTCTCTGATTATTGATGCAATGGATATTTTACATAACAAGTCAGTTGATGGGTTTTGTATTGTATCTAGTGATAGTGATTATACTGGATTAGCAAAGAGAATACGAGAAGAAGGAATATTTGTTATGGGAGTAGGAGAGAAGAAGACGCCTAATGCTTTTGTTCAGTCATGTGAAATCTTTACTTATTGTGAGACCTTGATGCCGAAAGTAGTGACTACAAAAGGTGAAAGTGCAAATAGTAAAAAGAATGCTCAATCAGAAGATGATGATAATAAGGCACTTACTAAAAGAGAGTATAAGTTAATCGATAGAGCATTTGATATGTCTGTTAATGAGGAAGTAGAGTCTTATATTGCTACGGTTGGTCAAAATTTAAGAAAGCTAGACCCTAGTTTTGATGCCCGTGATTATGGGTTTAGAAATTTGACAGAGATGTTTAAATACCTAAAGACTTATGAGGTTATCAATAATAATGTCAAAGGACTTAATCACCCATTAGTTAAAAAGAAATAAAAATAGACGCTTATTAAAAGCAGATAGTGATGCCCCAAAAGTGAGATACTTATTTGGGGCTTTTTTTGTGTAAGAACTAGCACATAATTAGGTGTTAAAACTATTTAATATTTTGATTAGTAATGAATTAATTAGTCTGTGTAATACGGTTTGTTTACTATAAAGAACTGACAGATCAAGTTATCAAAATACTTAACACAGAAGAGTTGAATAAAAAGTTGGATGTAGAGAGTAGATCACTGAGTATTTCTAAAAATAGCTCTAAAGAATATAATCAAAACAAGATTAGTAATCCTAATCCAGAAGTATATTTTACTGATGATTATTTAAATAAACTGGTTTAAAATTTCAGAGTTCATAATTTTGAAGAGGTGTTTGTATCGTTGTTCCACTTATAATTTTATATATTTGTTGTTCGACGAATAAATAAAATATTATGAAATTAAACACAGTAGCTTGTATGGTACTAGCTTCGGCAATGTTGCTTTCTTGTGGGGAGTCTAAAGAAAAAAAGGACACTAAAGACACAACTGAAGTAACAGAATTTAAATACAGTGTTGACAAATTTGCTGACATTGAGGTATTGAGATATCAAATCCCTGGTTGGGACGACCTTACTTTGAAAGAGAAAGAACTTGTTTATTACTTAAGTCAAGCAGGTTATGTAGGTAGAGATATCATGTGGGATCAAAACTATAAACACAATTTAAAAATACGCAAAGCTTTAGAGAGTATTTATACAAACTATAAAGGGGATAAGTCAACTGAGGATTGGAGTAGTTTTGTGACGTATCTTAAACGTGTTTGGTTTTCTAATGGTATTCATCACCACTATTCAAATGATAAAATAAAACCTGCTTTTGGTCAAGCTTATTTCGAAACATTATTAAAAGAAACGAATACTACATTAGATGGTGAAGTAGTGGCTATTTTATTTAATGATGTGGATAATAAGAAAGTGAATTTAGATGCTTCAAAAGGATTAGTTACAGGTTCTGCTATTAACTTTTATGGTGAGGGAATAACAGATAAAGAAGCTGAAGAGTTCTATGCAAACAAGCAAAGTACAGACCTTAAACGCCCATTATCTCATGGTTTAAATACTAAGTTGGTAAAGGAGAATGGTGTGTTGGTTGAGAAAGTATGGAAGAGTGGAGGAATGTACGGTGCTGCCATTGATCAGATTATCTTTTGGTTAGAGAAGGCGAAGACAGTTGCTGAGAACCAAAAACAAGCGGATGCCATTGCTTTATTGATTAAGTATTACCAAACAGGTGATTTAAAGGCATGGGATGATTACAATGTTGCTTGGGTAAAAGCGACAGAGGGGAATATTGATTATAATAATGGATTTATTGAAGTATATAATGATCCATTAGGACACAAAGGATCTTATGAAAGCGTTGTACAAATTAAGGACTTTGATATGTCTAAAAAAATGGAAGTATTATCACATGAAGCGCAGTGGTTTGAAGATAATTCTCCCTTAATCGATGCACATAAAAAGAAAAACGTTACTGGAGTTACTTATAAAACTGTGATTGTTGCTTCGGAGGCTGGTGATGCTTCTCCTAGTACGCCTATTGGTGTTAATCTTCCAAATGCGGATTGGATTAGAGCTGAACATGGTTCTAAGTCAATTTCATTAGGAAATATCATTGATTCATACAATCATGCTGGTGGTTCCGATCGTCTAAAAGAGTTTGTTCACGATGAGGAAGAGTTCGAATTAGAAACAAAATATGGCGAATTAGCTGATAAATTACATACTGCTCTTCACGAGGTGATTGGGCATGCTTCTGGTCAAATTAATGAGGGAATTGGACAACCACAAGTAACGTTGAAAAGCTATGCTTCTACATTAGAAGAAGGTCGTGCTGATTTAGTTGGATTGTTCTATTTGTACAATCCTAAATTACAAGAGTTAGGATTAGTTGAAGACTGGAAGTTAGTGGGAAAAGCTGCTTACGATGGCTATATTCGCAATGGTTTGATGTTACAATTAGTTCGTTTAGAACCAGGTGCTGATATTGAAGAGGCACACATGCGTAATCGTCAATGGGTGAGTGCATGGGTATTTGAGAAAGGACAAAAAGAAAACATAATAGAGAAAGTAACACGTGATGGTAAGACCTATTTCAACATCACTGACTATGAAAAGTTACATGACTTATTTGGACAATTATTACGAGAGACTCAGCGTATCAAATCCGAAGGTGATTATGAAGCGGCTAAGGCTTTAGTAGAAAACTACGGTGTGAAAGTTGATCAAGCTATCCATAAAGAAGTGTTAGAACGCAATGCTAAGTTCGATTCAGCTCCTTATAGAGGGTTTGTTAATCCATATATTGTTCCTGTTAAAAATGATAAAGGGGAAGTGACTGATTATAAGATCGAACAACCTGAATCATTTGAAGCACAAATGCTTTATTATGCTAAAGAGTATAGCTTCTTACCAGAAGTAAATTAGTTTTATATAGAGAGCTTAAAAGTCAATCTTCGGATTGACTTTTTTTATATTTGATCGTTATGTTTATTATTTCATAGATTTTAAATAGATTAGTAGGGTTATAACTATAAAAACGTAAACTATATGAGAACAAGACTTTTATTAACTATGGCTTTATTATTTTTAGGGGGTATTTTACAGGCTAAAGTAGTCATCGCAACAGGATCTACTATAAATAAGATTGAATATACGGAGCACAAAGTGTTTAATAAAGATTCTAAATTTTATGTGTTGTTTGTCGATACAGAAGGAGAGACCAATGTAGATGGTTGGGACGCTAGAAATATGGCTCTTTCTGAATTTAGGAGATTTACTAGCTGTAAGATTGTAAATGAGAAATCAGAAGCGGATTTTATTGTAGAACTACAAGTATATAAGTACTCTAAAACTAAACGCCATGCTAAAATGACTTTCAAAGATGCCAAAACCAATCAGATTGTCTATGAGACTAAGTGGCAGAAGGGAAGTCCAAGTGTCTTTAATGGTAATTCGGGTACTAGACAAGCAATTGGTTACTCTCTTAAGAAGGATTTTTTATTGAAGTATACGGATTTTAATTTATAAGTATTGATATAGATTAATGTTTCGTCAATAGCATACTAAAAGTCGGTTTACTTCAAACCGACTTTTTTTATTAGTTTGTAAACACTAATAGTTTACTATTAGCTGTCAGGGATAAGTGTAGTACTCAATTTAAGGTGTAAGAGTGTGCTGTATAAACTGAGTAGGGCGTTGCCCCATTAGCTTGGTAAATACATTGCTGTAAGACTGAGCACTGTTATAACCGACAAGTAATGCAATTTCATTAATGGTGTGTTGTCCTTCGCTGAGTAATTCGATAGACTTTATGATACGTACCATTTGAATGTACTTAGCAACACTAATACCTGTCTCTTTTTTAAATTGACGTTCTAAGGTACGAATACTCATAAAACACAACTGTGCTAATTCGTCTATAGTAATTGTTGACGGATAGTGGTTGTGTATATAAGCTGTTGTCTCTAGGAGTACAGGAGTCTTAGGTACAGGGGTGATTAATGGTACAGCATTTTTTACAAAAGAAGGTAGTTCTAAGAGGATAGCCCTTAGAAAGGTTTGTTCACTCTCATTGTGTTTCATATTCATGGACCATTTCTCTGTATACATAATCATTTCTCTTAATACGGTAGGAATAGCAAATAAATAGAGATCATCATAAAAAGGAGGTAAGCCTTCGACATCAAAGTAAAGTGTTCGCAATGATACGTGTTCTGAGGCGTGTGTCGTCTTGTGTGGCCTATTTGAAGGTATATAAGCAACGTGATTTTGCGGCAATAGAAATTGACAAGAGTCGACATATAGGTATTGATAACCTGACTCTACATAGACTAACTGTGCTTTCTTATGATGGTGAAATTCATTGTTGTGTTTCCAATACTCTGCATGCCAAGCGAATCCTTTCTTTTCAACTTGATCTACTAACTGTGACTGATTCATACTTGTCGTTTTGGTTATGATTTATGGCGAATATAATCATTTAATACCACTTAGCTTTGTATCCGTAAACAGCAATAGATTAATTTTTTAAACAAACAATCATGGATAGATCAATAGAGGAAATTTCTCAATTAAAGAAGATACTGATGTTATTAGGTATTGTGTTCATCGCTTCAAATTTGAGAGCACCACTGACGTCAGTAGGGCCAGTAATATCAGAAATTAGCAATGCTTTATCACTGTCTAATACAATGGCTGGATTAGTGACTACTATACCGTTAATGGCTTTTGGTTTATTGTCAAGCATAGTACCTAAGGTATCGCGTAGATATGGAATGGCAGTGGTGTTATTAGCTTCTCTCATTTTATTAAGTATAGGTTTAGTGATCAGACCTTTTGGTAGCTTAATTACATTGTTTTTGGGAGCAGCTTTAGTTGGTGTCGCTATCACGGTAGGAAATGTATTAATGCCTGCTTATATCAAGAGTAATTATCGAAAGAACATAGGTACAATGATGGGGATATACTCTGTAGCAATGAATTTGACAGCTGCCTTAGCTGCTGGTTTTAGTATTAGTCTAGGCAAGTTTACTGAGATGGGATGGAAGGGCTCTATCGGTGTATGGGTAGTACTAAGTCTTGTTACGATATTGATTTGGTTACCGCAAGTAAAAAAGAAGAGGGAAGTACAGATGACAAGTACTTTGGGTCAGGACGAAGTAAAAGTGAATATGTATAAATCTAAGGTTGCTTGGGCAGTTACCGTATTTATGGGGGTACAGTCCTTATTGTTTTATTGTTTGGCTGCTTGGTTACCTAAAGTAGCCATTACTTGGGGAATACCCAGTGAAGAAGCTGGGTGGTTATTGTCTTATATGCAATTTGCCCAATTACCCATGACGTTCATCGGCGCTATTATTGCGAGTAAGTTACCCAATCAGCGATTGCTAGCCATAGGGACAGGAGTATTATTTGCAGTAGGTATAGTTGGTTTATTGTTATTTCAGACTACTGGTATTGTGTTGTGGTGCGTGTTGATTGGTGCTGCTAGTGGCTTAGCTTTTAGTTTATCAATGTTATTCTTTGTATTGCGCACGGGGAGTACAATTCAGGCTGCTGAATTATCTGGTATGGCGCAGTCCATTGGGTATTTGATTGCTGCTTGTGGACCTCCTGTATTTGGAGCTTTATTTGACCTGTCTGAATCGTGGTTTTTATCTTTAGTGTTTTTAGTGTTAATGTCAATGATATTGATTACATCTGGAACAATAGCAGGAAAAAATGAATGGGTGAAGTAATCTATTAGTTAAAGAAACGTCTGTATATCCATAACGATCCAATGCTCACGATGGATACAATAATCATGGAAGTGATCGGCATGAAAAAAGAAAATCCGGGACGTTGTATATGAACATCACTAGGTAACTTACCTGACCCATTAAGGCTGAAAGATGTAAATTGTATGAGTGGCTCAATAATTATAGTTAGACAACCAATGAAAATTAACGATTTCCCTTTAGTTGTAAAGATATAAAAATTAGAGGTACTTCCCTTTTAGATACTACTTAATTAATGTTAATACACTGAATAGTATACTGTAGAAGTTGTATATTTGGAAGTAGCCTATAAGGATGAAAGTCAAATTTAAAGTTAGAAGATATGAAAGTAGAGATATGGTCGGATGTGATGTGCCCATTTTGTTTTGTGGGTAAGAAAAATTTTGAAAATGCATTAGCTCAGTTGCCATTCAAGGATAAAATTGAAGTGGAGTGGAAAAGTTTTCAATTAGATCCAGATTTACCTGTTGAGGGATTAGATATGTCTACGAAGGAGTATCTAGCAAACCGTAAAGGTATGCCTGAACAACAAATTCAGGGGATGTTAGATCACTTACAGCAAGCAGGAAGTGCTGTAGGTATTGAGTTTAACCAAGATCGATCAATTCCTGTTAATACTATACGTGCTCACCGTTTATCTCATTATGCACAAGAAAGAGGAAAGGGAAATGAAATAGAGGAAGCTTTATTTTTTGCCCATTTTACTGCAGGGAAGAATGTAGGAGATATAGAGGTATTAGCATCTTTAGCAGAACAAATAGGGTTGAATGCGACAGAGGTAAAAGCTTTCTTAGCTACAGATGAGCAAGTGGATGAGGTAACGGCTGATATTACTGAGGCTAAAGCTTTAGGTATTTCAGGAGTGCCTTTCTTTGTATTGGACAGAAAATATGGCATATCAGGAGCTCAACCTACTGAAGCATTTGTAGAAGCACTTACACAGGCGTTTCACGAAAGTCAGCCACAATTTGAAATGAAAGGGAATACTGATGCGGATGCTTGTGGTCCTGAGGGATGTGAAATTTAATTGTAAAACAAAAGATAGTAAAAGACCCCATTGGTACATTGTACTAATGGGGTTTTTCTTTTGAGTGATCGGGACATGGTTGGGACATGGTTGGGACATGGTTGGGACATGGTTGGGACATGGTTGGGATATTTTGTGAGAAAAAGTCCCGACCATGTCCCGATTATATGGAGAGCATTTCTTTAAGATGTAGAATAGGTTGAGGTTTTGAGGGGGGCAATTAATTGGAATTAATTGAATTAAAGGTAAGTTTATAGACACTATAGGTTGAATAGTTTTCAATATGTGGGAGTGTTTTGTCAAGTATGTGGTAAGCAACAAGGAGTACTTTAAAATATAAAAAGCCATTCATTGTAGTGAATGGCTTTTTAAAGTAAGTGTTTATCGTATAATCTATTATTTATCTAGCACTTTTACAATTTTATGGTTTTGACAGAATTAAGCCATTTATTGCATTTATAGATTATACAAATAAGGTTAGATGTGTTGTATCTTTCCTTTAACAAAAATAACGAAAAAGTGAGTGAAAATTATATTTTATACTAAGAGATATAAACATAGTTATTAACAATTTGTTTTTTGAGAGCACTTTTTATTTACAATTTAAATAATAAATAGGTATTTCATCTACTTCACCTAATGAAATAGAGTCGAAAGTATTGACTTCGTTTAAGTTTTTATTACTTAATAAGTTGTGTATTTTAAAAAGTAATTCCCCAATTGTAAAATATTGAAGATTTGCTGCTGTAAGTGTTGCTTGGATTTCAACTAGATAACAGCCATTTTCATCATCAGGATCCTCTTCTGTAATATCTTCACCATCAAGCAAGTCTTCACAGGCTAATAAATCGTCAAGCGTTGTGATCCAAGCTTGGTATTGTACAATTATTTCTGGATAATTGATAATAGCTTGGTCATTAGTCAAGCTTAAATTTTTGTTCGTAGCAATAGACTGATAGCATTTTTCTAGTTCTGAATGAAAGGTAGAGGGGTCTACATAAAGCTTTTTAGAGAACACCCAAGGTAGATTTGAACAAACCATAGTTGTATTGATTAGGTTCTTAAATTTAGTAAAAATGAGTTTACGCTATATTATCAAATTGTTATATGTTGTTGGTTATTATATAGATAGTGTTTTTTTTAGCGATGTACTTTAAGGCTAGAATTAAATGAAAGAAGATATCCTTAATCAAACGCTAAATGCTATATAAGACCGTGGGATTGTTAGTATCTTTGCTTTTAGCAAAGAATTGAAGAATGGCAATAAAAATACTACATACAGCTGATTGGCACTTAGGTAAAAAACTAGATAGTTTTAGTCGTATAGAAGAACAACGTGCTGTATTAGATGAAATATGTAAGATAGCAGATCGCGAAAAAGTAGATATTGTTTTAGTTGCAGGAGATTTGTTTGATACCTTTAATCCTCCAGTAGAAGCGGTGGACTTGTTTTACAAGACACTGAAGCGATTGACAAAAGATGGGCAGCGACCAGTAATCGCAATAGCTGGAAATCACGATAGTCCTGAGCGTATAGATGCACCAGACCCTTTGGCTCGTGAATGTGGAATTGTATTCGTAGGATTACCTAATGCTGAAGTCCCTAAATTTGAGATTGAAGATCACTTCAAAGTGAGTAAGTCAGCTCCTGGATTTATTGAAATACGCTTAGCTCATTTTAAACAGCCTATTCGTATTTTTCATACGCCTTACGCTAATGAGGTAAGATTAAAAAAAGCATTAGATATAGACGATAAATCAACTGCTCTTAATGAAGCACTCAAGTTTAATTGGCAACAATTAGCAGATAAGTATTGTAAGACTAAAGGAGTTAATTTACTGGTGACTCATCTTTATATGAATAATCGTTCGGGGGAAGTGTTAGAAGAGCCTGATGGAGAGAAACCACTGAAGATAGGAAATGCGGATATTATTTATAGTGATAGTATCCCTGAGCAGATACAATATACTGCGCTGGGGCATTTGCATCGCGCGCATCAGATTGGTCCTGAGGATAGACCTGTTGTTTATTCAGGTAGTCCTTTGGGCTATAGTTTTAGTGAAGCAGGTCAGCAGAAGTATGTAATGATTGTAGAGGCAGAAGGAGGAAAACCAGTATCGTATAAAAAAGTTCCTTTACAACAAGGGCGTTTATTGTCGCGAATGCGATTTGACAACGTTGATGAAGCAATCTTTTGGCTATTGGCTAACCCTAATCAGTTAGTAGAATTAACTCTTGTGAGTGATACTTTTTTGAAAGCAGACGATTTGAAGAGAATTTACCAAGCACATGACGGAATTATTTCAATTATTCCTCAAGTCAAAGTAGTCAAGGGGAAAGAACAAGAGCAAGTACAGCAAATAAATCTAGAGCAAGATATGAAAGGGTTGTTTACAGACTATTTTAAACAACGCCATCATGGGCAAACACCTAGTGATGAGATTATGGATTTGTTTAATGAAATTTTAAATTAGTAAGCTATGATACCGATTAAGTTAACGATTGAAGGGATATATTCTTATCAAGAAAAACAAGTCATCGATTTTACTAGTTTAATAGAGGCAGGGTTATTTGGAATTTTTGGACGTGTAGGATCAGGGAAGTCTTCTATTTTGGAAGCTATATCTTTTGGATTATACGGTGAAAGTGAGCGCTTAAACGCTAGAGATAATCGTGCATACAATATGATGAACCTCAAGTCAAGTCGATCACTTATTGATTTTGAGTTTTATAATTTTAAAGATGAGAAGTATCGTATTTACAGAGAGTTTAAACGAAACTCTAAGCGCTTTGAAGATGTTAAGCGAGGAGAAGCGATATTGTATCAGTGGAAAGATGAAGAGTGGGTGCCTTTACCCGATTTAGATATAGAAGGAATAGTAGGTCTTAGTTATGAAAACTTTAAACGCACGATTATTATTCCACAGGGACAATTCAAAG
This sequence comes from Myroides pelagicus, assembly GCF_009711055.1. GTDB lineage: Bacteria > Bacteroidota > Bacteroidia > Flavobacteriales > Flavobacteriaceae > Flavobacterium > Flavobacterium pelagicum. Next base: position 88,350 of record NZ_WMJY01000011.1, read on the forward strand.
AGTTCTTAGAATTAGGTGGTGCCGATAGAACAAGAATGATGCAGCAAATCTTTAGGCTGGATCGATTTGATTTAGCCAATAAAACTAAGAGCTTGTTGAGTTCAACAAGAGAACGTCTTAATCTTATCGAGGGAGAACTTAATAGCTTTAGCCAAGTTACTGCTGAAGAAATTGGCAGTAAAAAAGAATTACACCTTCAAGAGAGTAAAAAAGCTACAGAGCTGACTGTAGTATATAAACAAGAACAGGAGAGTTATCTAAAGCTTAAAGGGCTAAAAGAGGATTTTGATGTTTTAGCACAGAAGAAATCAGAATTTGTTCAGTTAGAAAAGAGGTTACCTGAAATTCTTGAACAGAAAAAGGAGTTAGTTCAATATGAGTTATTTGATAAAGTTTTTTCAGCTTTATTAGTAGAACAAAAGAATACAAATACTAAAGTAGTCACTAAGGAGACAAGATTAGAAGATGCTACAAAGGAAGTAATTGTATTAGAAGGTCAGTTTAATAAAGTAGCTCAAGAGCTCAAAGGTGTTGAGGAACAATATGCTGGTTTAGAAAATGTAAAAGCAGAGCTGTACGAACTGAATTTGATTAAAGAAATTCAGCAAGCAGATCGTGTTAAGCAGGTTTTACTCGAGCGCTTTCAGAAGGGAAAGTCTTATGTGATAGAGGCAGAAAAATCATTAGAAGTTAGTAGAGAAAAAGTAAAAGGACTTGAAGTAACACTAAATCAACTAAAGGAAAAGCGCATTGATACAACTATTTTGATGGCAATTGATGCTTGGTTTAATCAACATACTTTGATTAGTACAAGTATTGAAGGTGTACAGCAAACGATGCAAACGTTGAATGAAGATATTCAAGCAGTGGATAAAGATATTCAAAGGCTTAAATTAAGAGATGTAAACCAATGGGAACAAGAAATAGAGCAGTATCGAAATCAATTTGAACAAGAAGTTGGTCGAATCGAAGGAGAGTTGCGCAATCACAGAGTTGCTCAGCAACTTGCTCAATATGCTAGTGAGTTGCACCCAGGACAACCATGTCCTCTTTGTGGATCTGCTCATCACCCTCATATATTACAAGGGGGAGATGTATCAGTAGCTATTCAACAGAGCGAAAAGCACTTAGCTGAGGTTAAGGATAAACAACAGCGATTAGTAAAATATGAGCGTAAGGCAACAGGATTGTTTGATAGAAAAAAAATGTTATTGTCCCAATGGACAGATAGTCAACAAAAAGAGTTGGCCTATAAACAACAGTTGGAAATACATCAGGAGAATTTTGAATGGACTTTAATAGTACAGGCTAATGAAGAACAATTTCTGTTGTTAAAGCAACAAGTAGAAAAGGATAATCAACAAATAGAACTACTAGAAAAGCAGTATAACTCTTTCTTAAATGAAGTAGAGCATTACAGAGGTCAAGTTGATAAATTTTCAAAAGAGCTTAATTTAATTGAAGTTGAGGGAGTAGGTTTAGATGGTGAGATAAAGTCTAAGCGTGCTCAGGTAGTGAGGTTGCAAATAGAAGCTTATTTGCGTATGGAAACACCATTAATTGATCAGGAGGTAGTACGTCGCGAAGAAAGAGTCGCTTATATTGAACAACAATATAAGGACTTGACAAGTCAGTATCAAATGTTGTCGCCAAAGCTGGCAAGTGTGCAGACAGAGGTAAAAAATATACAGCAGGAGTTAGCTGAGTTAAAGGAAATAGTTCGTCAGTTAGAGGTGAAGTTAGGTGAATTGTTGTTAGCGAATGGATTAGAATCAATAGAGGAAGTTGTAACGGTATTAAATAGGCAGCTTAATGTATTAGATTCAAGAGAGCAGATACAGGCTTTTGAGGTGCAGTTTGAAGTCGTGAAAAACAGTGTTTATACACTGGAAGAGAAGTTAAAAGGTCTTTCGTTTGATCAAGAGCTATTTGCAAAACAACAAGATAAGATTGTGTTGTTAGAACAACAAGTTAAAGAGGCAACGGAAGTAGTTGCTAAATTAGCAGGAGACATAGAACGATTAGATAGGGATTTTGCTAAAAAGCAAGAACTACAAAAGCAGTTTGAAGCATTCGATAAGCGATTGAAGAATATCAGTGTATTGAAAAATATGTTTGATAGTGCAGGTTTTGTTAACTACGTATCTTCAATTTATTTAAGAAATCTATGTGATATGGCTAATCAGCGTTTTCATCGTTTGACTAATAATCAATTGAGTTTACAGTTGAATGAAAATAATGATTTTGAGATAATCGATTATTTGAATGAAGGAAAATCTAGAAGTGTGAAGACGTTATCTGGAGGACAAAGTTTTCAAGTGTCTTTATCATTAGCTTTAGCCTTAGCAGAAAGTGTCCAGAGTCTATCGAAGTCAAACAAGAACTTTTTCTTTATAGATGAAGGTTTCGGGACACAGGATACTGAATCAGTTAATATTGTATTTGAGACATTGAGTAATCTTCATAAAGAAAATCGTATAGTAGGTATTATATCACATGTAGATGAATTACAAGAACGCATGCCGATATCGTTGTCAATAGTAAAAGATGAAGAAAAGGGAAGTATAATAGAAACAAACAATTAGAATTATCGAAAGCATGAAAGATATAGAAGGAAGGGGTACTGTACTTAATAAATATAGTCTATTGGCAAAAATCAATATTGTATTGGGAATATTCTCCTTGTGGTTTATTGGTATAGTATTGGGAATATTTGCTTTAGTCAATGTAAACAAAGCAAAAAAACAGAATAAAGTTGAGGAAGCTAAGTTATTAAAACGCGTTGCTAAGCATAGTATTATTTTATTTGTAATTACAGTACTATTAGTCGCGTTGAATATGTTTGTTTTCTATTCATATATTGATGAGATTGGAGGTTGGAATGCTTTTGTACAAGAGATGAATCAACCACGTGATTAACTATAGTAAGATGAAGAAGGTATTGCCAAGGTTAGTGTTGTATAGTTTACCAGTAATGGTATTGTACTATTATTATGCTTTTTTTGGTCTGGAGGACAATACAGGAGTTGTATGTATTATTCATGAACAAATAGGTTGGCTGTGTCCAGGTTGTGGTGGGCAAAGAGCATTAAATGCTATGTTGCACGGAGAGTTCATCGAGGCTTTTCATTACAATCAGCTCATTTATATGTATATTTCACTAATTGCTTTTTTATACATAGCCTTTGTTGAGGTTTATATATTAAACAATAGACGATTTAAACGTTCGATTTATTTACCCCATTGGTTTGTTTATGCTCTAGTAGCGATTGTAATTGTTTTTGTAATTGCACGAAATTTATAACAGGGTGATTTTAGAAAGTCCAGAAGAATAGAAAAATAGAAAAAGTTCACTTACTAGTGAACTTTTTTGCAATTAATATTTTTTAATGGCATATGAAATATTCTCTAGATTTTGGTTAAAGTCCATATTTGGCTAAGAATTTGCCCAATTTGGTTGCTTTTACCAGCCATACCGAGTTTACGCTCTTTTAAGAATAACTCTTTAGAGTTTTGCTGATAAGTTTTTTATTGTGTGTTTAAATTAAAAAACGTGTGGTTAAATATGTGTTTGTTTGTTATGAGTTGTGTTAATATGTTATTATATTATTTTTTTATTTAAAACAGGGCTTTTATATTTTGTTAATTTAAATTTATTGCCTTTATTTGTAAGACTCTGTTAAAGCTTAATGCAATAAAAAAAGGTATTGATCAATGATGTCAATACCTTTTTTACTTTTATAGGTTATTCGTTTATTAACTTAAACCTTCAATAAGCCCATCTACTAAATCTATTTTTAGTGCTTGGGGTGCTTTAGGTAATCCAGGCATTCGCATAATATCTCCGGCTATGGCTACAATGAATTCTGCACCTCTATTGATAACGATATCATTAATAGTTATGCTGAAGTCTTTTGCAACGCCATAAGCGGTTGCGTCAGCTGAAAAGCTATATTGTGTTTTTGCAATACATACAGGAAATTGTGTTAGTTCTGTTCCTTCTAACTGGTTAAGTTTACGTTTAGCAATTGGACTAAACTCTATGTGTGAAGCTCCATAAATCTTTTTAGCGATAGCTTCTATTTTTTCAGTAATTGCTTGTTGATCTGTATAAGGAAATTGAAGAGGTCCAGAAGGATTGTTTTCAATGGTATCGACTACTACTTTAGCTAATTCTTTTGCTCCTTCTCCTCCTTCTACAAAGGCGTTATTAATAGCAAATCCAATTCCATTAGCACTACAATAGTCTTGTACGATTTGTAATTCTTCGGTATCATCAGTTGCATATTTATTGAACGCAATAACGATGTTTTGACCGTACGATCGAATATTATCTACGTGTTTGGCTAAGTTCTCAAGACCTTTAGTGATTCCTACTACATTTTTTTCTTTGATGTTTTCAATAGCGATACCACCGTGCATTTTTAGACCTTGTGCTGTTGCTACAATGACTGTTAACTTCGGCTGTAATCCTGACTTTCTACATTTGATGTCAAAGAATTTTTCAGCTCCTAGATCAGCTCCGAATCCTGCTTCAGTGATTACATAATCTCCATAGCTCATAGCCATTTTCGTAGCGATAACTGAATTACATCCGTGAGCAATGTTTGCAAAAGGCCCCCCATGTATAAATGCAGCTGTGTTTTCTGTCGTTTGTACTAGGTTTGGATTTAATGCATCTTTAAGGAGAACTGTAATTGCTCCAGCTATTCCTAAGTCTTTTACGGTAAACATGCTACCGTCGTATCGATATCCTAACAGAATATTTTCAATTCTTCTTCTTAAGTCATCTATATCTGTGGCTAAACAAAGTATAGCCATAATTTCTGATGCTGGTGTTATGTCAAAACCAGTCTCTTGTGGTACGCCATTAGCGTTTCCTCTCAATCCAGAAACTAAATATCTTAAGCTTCGATCATTTACATCAAGTACTCGTTTCCATAGAATTTCTTTGATTCCATTAGCTTCTTTTCTATTCTGGTAAATATAATTGTCGAATAGAGCACTTATTGTATTATGCGCTGAAGTTATTGCGTGAAAGTCCCCTGTAAAGTGAAGATTAATGTTTTCCATAGGTAATACTTGTGCGTATCCACCTCCAGCAGCTCCTCCTTTCATTCCAAAGCAAGGCCCTAGTGATGGCTCTCTCAAAGCTACTATAGCTTTTTTGCCAATCTTGTTTAATCCAAGGGCAAGCCCTATGGATACAGTTGTTTTTCCAATACCAGCTTTCGTTGGAGTAATTGAAGTTACTAGTATAAGGTTTGATTGGTCAATAGCTTGTTTGTTTTCTTCTGAGATTGGAACTTTTGCCATGTATTTCCCATATGGAATTAAGGCGTCTTCAGTGACTCCAATTTTCTCAGCTATTTTGTAGATGTTTTCCAATTTGCACGAGCGTGCAATTTCAATATCTGTTTTCATATTGTATAAGGTATGTGTTGTATTTCGAAAGTAAAGATACTTTATTGTCTTTACATAGCCTATCACTTAAGGTCTATTATTCTATAGTATCGATTAGTGAAAACAATATTAAGTATGTATTATTTGTCTATGATTGTATCGATTTTATACAATTTATAGGGGGGTGATTTTTAAAGTAATTTGAATTAGGAGATTATTGAATTTTGTACTCGTTTTTGGTGTTGTATTCTTGTACTTTCACCGTTCTGTATATAGATACCTATGGTGATTAGGCGAATCAGTTATTTGAAAGTGTGATAAATAGTTAATAAGCACTCAATATATTTTTATGGATTTAATGAGTTTATTGATAAGAAATTTACTTATAACCTTAAATCCGCAGCAGATAATTAAGGTCTGATATGCAACCCACTGATAAATATATAATTAAGTTTACTTTTTATCTATTAAAGATTCACCCATTTGGGTGAAAGCTATGGATTATAGTTTAAAAAAGCTGTAGATATATTTGTTTATTAAAAATATAAAGCGCTGATGTAAAATAAATTACACAGCGCTTTTAGTTTTCAAAAAACTCATGTAATTTAGTAATTCTGACAAACAAAATTAATGAGATTTGATATGAGCAAGATAGTAAAAAGTTCTAAAATAATAAGTCCTTTTGGGGGAATAAGTTTGGTTTTTCAAGAATTCAACAACTTAAACTTACCTCAATTAATTGATAATCATTTAGGTAGTCGTGGTTTAAAAGGTGTTTCTAATAGTTGTTTATTTCAGAATTGGTTGGGTATATTCTTTTGTGGCGGGAAAGTAGCTGAGGATATTCAGTACCACTTAGCTGATACACTTAGTCAAGAGCCTACTTTTAAAAAAGTTAGTTCAACTACCTTACTCAGAGGT
>NZ_WMJY01000012.1 GCF_009711055.1 Myroides pelagicus
TTACATATGTAGTCAGGCTTTTTTTGTTTTTATTATTTTCGAAGGTAAATAGAATGGTTTAACAAAGAGATTTATCTTATTTTGATAGCTCTTTTATTTTGTCGTAGATAATGTCTGATTCGTATCCTTTACGATATAAATAAGCATGTAGTTTTTGTTTTTTCTTTTCAATATCTGAATCTCTTAAAGATTCCCATTTTATAGTACTTATATGTTCGAAAGTTTCATAATATTGATCCTCTGTTATTTCCTGTAGGGCCAATTTGATTAGGGAAGATGATATTTTTCTAAGCTTCAGTTCTGAAACTATTCTATTTTTACCCCAAGCGCTGATTCGATGTTTTCCTCTTGCAAAACTTCTCGCAAAGCGCTCTTCATTTAGAAACTTATTTTCAATTAGGTAAACAATAATTTCATCGTGTTCGTTACTGGGTATATTTAGTGTGTATAACTTAGTCGTTACTTCACTATGACAGCGTTCCTGATAAGCACAATAGATTTCTAATTTTTTGATAGCCTCTTTTGTCGAAATATGTTTGTTCGGTTCTGTCATGGAATAAAAGTTTATCGTTTAAGGATAAATAGTTTGTTGATAGATTAGGTTGTTTATTCTGATTGTTGCTAAATTAAAAAAATAAGAAGAAGGATAGTTACTGTTTAATTAAAACTTAATCTTAACTGTTGTGTTTTCTTTTTTGTTACATTTAAATAAATTTTAAACAATGAGTATTAGCAAAAGTTTTTTATTAGAATTAGGACGTGAAGTTAGTAGTACAAAAAAGATTATAGCTTGTGTACCAAATGATCAATGGGGATGGAAACCTCATATGAAGTCTATGAGTCTTGGTGATTTATCTAAACATATTGTAGGACTTACAATTTGGACGGAAAATATATTGACGAAAGATCATTTAGATTTTCAAGTTGATTATAAAGTGTTAGAGGCAACTACTACTGATGAATTATTAGTATTACTTGATAAGTATGAAAAAGCTGTTATATCTGCTTTAAATATGTTTGATGAAGAGAAATGGATGAATGATTGGAAACTTAAGTCAGGGGAGCATGTAATTGTTGAAATGCCAAAAGTAGCAGCAAATAGATTTATTGTGAATAATCATATTTATCATCATAGAGGACAGTTATCTGTTTACTTAAGATTATTAGATATTGTTATTCCTGGAATGTATGGTCCTTCTGCTGATGATAAATAAAAATTGATTGTAATAAAAAAGCCTAACTCATTGAGTTAGGCTTTTTTTGTGCCCGGAGTGGGAATCGAACCCACACTCCGAAGAACACGAGTTTGAGTCGTGCGCGTCTACCAATTCCGCCATCCGGGCTGATGACTTATTGTTTGTGAGTGCAAATGTATGTAAAAAAAATTAACTTCAAAGATTTTTTTTAAAAAAATATCGTATAGTGAATATATATTTTATAAATTTGCAACGCCTTAAACAATGAGTAAGGTTATAACTAACAACATAACAACTAATTATACAAATGTCATATTTCGAACCAGATGCAAAGATATTCGCTTGTTCACAAAGTGTTGAATTAGCAGAGAAAATAGCGAAAGAATACGGGTGTGAACTTGGAAAAGTATCTTTGTCACATTATAGTGATGGAGAATTCCAACCTTCTTTTGAAGAATCAATTAGAGGAAAGAGAGTTTTCTTGGTATGTTCTACATTCCCATCATCAGACAACTTAATGGAATTGTTACTTATGTGTGATGCGGCAAAACGTGCTTCAGCAAGACATATCACTGCAGTTATTCCTTATTTTGGATGGGCTAGACAAGATAGAAAGGATAAACCAAGGGTGCCGATTGGCGCTAAATTGGTTGCAAAACTTTTAGAATCTGCCGGTGCAACTCGAATTATGACAATGGACTTACATGCGGATCAAATTCAAGGGTTTTTTGAAAAGCCAGTGGATCATTTATATGCATCTACAATCTTTTTACCATATGTAAAAAGTTTAGGTCTAGATAACTTAACTATTGCTTCTCCTGATATGGGAGGGTCTAAAAGAGCGTATGCTTATTCGAAGTTTTTAGGATCTGATGTTGTTATTTGTTACAAGCAACGTAAACAAGCAAATGTTATCGATAAAATGGAACTTATAGGTGATGTTAAAGGTCGTAATGTCATTCTTGTTGACGATATGATTGATACAGGTGGAACTCTGGCCAAAGCAGCAGACATGATGATGGAAAAAGGAGCTTTGAGTGTAAGAGCAATTTGTACACATGCTATTTTATCGGGTAGTGCTTACGAGAAGATCGAGCAGTCTGCAATTAAAGAGCTAATTGTTACCGATTCAATTCCATTAAGTAAGCCATGTGAAAAAATCAGAGTACTTAGCTGCGCCTCATTATTTGCAGAGGTTATGCATAATGTGCATGCTAATGAGTCAATTAGCAAAACATTTGTAGTATAAGAATTTATTAATTTTTTAAATATATTTAAATGAAATCAATTACAATTAAAGGATCAGAAAGAGAAAGCGTGGGTAAAGTATCAACTAAAGCCTTACGTAATGCTGGAATGGTACCTTGCGTAGTATACGGAGGAACTGAGCCAGCTGTGCATTTTGCAGCAGAGGAAAAAGCATTCAAAAACTTAGTTTATACTCCAAACGTACATACAGTTGTGATTGAGTTAGCTAATGGTAAATCAATCAATGCAGTATTGCAAGATATCCAATTCCACCCAGTGACTGACGGGATCTTACACATCGATTTCTTCCAATTACACGATGATAAAGAAATCACATTAGAAGTACCAGTTAAAGTTACTGGAAACTCTAAAGGTGTTATGGCTGGTGGTGTATTAAACCTTAACTTACGTAAATTAAAAGTTAAAGCTTTACCTGCTAATTTACCTGACTTCGTAGAAGTAAATATTTCTGAATTAGATATGGGTAACAAATTATACGTTACTGACGTACCAGTAAATAACTATAAATTGTTACATCCAGACAATACAGTAGTTTGTCAAGTAAGAATCTCTCGTGCTGCAATGAAAGCGGCTCAAGAAGCAGCGAAAGCAGCAAAAACAGCTACAAAGAAAAAATAATTCTTGTAAAGAATTAAAAATTGTATTTTTAAAAGCACCTGTTTGTTCAGGTGCTTTTTTATTTTGTCAAATAAGGTTACTTTGCTGCATTAGTGTATTTTTGTAGAACAGTAAACGATGTAATTAGTAGAACAATGAAGAAGTTTTTGATTATCGGTTTAGGAAATATTGGTGTTGAATATATCCATACACGTCATAATATTGGTTTTAAGGTTGTAGATGAAATAGCAAATGAACTGGGAGGAGATTGGCAAACTGTTAAATTAGGTAGTCTTGCTGAAGTAAAAATCAAAGGACGTACATTGCTTTTATTGAAGCCTAATACATATATGAATTTAAGTGGTAAAGCTGTTCTCTATTGGATGGAGAAGGAGAAAATACCTGTAGAGAATATATTAGTGGTCACAGATGATTTGAATTTAGCTTTTGGAACTATTCGTATCAAGCCAAAAGGTTCTGATGGTGGGCATAATGGACTAAAGAGTATACAAGCAACTTTAAACTCTGCCGTCTATCCGCGTTTTAGATTTGGTATTAGCGACGAATTTAAGAAAGGACAGCAAGTAGATTATGTTTTAGGGGTATGGAGTGATCAAGAGAAAGAACTTATGCCAGAGCGCCTTAAAATGGCATCTAAAGCAGTGCAAGAGTTTGCTTTAGGTGGGTTAAGTAATGCAATGAATACTTACAATGGTAAATAATCGATTTAAAGAAAAAAGGAGTTACTCAACGAGTAACTCCTTTTTTTATAATTATGCCTGTGGTTGTACCACAGTGATGTGTAATTCTTCTAACTGTTCTGGTGTAATTGTCGCAGGAGCGTCAATCATAACATCTCTACCAGAGTTATTTTTAGGGAACGCGATAAAGTCTCTAATCGTTTCTTGTCCTCCTAAGATAGCAACTAATCTATCTAATCCGAATGCTAATCCTCCGTGTGGTGGTGCTCCGTATTGGAAGGCATTCATTAAGAATCCGAATTGTTTCTCAGCTTCCTCTTTGCTAAATCCAAGGTGCTTAAACATCAATTCTTGTGTAGCTTTATCGTGGATACGTATTGAACCTCCTCCAATTTCGTTACCGTTTAATACCATATCATAAGCATTTGCACGTACTTTACCAGGATCAGTGTCTAGTAATGGAATATCTTCTACTTTAGGTGAAGTAAACGGGTGGTGCATAGCGAAGTAACGACCAGCTTCTTCATCGTATTCAAATAATGGGAAGTCGATAACCCAAAGAGGAGCAAACTCATCTGATTTTCTCAATCCCATGCGGTTACCTAACTCCATACGCAATGCACTTAATTGTGCTCTTGTTTTATTAGCAGGTCCTGAAAGTACTAAGATTAAGTCTCCAGCGTTAGCACCAGTTACTTCAGCCCATTTCTTAAGATCATCTTGGTCGTAGAACTTATCTACAGAAGATTTATATGTTCCATCAGCTTCACATTTACAGTACACCATACCAGAAGCACCTACTTGTGGGCGTTTTACCCAGTCGATAAGCGCGTCTATCTCTTTACGCGTGTATGTAGCAGCACCTGGTACAGCGATACCAACTACTAATTCTGCATTGTTAAATACACCGAATTCTTTGTGTTGAGCAACAGCATTTAACTCGCCGAACTCCATACCAAAACGAATATCTGGCTTGTCATTACCATATTTGCGCATAGCTTCTTCAAAAGTCATACGAGGGAATTTTTTCACTTCTATTCCGTGAATAGATTTTAGTAAGTGTCTTGTCATTCCTTCGAATGTATCCATGATGTCTTCTTGATCTACGAAAGTCATCTCACAGTCTATCTGAGTAAATTCAGGTTGTCTGTCAGCGCGTAAATCTTCGTCACGGAAACATTTGACGATTTGGAAATAACGATCCATGCCTCCCACCATCAACAATTGTTTGAAGGTTTGCGGAGACTGTGGTAGTGCATAGAATTCTCCTGCGTTCATACGAGATGGGACTACGAAGTCACGCGCTCCCTCAGGAGTTGAACTGATTAAGTAAGGAGTTTCTACCTCACAGAAATCTTGAGCAGAAAGATAATTTCTTACCTCTTGAGCAACCTTGTGTCTGAACAATAGATTGTTTTTTACAGGGTTTCTACGGATATCTAGGTAACGATATTTCATACGAATATCTTCACCACCATCAGTTTCGTCTTCGATTGTAAAGGGAGGAACTGCAGATTCATTTAAAACAGTTAAAGTATCAACCAAAATCTCTATATCACCTGTTGGTATATTAGGATTTTTCGAAGTACGTTCTATTACTTTTCCTTTTACTTGAATTACAAACTCTCTTCCTAGGTTTCTAGCAGTTTCAAAAACTGTTTTATCTGTTCTCTCTGCATCAAAGATTAATTGTGTGATACCATATCGGTCACGTAAATCAACCCAAATCATAAAACCTTTATCGCGATGCTTGCTTACCCATCCTGATAGGGTAACTTCTGTATTTATATCCGAAGCTCTTAAGGCTCCGCAATTATGCGTTCTGTACATTACTGAAAATTATTTCCTACAAATTTATAAACTTATTGTGAATGATTGAATAAAAAGCGAGTACAATGTCGTATAGATTTTATTATTCAATAGTTTTTTAAGAGGTAGCTTTCTTTTTCATTTGGATAAATGTGTATGCTAAGAATGCTCCGCATAGTGCTAAACCAGCACCAACCCACTCAGGCGAATTATAGCCATATCCCATCGTGATTGGTATTCCTCCTAGTGATGCACCAAGTGCATTTCCAATATTGAAAGAGGCTTGTCCTGCTGAAGCAGCTAACATTTCTGAGCCTTTAGCATTGTTGATTAATAACATTTGTAATGGCGAACCAATTGTAAATGCGACTAATCCAGTTATTAATGACATTGCGTAAGCCATCCATTGAATATGTACTGTATAGTAAACGATAATCAAACAAGTAGCCATTGCACAAAATGAAAATATTACCGCCTTGGCTGGTGGGAATGTATCGGCTAGTTTACCTCCTACAAAATTCCCAAGGAACATACCCAGTCCTACTAAAGTCATGATAATTGGAATTTTAGCTTCTTCTATTTGTGCTATATTAGTCATCATTGGTGCGATATAACTAATCCAAGCAAAGAGACCTCCCGTGCCTATTGAAATAAGAGCAACCAAAACCCATGCTATTGGCGTCTTAAAAAAAGCAGTTTTTTTTTTTAAATTAGTTTCTTTATCTGCTTCTAATTTTGGTACCCAGATAAATATTGCAAGTGCTGAAATGATACCTAACGAAGCAATCAAGGTATAGGCAGTTCGCCATGTGTATTCTTGTCCGATATAGGTGCTTATGGGTACTCCGATTAAATTAGCTGTTGTTAGTCCAGCAAACATAATAGCTACTGCTTGTGCCTCTTTTCCTTGTTTGGCTAGTCGAGTAGCGACTACTGAACCCACACCAAAAAACGCTCCATGGGGTAGTCCTGACATAAATCTAGAAATGATTAATGTCGTGTAGTTTGGAGATAAAACAAAAAGCACATGGAATATTGAGAACATTAGCATTAATGCCATTAGTACTTTGTGTGGTGCATATTTGTTAGATGACATTACTAATAATGGTGCTCCTACCACTACTCCTAGTGCATAAGTAGAAATGAAGTTTCCTGCTTTCGGAATACTTATTGCCAAGTCCTTAGCGATGTCAGGTAGTAATCCCATCATTGCGAATTCTGTCATCCCAATGGCTAACCCCCCTACAGCTAAAGCTAGTAAACTTTTGTTCATTGTTGTTTGAGTTTGTATGTAATAATTTTATATTGTTTCTTTTCCTCTTTCGTATTGATTAGCCCATGCTAAATCAACACCCAATTCATGAGCTGCTTTCATAGCAAAGTGCGGATCTCTCAATAATTCTCTACCGATTAGGATGCAATCTGCAAAGCCCTCTTCTAGTATTTCTTCCGCTTGCGTACTGGTTTTAATTAGACCTACGGCTCCTACTAGAATATTTGTTTGTTGTTTGATTGCCGCCGCAAATGGCACTTGGTAATTCTGTTTAACCTTTATCTGTTGATGTTTCACGAGTCCACCTGTGCTTACGTCGATTAGCTCAACTCCTTTTGTGTGAACTATTTTTGCTAGTTCGATACTCTCTTCTAAAGTCCATCCTCCTTCTGCCCAATCTGTAGCAGATATTCTTAACCATAAGCTTTGTGTTGTCAATACTGATTTGACAGCTTCTATTATTTCAAGTGTTAATCGTATTCTATTTTCAAATGACCCTCCATATCGGTCTGTACGTTGGTTGGTCAATGGTGATAGAAATTGATGGAGTAGGTAACCATGTGCGCCATGTAATTCAATGATTTCATATCCAGCTTGTACTGCACGTTTTGCACCTGAATGAAAAGCATTGATTAGATCTGATATATCTTCTTGACTCATTGCTTTTGGTGGATTGTCTTCTTGGTTAAAGGGAATTACCGTAGGAGCAATAGTTTGCCACCCATTTTTCTCTCGAGGCGCAATTTGAGCCCTAGTAATCCATGGTTTTTCACAACTTGCCTTTCTACCGGCATGTGCTAATTGTATACCAGGTATGCAACCTTGACTTTTTATAAATGTTGTGATCTGTTTTAGTTTTACTATTTGTTCATCAGACCATATTCCCAAGTCAGCATAGGTAATTCTTCCTTCTGGACTAACAGCAGTAGCTTCTTGTATAATTGCCCCTACTTTTCCAATGGCAAATTGTCCATAATGTGCAAGGTGCCAATCTGTTGCTAATCCATCGATTGCAGAATATTGACACATAGGAGATACTATGATTCTATTTCCTAAAGTATTGTTTGACAACACTAAAGGTGTGAAGAGTTTTTTAGTCATAAGGTTGGTTTGAGGGTACAAAAGTATTAATTAATAGTTTGTCGTATAGGTCTTTTGTCCTAAAAGATGATTTTAATTATGCGCTTTGAAAAATGAATTCTATATTTGTTATTTGTAATCGTTTTAAATAATTTAATAATGAATAGATTTATTATTGTAAGTGCATCACTCTTGTTCGTTGCTTTAATGACCAGTTGTAATCAAGTTAATAAAGAAGGAAAATCTGAAGAGACTTTTAGTGTTGAGAATATGGGTAGAACCATTTCGTTAGATAAAAATATTAAGGATGTTGTTGTTTTCGACGTTGGTGCCATGGAAAATATGATTGAATTAGATATCCCGTTTAAAGGGATGGCCAAACAATATGCGCCAAATTTTTTAGATAGTTATATTAAAGATGATAAGATTACAGATGTAGGATACTTTATACAGCCTAACTATGAGCAAGTAAGTAAACTCAATCCTGATTTGATTATTATGAGTAATTGGTATGATAAGGATTATAGTGAGTTTTCTAAGATCGCTCCGACAATTTCTGTTGGAATAGCTGGTAGTGATTATATGAGTAGTGCTATTCGAGATCTAAAAACCTTAGGTCAAGTTTTTCATGTAGAAAGTAAAGTTGATTCATTAATTAGCCAGCTTGAAAATAAAGTGACGGCTGTTAAAGAAACGATTGCCTCTAGCGATGAGACTGCAATGCTTATTTTGTACAATAATCGCAACCTTAGTGTTTTTGGAAAAGAATCCCGTTTTGGTTTTATTTTTAAAGAATTAGGGGTAAAGTCAGCTATGGGGGATATCAAGGAAGGAAGTGATCATGGTAGTATTGTTTCTAGTGAGTTTGTAATGGAACAAAATCCTGATATTATTTATATTATTGACAGAGGTCTAGTAATGGATAATACTCCTTTAAACAAGGAAGAGTTGGAGAATCCACTTATTCAAAAAACGAATGCTTATAAAAATGGAAAAATCGTTTACTTAGATCCAAATATTTGGTATTTAGCAGGCGGTGGTTATACTTCGTTTAATAAAATGTTGGACGGAGTGCTTGAAGCATACAACTAGTTGTAATAATTGAATGACAAAAAGGGGGAGTAGACTATAAAAGTGTACTCCCCTTTTTGCTTCATTCTTTAAGCAGAGATTACTTTTACATATAAGTTACTTGCTATTTTTTTTGTAATAGTGATTGTATGTTGATGTAATCCGATGGTATAAGATTGATCAAATGGCTCGATGTCCACAATTTCAATAACTGTACCTAGCGATATTTTGTGTTTATCTAAGTATTGTAGAAATTCTGATGAAGAATCTTTTACTCCTACACAGACTACTTTTGTGTTAATATCAATTTCTGATAAAAGTTGTTTATCAACTAGTTTAATCTCTCCTTTAGCATTTGGTATCGGATCACCGTGTGGGTCTTGGGTAGGGTATTCTAGAAATGCATCTAGTTTATTGATCAATTTTTCAGATTTAATATGCTCTAATTCTTCAGCAACATCGTGAACTTCATCCCAATTGAAACCTAGCTTTTCAACTAAAAAAACTTCCCACAGACGGTGCTTTCGTACTATCATCTTTGCAGCCATAATTCCTTCAGCTGTAAGTGTAACTCCTTGATATTTTTGATACTTGATCAGTTGCTTCTCGTTTAGCTTCTTAATCATATCTGTGACAGAGGAAGCTTTAGTTTCTATTTTAGCAGCAATGGCATTTGTCGAAACTCCCTTCTTTTGACCTAGCGAAAGGTGGAAGATTGTCTTTAAGTAATTCTCCTCTGAATAAGTAAGCATAAATGGTGTATTTTATTTAATAAACAAAGTTATCATTTTTTCTTTACAAATATATTTTTAGATTTGTCTAAAATTTAGTTTAGATAATCAATTTAAATATTTTTATGCGTATAATAATTACTTTGGGGGTAGCCATATTTTCTGTTGCAAGTGTTCTTGCACAGCGTGTAACCGGAACCGTTCGAACGAGTGGAGAGCGTTTGCCATTTGCAACTGTTGTTATTGGAAACAACGAAAAGGCTTTAGTCACCGATGAAAAAGGAGATTTTGAGTTTGATGGTTTAAGGGAAGGGACATTTTATATTAGTGCTGAATTTGTAGGATATAAGAAGCTCGTAAAAAAGTTTCATGTGCATCAAGGAGAAGATGTTGTTGTAAATTTCAACTTAGAGGAAGATAGTAAATTAGATGAAATTGTGATTTCAGGTACCTTAAAGCCTGTTTCGAAATCTGAAGCTGTCGTGCCTGTTGAGATTTATAACCCTACTTTTTTTGCGAAGAATCCTACAGCCAATTTATTTGATGCAGTACAAATGATTAATGGGGTACAGCCTCAATTGAATTGCAATGTATGTAATACGGGTGATATTCACATTAATGGAATGGAGGGACCTTATACCATGATTTTGATTGACGGTATGCCTATTGTTTCTTCTTTATCTACTGTTTATGGACTTTTTGGTATTCCGACTAGTCTGATCGATCGTGTTGAAGTGGTTAAAGGGCCTGCTTCTTCACTTTATGGAACTGAGGCCATGGGGGGAATTATAAATGTAATAACTAAAGATCCTGAAAAGGCCGCTCAATTAGCTTTAGATGCCTTTAGTACGACTTGGCAAGAGCACAATGTAGATATGGGGGCTAGTTATAAATTGGGTAAAAATGCCAATGGTTTGTTTGGTGGTAACTACTTTAAATTTGGAAATTTAAAGGATAGTAACAACGATGGTTTTACTGATGTAACTCAACAAGAGCGCGTATCAGTATTTAATAAATTTTCTTTTAATAGACCTAGTGAAAAGGCTGCTAGTTTAGCTTTGCGTTATGTATATGAAGATAGATGGGGGGGACAGACAAATTGGAAAAGGAAACAGCACCGTGGTGGAGAGGAAGTATATGCGGAGAGTATATTTACGAATCGCTTTGAAGCAATTGGAATGTATCAATTGCCGACTACGGAAAATATCTATACTCAGTTTTCCTATATTTATCATCAGCAAAATTCAATGTATGGACCTGAATCTTATAATGCAAAACAACAGGTAGCTTTTGCTCAAGCATATTGGGATAAAACTATAGGAAATCACAGTCTGTTAGTTGGTTCTTCTTTTAAATATACTTACTATAACGACAATACCCGAGCAACTGGAATATACGATGAACATGGTTTGGTGAAAAATCAAGCACAAGAGACACCGATCCCGGGAGTGTTTATTCAAGATGAGTGGAAATTAAATGATAAGAATAAAGTCTTATTAGGTTACCGTTTTGATTACGATCAAAAGCACAAAGGAATTCATTCTCCTCGATTAGGATATAAATATACACCACATCCGCATCATACTATCAGAGGTAGTTTTGGTACAGGATTTAGAGTTGTCAATGTTTTCACAGAAGATCATCGTGCACTTACAGGAGCCAGAGAAGTTGTATTTGCTGAAGATTTAAAACCTGAAAAATCATATAATGTTAATCTAAATTATACTTTTAAAGTTCCCGCTAATTTTGGTGTTTTAAATTTTGATATTAATGGTTTTTATACCTATTTCACCAATAAAATTGATGCTGATACGGATACAGATCAATACAAAATTATTTACGCTAATCTTGATGGCCACGCTATTTCGCAAGGAGTTTCAGCCAATGTTGATTTAACCCTTGACATTCCGTTGAAGATAATGGCGGGAGTAACGTATATGGATGTATATCGCAAAGAAGAGGGAGAGCGCAATCAGATTTATCATTCGCCTAAGTGGTCAGGAAATGTTATTGCTAGTTATAATTTTGGGCATGGATTTACAGCAGATGTTACCTCTGATTGGAAAGGACCGATGCGTTTACCACGCGTAGAGAATGATTATAGACCAGAGTATTCACCATGGACGGTATTAGCTAATGTTCAGGTAACAAAGAAATTTAATAAGGGGTTTGAGGTTTATGGAGGAGTTAAAAATCTTTTTAACACCCTACCAAAGGAAGACCCAATCGCACGATGGTGGGATCCTTTTGGAGAGCCTGGCAATGGTGTGACACCGCCAGATGGACGTACAGATATTATTTTTGAGCCTAATGATTATAGCTATACTCCACTACAAGGTATTAGAGGGTTTTTAGGTGTTCGCTATCATTTGTTTTAGTCTTATAAAATGAGATGTATTATTTTTTTTATTTTTTTCAATTGCTTTGGTTTGGGTGTTTACGCCCAGGCCAAGGCAATTTCTTTTGAACAGTTAGATGAGTTGCAAGCAATAGAAGCTCGGCCAGTAGTTGTTTTTTTGTATACAAATTGGTGTAGCTATTGTACGCTTATGGAGCAAAAGACATTCAAGAATGACCATGTAATTAATCGATTAAATCAAGATTTTTATTTTATTCCTTTTAATGCTGAGCAAGATAAAGTGTTGCTTTATAAAGGGAAAGAATATGCTTTGAAAAAGCGTGGGATTAATACTAGTCAGCATGAATTAGCTATCAAATTTGTACAATCAAATGCTTATCCTGCTATTGTTTTTTTAGACGCTAATGGGGAAGTTATTTACCGGCATTTTGCTTATTTACGCGCAAAGGAATTATTGTATATGTTAGGTGTTATTCACTCACAAGAAAACAGGTTGTAAAGGAAGTCTTTTATTTCTTGTATTGATTATTAGTCAAATTTTTTAGGTTATTTATTGGAGTCTTATGCATTAATGGATGTATAAGGCTTTCTTATTGTATTCGGGGTAATAGAAGGTTCTACTTGATGGTTTCTTTTTTACTCTCTATTTTGTTTTTGTTATTTTCTTTTGTGCGTTGATGCTTGACCAATGCGTGCAGTATGGGTGCAGTTTTGTTGCCAAGAAGTGAGCTGTGGGCTAGTAAACTGCACGTATTCTGCACTGATGGCTCAATCTTGCGAGGAAAAAGTATGTGGAAGATGAAAATGAGCAAGGAATATTGTCATTTATTAACTTTGGTTTAGTGTGTGATGACTCTTGTTCGACTGCTTCGTTTGAGCCATTGTTGGATAGGAGTATTTTGTATAGTAAAAGGATTGAGCTAAGTTTAAAGTTGTAGACAACAGTTTATTCGTTAGATTTAAAGATATCGTTATTGTACCTGCCTGCTCTTTGTTGTGAAACAACAAAGAGCAGGCAGGTAGTGAATAATTGTTGAAGTATGGTGTAAAAGAGGTAATTGTCTTTACGATTTATTGAAATTTTTCATTTGTTATTTTGGGAAATTTGAGTGTTGGTCGAGGATTGCTTTTGTTCTGTTTTAGTCTTAATGGGAAGCGATCAGTAGAGTGCGTATAAAAAAACTAACATACTATAAAGACTACAGCTATTTTCTGTTGACCAGTTTAAGCATTAAAAACCATTGTTTACTTTTTTTTAAAAATAGTAAAATTGTGCAAAGAGCTTATTTTTCAAGGGTTATATAGGTGTTGATGAAGGTATAATATTGCTCTTTATACGAGGTAAACTAAATTAATAGTTGTGTAACTAATTTTTTAGTTATACATTTGAATTCAATATAAAGCAATGATTATGGAGAAGTTAACAAATAAAGAAGAAGATATAATGCGTATCCTTTGGAGGATAGAGAAAGGATTTATCAACGATATACTTGATCAGATGCCTGAGCCCAAGCCTCATTATAATACACTATCAACATTAGTAAGAATATTAGAAGAAAAAGGTGTGGTCGCTCATCAAGCTTATGGAAAATCACATCAGTATTACCCTATATTAAGTATCGAGGATTATAGAAAGCAGTTTATGGAAGATACGCTGCACAAATACTTTGACAATTCGTTTGCCAATTTGGTTAACTTTTTTGCAAAAGATAAGCAGTTGACTAGAACTGAATTAGATGAATTGAGTCAATTGATAGAGAAAAATAGAAAGTAAACCACCATTAAATTTGAGATTCAGATGACAAGTTTGCTACTGTATTTTTTGAAAGTAAATCTTTTATTAGCCTTTGTTTTTGCTTTCTACTATGTATTTCTAAGGAAAGAGACTTTCGTTAGAGCAATACGTTGGTACTTTAATCTAGGAATGCTATTAAGTTTTATTTTACCCACTATATTTTGGACACGCGAGATTATAGTTGAGCGAGAGGCAATTGATTTCGATGAGTTACTGGCGAGCTCATTAAGCTCGGCGTTACAAGAAAGTGAAGCGGTAACAACGATCTTTCCATGGGATGAATATCTCTTGTTGTTTTATGTATTGGTAAGTCTATTTTTTATTGGTCTGTTGTGTTATCGAGCTTTAAGACTTATGTATAGAGTTCGTCGATTACCACAGTCACCTTTTGGATCACATATACATATTGACGAGCAAGCTATAGATGCTTATTCTTTTGTTAGGTGTATTGTATTACCAGCTAACTATAAAGAGCTAGATCGATTGGATTTAGTTCTTTTGCACGAAGAGATTCACTTAGCGGAAAAACATTCATTTGATATGTTGTTTGTCTCTATAGTTCGCGCACTATGTTGGTTCAATCCGTTTATGTGGTTACTTCAAAAATCAATTAATCTAAATCTTGAATATATCGTTGATCAGCAAGTAAGCAGAGCGTGTGACTCCTATGAATATCAATCCGCATTAGTGCGTTTTCAATATCAAAAAATTGACGATGTACCTATCGTTAATGCGTTTCAATCCTCTGATTTAAAAAAGAGAATAATCATGTTAAATAAGCAAAAATCAACTATAATGAAAAGAGTAAAGTTTTTATTAATCGCTCCATTTATCACAGCCTTTTTTGGTCTATTTCAAGTAGAGGTAAAGGCTAAAGTAATCGAATTGCCGACAAGTGATTACTCAACGGATCAGCGTCCTCAAGAGATAAAAGTAAGCCACGTAAGAAATACTCCACAGGTACTTGATGTGGAAGAAGTTTCTAATGAGCCACAGTTCAAGCAAGTGAAAAGTGATGGGGTAGAGATTCGTACCGTTCATACAAATGCTACGTCAAAAGGGGTAGTAATTAAAGAAGAAAAGAATGTTAAAAAACAATATGTCTCTAATAATAAGGAGAAAGTAGAAGGTAATAAGGGGGTAGAAGAGAAAGGTGAGCCTATCTATATCGTAGACGGTGTTGAGCTTACGAAAGAGGAGGTGATGCGTATTAATGCAACTAGTATTGAGAAAATGGCTGTATTGAAAGGTCTCAGAGCGGTGGCTAGATATGGAGAACAAGCCAAAGACGGAGCTATCTTAATTATCACGAAAAAGACAGATAATGAAACAGCTAATCGCAGGAGAGACTTATTTCGAAAAGAATTAGAAGAATCTAGCGAAAACAGTATTGCGCTGCGCAAAGAACGAATTGAAAAAAGAAAAGAAGCTTTAACAGTTGATTTAGAAAAATTTGAAGCTGAGCATCAGGCACGCGTAGATGAGCATAAGTTAGAAGCAGCTGCTCGTAAAGAAGAACACCAATTGCGCAGACAGGAATTAGAAGAGGAACGACAAGCATATAAGGAAGCAGCAGAGTCTAGAAGAGAAGAGATAAAAGAAATGCGTAATAAGAGTATTAAAGCTCAAAAGAAAAATCGAAAAGAAAGAATAGACTTTCATGATTTAGATAGAGTAATGCGTGAAGCTGAAATGCAGAAAAAGGTAAAAGATCGCAATCGAAAGTTGGAGGAGGATAGTGCGAAACGTAGAAAAGAGAATGCAGAGCGACTAAAAGCAATGGAAGGAAAAGGTGCTGCTTCAACTAAAGAGAGAAAGACAGATATGTCAAAAATCATACATGTAGTTGATGGTAAGTTTTATGATTCAGAAGAATTCATGGCACAAGGTATAACTACAAAAGACATTAAAAAAGTAAAGGTTTATAATAAAGAAGATGCAAAAGCTAAATTCAACTATACAGGTGAGAAGACAATCTTTGAGTATACTTTTACGACAGAAGAGGATATTAAAAGAGCACAAGAAGTAGCTGAATTAACAAAGAGATATAAAGAAAAAATAAATGCTATTGAATTAGTAGACTAATATTTGATAGGTATTAAATTAATTTAACAACTGAAAAGATCTAGAGTGTTATCACTTTAGGTCTTTTTTTGTCTGTAATAAGAAGATTAGGTTAAAGGGCGCTGGAATTGGAAGGGACTCCTTTTAAAATACCTTGGTCTAATGTATATAGTTTAGTACAGGTATGTTGAAGTAGCGTGTGGTTGTGATCGGCAATTAGAATTCCTTTATTTGTTGATACACTTTTGATTAATTGGATAAGTTTTTCTTGAATTATGGGAGAAATTCCAGTAAAAGGTTCATCTAGGATACAAAAAGGTTGAGGTAAAATCAGTGTATAAATATTTTGCACTAAAAGCTGTTCACCAGAAGAGAGCTCTTTGAGTTTAGCTTTACTTTCAAGGTTGAAGTCATTTATTAATTGTCGAGGTAAGATAGTACTCAGCGAAAATTGAGTAGGGAGAGAAACAAATTGGGGAGCATAGGAGAATATCTTGTTCAACTTATGTTGTTTGATAACAGTGTTATCGAAACGGACGAAGCAAGAATCTGCTTTTTTTAGGCCAAATAGAATTGAAAAAAGAGTTGACTTACCAGTACCGTTACGACCAATTATGCCTATGATATCACTAGTTTGCATAGACAAAACAATACCGTTCAATAGTAGCTTCGAAGGTAATTGATAAACAAGGCTGTCAATGTGTAATTGATGCGACATATTTTAAAACAATTGTTTAAGAAGTGAGATAATAAAAAGATTGACAATATATATACAAATGTAAAAGATCAAGTAGTTTACTTGATGGTTTCGGAGAAAGATTGTTTCCTTCTTTCCCAAAGTGATGAGGTAAATATGAAATAAAGCTATTGCAATGGCAGCAATTAAGAATTGAGGTATAGCTGTAGTAATAAGACTTAGTAAGCACGTTATTATTAGAATAATAAGACTATGGTAAGCAAGGTAACGTTGAAGTAGAGTCATTAATCGTGTGATTATTTACAAATAATTATTGTGTAATGTACTAACAAATTAAAAATAAGGTATTTTTTTAAGGAATAGGAACAAAGTGTACATTATTTTATTTAGCATACACCATCAAGTGAATTAATTGTAATTCTTATAGATAGACTATTGTATTTAATAGTTTTACTTATATTTGCTCGAAACTAATAACATCAATATGGAATTCAGTACAATTATTAAACAAGCGCATTCAGGAGTAGCGTATTTAGCTCTAATCTTTTTGCTAATTGCAATTATTAATGCATTTGCAGGAGCTGCTTCAAAAAGACAATTTACAGAAAAGGATAGAAAATTAGGGTTATTTGCTCTAATCTTTACACATATCCAGTTATTACTAGGGTTAATCTTATATTTCGTATCACCAATGGTACAAACTTTAAGTGGAAATATGGGAGAAGTAATGAAAAATTCAGCATTGAGACTTTATGGAATAGAGCACCCATTGATTAATATCATTGCTATAGTGTTAATCACAATTGGTTGGTCAAAGCATAAAAAAGCAACTGATGATGCAAGTAAGTTTAAGAAATTTACAATTTTCTATACTTTAGGTTTGATTTTGATTTTATCAAGAATCCCATGGTCAGCATGGTTCTAATTACATAAAGAGCTTACCAAATAAAAAGGAGTCCGACAGGACTCCTTTTTATTTGGTATATTTATTGACTTACAAAAAGGAATAATTCATGATCGAAATGAGAAACGTAGTATTATTAATTGTCTTTTTTAGCTTCTACAGTTTTGTAGGAAAGCCACAGTTGATGAATAATGAATCGAAGAGCTATGATGAAGTACAGTCTGTATTAACGGATACAGTAGTGATGAGTATTGATTCGGTTGCTACCGAGTCAAAGGTAGAATTAGAAGAGGAGGAGATACAGTACGAACTGATAGATGAAGAGACAAAAGCTTCTTATTATCACGATAAATTTACAGGTAGAAAAACGGCTAGTGGAGCGGTATTCAATAATGCAGAGTACACGGCAGCCCATAAAACATTACCATTTGGAACTAAAGTAAAAGTTACTAATATTACAAATCAACGATCAGTAATACTTACAATAACAGATCGTGGTCCTTTCATTAAAGGAAGAAGTATTGATTTGTCAAAACGCGCTTTTTTTGATTTAACGGATAATAAGAAAAGTGGTGTTTTAAATGTGAAAATCGAGCGTATATTAGAAGAATAATAGACAAAGAATACCTTCGTTTATTCAATTAATAGGAGTGGAATTATAGATGAATAAATAGACAGAATGTAAAAAAAATCCACACAATGTGTCTTTTAAGAAATAAGTGTTAAAGCTCTTTTTACCAATTTTTAAAGGGATTTTTTGCAATGTAAGAATTGTAGTAACGAATATCTCCTGTAACTTCCTGTCCTAGCCAATCTGGTTGATCAAAAGTTTCGTTTTCATTAGTCAATTCAATTTCGGCTAAAATTAGACCTTCATTATTTCCATGAAAGATATCGACTTCAAAGGTATGTCCTTTAAAATCCACTAAGTATCTCGTTTTGTCAATTACAAAATCTTCACAAAGATGTATAAGTTGTTCAACTTCGTTAATGTCAATTTCCTTTTCCCATTCGAATCGACTAGTTCCTGCTAAATTAGACTTACCTTTTACTGTTATATAACCATGATTACCTTTTATTCTTACTCTTACCGTTCGATTTGAATTCGAATTAAGATATCCTTGTGTTATTTTAGATTTTTTATAACTTTTTGAGATAAAATCATTGGATTTTACCAAGAATT
Organism: Myroides pelagicus; assembly: GCF_009711055.1. Taxonomy (GTDB): domain Bacteria; phylum Bacteroidota; class Bacteroidia; order Flavobacteriales; family Flavobacteriaceae; genus Flavobacterium; species Flavobacterium pelagicum. Next base: position 18,730 of record NZ_WMJY01000012.1, read on the forward strand.
TTCTTTCTATTTCAATCATGTTTATTCAGAATAAAATGTAATTTTATGCCAAGTTACAATGATTAACTTAAATAGCTGTTTTAAAACGAAGAAAAATTATTCGAATGAAATTAAGACATATGTTACAATCGCCTCACGGTGTTGAAGAATTGTTTAATAAGTATGTGATAGACGGCCAAGTATATGCTACGGATGATTTACTATTTATCGTAGATTTAGTTCATATTTTTAGACCCAAGAATGTAAAGAGAATAAATCGTGTATCAATTGATGCATTGTTATCCTATTTAAAAACACATGATGTAGAGCGAAAGGCTATATCAGTATATTTAAAAGAACTCTTATCAGATCGCCATTTTAGTCGTATGGTATCGGATGCTGGAATTCTACAAGATTCTGACTTTTTTTACGAAGTAAAGAAGCGCTTATGGGCAAAAGTATTACCTTATCAGCCAGAAAAGGAAACTTATGAGTACGTATTAAATCAAGTATTTTATAAGCAAACTGATGTAGAGTGGGTTGATACCATTCCAATGGATCAATTGCTTGAGCTCTTTAGCTTGCTAGAATTCGAAGATTTCTTTGTGAGTAATAAGGAAGGGACAGTACTTAGTGAGCTGTTAAACTCAATAGATATTATTACTCAACGAATGAGCGGACGTGCTATGGAAAGTTATATTATCAATATGGTTCCAGAGTATTCCCATTTAGAAAGTCCATTTAGAGCATTAGAAATTGAGTTTAGTAGTGTGATGACTTCTTTTATTAATGGAGATATAAAAGTATTGTTGGATAGTGATATTAGTTATAAGCAGATTGTTATCTTACACAAACAATGTCAGGACTTTGTTAATCAAGCTTTCAAAAATAGTTCGAAATATGGTATCTCTATTAAAGTAAATCAAAGTTTATTGCGCTTGCGTCAGCAACTTCAGCGTGTAAATGTATTAATTTCTCTATTGGTTGTTCAGGAGGATGTTCAAGAACAAAAACAAGTAAATACGATTGATTTAGCTAGACGATTGGTCAAGTATAACTGTTATAAGTATAACGTTACGGGATTGATTAAGGAGAGTACACAGTTGATTTCATATGAGATTACTCAACATACAGCCAAAACAGGAGAACACTATATAACAAATACAGCTAAGGAGTATTGGCATATGTTTCGTGGATCGATGGGAGCGGGTATTATCGTAGGTTTTCTATGTATATTCAAAGTTTATGCACATCATGCAGATGTAAGTGATTTTGGAAAAGCGATGTTGTATAGCTTGAATTATGCTTTTGGTTTTTGTTTAATATATTTAATGGGCTTTACGCTAGCGACAAAACAACCAGCAATGACTGCTTCAACGATCATTAAAGCTATTGAAGATGGTCGTAAACAACACTTGGAAAGTGGAGAAAAGCACGTTGGTTTTGCTAAGTTATTCGCACGCTTGTTTCGCTCTCAGTTTATTGCATTTGTAGGTAACGTGATTTTAGCCTTCCCCGTTGCTTTATTTTTGATATGGGGGATAGATCAGTTGTTTGCAGTTAATATAATGGGCGAAGAAAAAGAGTGGACGAAGATGTTGGTAGATGCTGATCCACTTGCTTCTAGAGCTTTATTTCATGCAGGTATTGCCGGTATATTTCTGTTTTTATCAGGGATTATTTCTGGGAATGTCTCAAATAAAAATAAACATAATAAGGTGTTGTATAGAATAAAAGAACACCCATGGTTGAAGAGAAACTTAGGTCTTCAACGCACCTCTAAGTTAGCTAATTGGGTAGATACAAAATGGCCTGGGATTGTTTCGAATATTTGGTTTGGTGTATTTATGGGAATGTGTGGAACAATAGGTGTTTTTTTGGGTTTAGGTATAGATATTCGACATATAACTTTCGTGAGTGGAAATATCGCATTAGGGTTATACGGATCAGGATTTCAAGCACCAGTTGATATGTTAGTTTGGGCATTTATTGGGATGTGGTTAATTGGTTTTATGAACTTTATGGTGAGTTTTAGTTTATCCATGTTGCTTGCTTTTCGTTCGAGAAATATACCTATTACTGAAACTAAAGATCTTGCTAAGGCGACTTGGAGACATTTTAAAAACTTCCCATTAGAGTTTTTATTGCCAACTGCCTCTGGAGTAATTGAAAATACTACAGTAAGTACCTCAAAAGGAGCAAAAGAAAAAGAAAGTCAAGCGAACAATTAAAGGTTAACTTGATGTATGATGCTTAATTATAAAACATAAAAAAGAGCTAGTTCTTATTGTGAGCTAGCTCTCTTTTCTTTATTAATCTGTTTTCTGCTGTCCATTTCTCTTTTCGGAGAGCTTTTGTTGTAATAGCTCGGACTGCTCAGCAAACTCTATTCTAGACACATTAATATAATCTTCAAGGTTATGGATGTTTTTAGCTAATTTTCGCAGTGACTTTCTATCGCTACTGATGAATAGCTCACTCTGTTGTCTTGCCTCTTCATGGCTAAATCCTAATTTTTCAAGCATTACCGCCCCAACATAGACTGCAGTAAAGAAAGTCTCTCTATAAACTTCTGTTAAACCATCTTGTAGATATTCATAAGCATTTTTTCTGTTCTTTGCACGTACAATGATCTCTACGTGAGGGAAGTTTTCCCGAATAACTTCTACTAACTGTTGATTAAGTTCTGGAGGATCCATAGCAGCAACGATATAATCTGCTTGCTCAAGGCCTATAGACTCAAGTATATTAATTGATGTAGCATCACCATAATAGACATTAAAGTCAAGTTTTCGTAAGTGTTCTACACGCTCAGCATCATTGTCTAAGACAAGGATTGGGATGTCATTAGCTTTTAATAATCTACCAATGGTGTTACCAAAATCTCCAAAACCGGCAATGACAATCTTTTTTTCTGCACTGATATGAGTAAGGTCGTCATACTCTTGATGATCTGTGTCAGAAGGTGTGAGTCCTAGATAAGGTGCAATCCACTTTTCGTTTAACAACATCAAAATAGGTGTGACAACCATAGAAAGTGCAGTTGTGGCTAACATATAGTCATACCATTCCGGAGTAACGAGGTTTATTGTCTTTGCCAATGCAAGAATTACAAAGGCAAACTCACCAATTTGTGATAATAAAATGGCGAATAAGAAGGATTGGTCTTTTGGGAATTTCTTCCATTTTCCTATCGCTAATAAGACAATAGCTTTGATCGTCATTACACTAATTAACAATCCTACGATAATCAGTGGCTCATTGATTATAATATCAAAGTTAATAGTAGAACCTACTGCGATAAAGAAGATACCCAATAAGAGAGCCTTAAAAGGTTCGATATCACTTTCTAATTGATGCTTGTAAGGGTTGTTTGCTAATACGATACCAGCTATAAAAGCGCCTAAAGCAGGGGACAGTCCCACTTGTTGCATTAAGAGAGCTACACCAATTACCAATAGAAGAGCTGATGCGGTATAGATTTCACGAATCTTTAAGCGACCAACAGATTTGAATAGCGGATTAACAATATAATTACCAATTAAAAAGATTACAGAAATAGCACCTAAAATAGCTAGTGTTTTCATGAATACAGGTGCTCCATCTAACCAATTGTCTCCTCCTGTTTGTATTGGAGTTTTTGAAGATACAGCTAATAAAGGGATGATGGCCATCATTGGGATGACGGCAATATCTTGAAATAGAAGTACTGCGAAGCTGGATTTTCCGGCATTAGATTGATTAAGACCTCTTTCTGATATAGTCTGTAAAATTATAGCTGTCGATGACATAGTGATGATGAAGCCAAGGGTAACGGAAGTACCTATAGACATGGAAAGTCCCCAATGTGCTATGGCAGCAACGATTGTTGTGGTTCCAATTAATTGTGCACTACCTAGTCCAATAATCTCATTTTTCATCTTCCAAAACTCCTTTGGATCTAGTTCTAATCCAACTAAAAATAGCATCATCACTACACCAAATTCGGTAGCGTGCATGATGTCAGCACCGTCATTACCTACAAACTTGAATACGAACGGCCCGATTAAGACACCTGCAAATAGGTATCCTAGGACAGACCCCATTCCTAATCGTTTGGAGATAAGAACACATACTACAGAGGCAAATAAGAAGATAAATGCTTGCGTTAAAAAATCATTCATTTGTTTGAGTTATCTTATGGTTAATTGTGAAACAATGAGTTTAAGAAAAAAATAAAACAAAAAACAAAGATTAAGCATTATCGCTTATTATTTTAAGTGTTTTTTTTCATAGCTATTACAAATTTAAAAAAATATTTGACGGTGGGATCTACTTTTGTTTATTAAAAATCAGGTCTTAATTATCTATTTTTAAATCTTTTTAATTAAAAGAGTTAACTTAAATTTGTTTTTAGTTATGCTTCGTAAGATTATACATGTAGATATGGATGCTTTTTATGCTTCGGTGGAGCAGTTAGACTTTCCTGAGTTAATAGGAAAGCCTATAGCTGTAGGCGGAGATGGTGCTCGTGGAGTAGTAGCTGCTGCAAGTTATGAGGCGCGAAAGTTTGGTGTTCGCAGTGCGATTAGCGGAGTACAAGCAAAGAAGAATTGTCCAGGTTTAATATTTGTAAAGCCGAGGTTTGAACGATATAAGGAGATTTCTACTCAGATTAGGCGTATTTTTTATGATTATACTGATTTAGTAGAACCACTAGCTTTAGATGAGGCCTTCTTAGATGTTAGTAACAATAAGATAGGGTGTCCAAGTGCTACTTTAATAGCTTATGAGATTAGGCAACGTATTTATCAGGAGTTAGGTCTAACAGCTTCTGCGGGTATTTCAATCAATAAATTTTTAGCTAAAATTGCTAGTGATTACAATAAGCCGAATGGGCAGAAGACTATCGAGCCCCAAGAAGTAGAAGAATTCCTTGAAGAACTTGAAATTAAGAAGTTTTTCGGTATAGGTAAAAAGACAGCTGATAGAATGTACCACCATGGAATTTTTACAGGAAAGGACTTAAAAAGCAAATCTATTGAATTTTTAATCGAAAACTTTGGAAAGGCGGGAGCAGAGTACTATAACTTAGTTCGTGGAATTCAAGACTCTCCTGTACGACCGAATAGAACAATCAAGTCTCTTGGAACAGAACGTACATTTGATGAGAATCTTTCTTCAGAGATCTTCTTATTAGAGAAGCTTGATGGGCTCGTACAAGAGTTATCGCTGCGATTAAAAAAATCTAATGTTTCAGGAAAGACTGTAACTTTGAAAATTAAGTATAGAGATTTTGTTCAACAAACAAGAAGTAAAACACTTCCTTATTTTATGTCAGATTCAGAATTGATATTAGACGTTGTTAAAGGATTGCTTTTTCAAGAAGAGTTGAAGGATTCTGTGCGTTTGATTGGTGTGACTATATCAAGTTTGAATACTGAAATAAAGAAGCTTCCATTTGTAATCCAATTGGAGTTTGATTTTTAAAAATAAAAGATGATAAAACCAAATTATTTAAAAGAAGGTGATAAAGTAGCTATCGTGTGTACAGCGCGTAAGTTCAGTAAAGAAGAGGCAATTCCAGCAATGGAGTTATTAGCTTCATGGGGGTTAGTACCTGTATTGGGAGAAACTATTGGACTTGATGAACATCAGTTAGGTGGGACTGACGATGAGCGTATCGCTGATTTCAATAAACAACTTAGGGATCCCTCCATTAAAGCGATATGGTGTGCAAGAGGGGGGTATGGTACGGTTCGTATTATCGACCATATTGATTTTGAAGTGTTACTAGCCAATCCTAAATGGATTATAGGTTTTAGCGATGTGACTGTTTTGCATAGTCATATTCATAATTTGGGAGTAGAAACGATACATGGTATAATGGCTTTTAGTGTACCTAAGGCTACAGAGGATTCGAAAGAGAGTTTGCGTAAAATGTTGTACGGAGAAAAGGTTTCGTATGATGTTGATGCGAATAATAATAATATTGAAGGTGCGGTAGAAGGAGTTTTAGTTGGTGGGAATTTATCAATTTTATATAGCTTGTTAGGTTCTGTGTCCAGTATAAAGACAGAAGGAAAAATACTCTATATAGAAGATTTAGATGAATATTTCTACCACTTAGATCGTATGATGCATAATATGGATCGTAATGGTATGCTATCGGGTATTAGAGGATTGATTGTTGGAGGGATGACAGATATGCACGACAATTCGATTCCTTTTGGTTATGATGCGATACAGATCATAAAGAGTGTTTGTGCTCAGTATTCTTTTCCTATTATGTTTGATATGCCTAGTGGCCACGGACAAGAGAATGTAGCTCTACCTTTTGGTGGTAAAGTAAGAATGACTATAACAGCTGAAGGAGCAAAACTAATACAATTGTAAAATTGACTATGGCGGGACACAACGATTTAGGAAAGTTAGGTGAAGCAAAAGCAGTAGAGTATCTTGAAGCAAAGGGATATGTGATACTTGAACGCAATTGGGTAAAACAAGGAAAGGAAATTGATATAGTTGCACTGCTCGATAATGTATTAGTATTTGTAGAAGTTAAGACTAGAAGTTCCTTAGAGTACGGCCTTCCTCAAGAGTTTGTCAAACATCATAAAATAAAAACATCTTTTAACAGCAGCCGATATTTATATCACGATGCATGACCGTGAAGAAGAAGTGCGCTTCGATATTATTGCCGTTTATGCGAATGAAGAGTCTTTTGAGTTAGAACATTTAGAAGACGCATTTTATTTCTTTTAGTGTAGTTTTCCTTTGGTAATTCTTTGTATTTGGAATGAATTAAGAAAAATAAAGATTTAGGATTAAATCTAACCAAGGACAATACATGTTTTATAATTGAATTGCTGTTTAAACCTTTATTGTATATAGTCTCATAGGAGTATATATAAAGACAACTTATGTTAAATTTCGTCTTTCAGAATTTATACTACTTATTTTATTTAAAAAAAGTCTTAATAAAACTTGTTAGTTATTTAGAATGAATTTACTTTTGCTTCGAATTTAATCAGTCTAAATAATTCTTAACAAGAAATGAAAGTAATTTCTACAATAATTTTTAGTGCATGTTGTTCAATTGTTGGATTTGCACAAACTTCTACAATAAAGGGAAGAGTAGTTGATGAGGTTAATAAACCATTGCCTTTTGCTACTATTTATATTGAGAATACAAATATAACGACACAAACGAATGAGAATGGTGAGTACGTTTTGACTGATGTACCACAAGGAAAGCAATCAATTAAAGCATCTTTTGTTGGTTTTTCTTCTTCAGTTAGGGAGTTTAATTTTTCAAAGAAAGAAGAAGTAGCTAATTTCCTATTAGCGAATGATGGTCAGTTAGCCAACATTACTGTATATGGTCGTTCTAATAAGAATGTAAAGAAATTACAATACTTAACTAGATTACCTTTAGGGCTGCAAGATCAAGTGCAGACAATTAGTATTGTATCAGATGAAATAATCAAAGAGCAAGGAGCACTTTCTGTAACGGACGTAACACGTAATGTAGCTGGGGTGACTCAGTTTGCGAGTTACGGAGGTGTAAAAGAGAGTATGTCAATCCGTGGTTTTCGTGGTACGCCTGTATTAAGAAATGGTGTAGCAATGGATTCTGATTTTAGAACTGCTTCAGTTGTTGCAGATATGCAAGGGGTGGAGAGTGTTGAAGTAATTAAAGGTTCAGCTGCTATTTTACAAGGAATAGGTAATGGTCTAGGAGCAGCAGGTGGAGTTATTAACTTAGTAACTAAAACGCCTAATTTTCAAAATAAAAGAGAGGTTAGTTTCCGTGCTGGTAGTTATGGACAAATTAGACCTACAGTCGACATTGAGCAAGTATTAAATAAAAAAGAGACATTATCATTTAGATTTAACGGGGCTTATGAGCGTAATGATGGATGGAGAACTTATGTGAATAATGATCACTATTACTTAAACCCATCGTTGTCTTGGAAGATTGATGACAAGACAAAGTTGACTTTAGAGATGGATTATTTGAATGGAGATTATACACCAGATAGAGGAACTGTGAATTTAGCTCCTGATTTTGTTGATGGATTATATGAAATGCCTCACAACAAATTTTTAGGATATAAACAAGATAATCAAAATGTACAGTCTTTAAATTATATCGCTCGTTTTGAAAGAAAATTATCAGAGAAGTTAAGTATGAGAGTTTCTGCTGTAAACTCAATTTATAAGACAGACGTAGAAAGTTCTTCAATTGGTCTTCTTAAGAAACAAGAAGATATTACAGACTGGAGTGACTATGCACATAGAAAACGTGGATTGAGTAAGAGTGATAGAGATGATAGAAACTCAGTGATTCAAGTTGATTTCGTTGGGAAAGATGTGTTTACTGGAATTCTAAAGCACACTTTTCAAGTAGGGTTTGATTATAGAGAGAATAGGTTAGAAACGCATAATTACGACGCTTATTTAGATGGTAAAATATTCTCTGAAGAGATTAACGTTTTAGAAGATATACACAATAATCGTCCTGATGGAATTGAATATAGAGCTGCAAAGAAAGGAGCATTCAGTGAATCAGTAACTCCTACTTATGGATTTATGGCACAAGACTATATTCAGATTGGTGAAAAATTTAGTGCATTATTAGGTATTCGCTATAGTCGTTTGAATGGTAATACAACAGAAAATGCTACAGTAGATCGTTGGAATCCTGTAGTTGGGTTAATCTTTAAACCACAAGAGAATATTAGTACTTTCGCTTCTTATACAACTACAAGTAGTTTGAGACAGTCAAATTATAAAATGGCTGATGGTGGATTTGCAGGTCCGGCTGATACAAGACAATTTGAATTTGGATTCAAATCCAATTGGTACAATGATCATTTAGGAGTGAACTTTAGTTATTACTTCATTACACAAGATAATTTATTGGCGGAAGTAATGACAGCTGGAGGACAAGGGACGAATACTTACGATAAAGTGGGTAGTTTAAAAAGGAATGGCTTTGAGTTAGAAGTAAACGGTAAGATTACAAATAATCTAGAAGTGATGTTAGGATATGCTAACTTATATGCTAGATATATTGATAGCCCAAAATATGTAGATGGTTCAGCACCAATGAATGCTCCAGAACACAGTGCTAACGGATGGGTTAACTACAAATTTACTGATGGAAAAGTAAACGGACTATCTTTAGGGTTAGGGGTTTACTATGTGGGTAAACGTCCAGTAAATGAGTACTCTCGTACTGCTGATGGACATGGTTCATATGTGAATATGCGTCCATTTGATATGCCTGATTATACAACAGTAAATGCACAAATTGGTTATACATATAAGAATGCTTCTTTAAAGGTATTTGCTAATAATGTATTTAATCAATTAGGATATACTTCATACTACCGTGGAGGATATATTAATGAGATAGCACCAAGAAATTTTGCTGCTCAGTTAACGTACAAATTTTAATATTCTTGTCATAAGATATAGTTAGTTATAATAAGCAAACACGATTTTATAGTTAGTGAAATCGTGTTTGTTTTTTTGATATTTATATGGGAACAAAACACAAGTACACGTTTAGAAAATTCATGAATGATATTCATTTGTGGTTAGGGATAGCTAGTTCAGTTATTCTTTTTATTGTATGTTTGACTGGAACAATTTACACGTATAAAAGTGAAATTCAATACATGCTTGACCCAAGTATGTACAAGGTTTCGGAAGTAAAGGATTCTAAACAGTCAATAGAAAAATTACAGCAGTTTGTTGAGGCTAAATACCAAGGAGATGTTTCTAGAGTAGTTATTCCATATGAGTTAGATGAGCCTTATGTGTTTTCCGTTTCATTTGCTGATAAAGAGAAACGCGGAGAGACAGTTTATTTGAACCCTTATACTAGTGAGGTAATGGGAGAGGGAAGAGGACCTGCAAATGAATTTTTTATGACTGTATTTAAGATGCATCGTTGGTTATTGTTGGATATTAAGATCGGTCGTCCAATTGTAGGTATAGCGACTATTATTTTTGTAGTCTTATCAATTACAGGATTTATTCTTTGGTTACCTAAGAAAGTAAAAGGATGGAAGAGCTTTAAGCCTGGTTTTAAAATTAAGTTTAAGGCAAATTGGAAGCGTATAAATCACGATTTACATAATACTCTTGGTTTTTATACACTTATTTTAGGTTTGATTTTATCGTTTACTGGACTGTGTTGGTCTTTTGAATGGTATAGAGATGGTTTAAGTCAGGTTTTAGGTACCAAAGTATTTGGCGGACGTTCGGAAGTGAAGCCCGTATCTACTATTGTATCTGACGGGAAGACTATCACACTGACAGAAGCTATTGAGTTGGCGAATAAAGAATTACCTTATGAAGCGAGAAAACTTACCATTACTTTTCCTAAAGGGGCAGATGGTAGTTATGAGGTTAGAAAGAATGAATTGGCTCGATTTAATGAATCAGTTACTGATAGAGTATTCATTGATCAATACAGTGGAGAAACGCTATCCAAAGATATATTTGCCGATAAAACGATTGGAGAGAAGATTGCAGCATCTATCCGTCCGTTACATTTTGGTGATATCTACGGTGGTTTTTCAAAGTTTTTCTATTTTATTGCTTGTTTAATAGCGACAAGTTTACCAGTGACGGGTATCTTTATTTGGTTAAATAAAATGAAGAAAACAAAGAAATAATAGTACTCGTTAAAGTATAACATTTCTTTATAATTGTACTATTTCTTTCTTTAAGAAAAAGTGTAACTTTGCTCTATAACCTATTTAGATTAAATATTATGTATCCAGAAGAAATAGTAAAACCAATGCGTCAAGAATTAGTTGATGCAGGATTTGAATCATTACATACAGCAGAAGAAGTAGAAGCAGTAATCGCTAAAGGAGAGACTACATTGGTAGTTGTAAACTCTGTTTGTGGTTGTGCTGCTAGAAATGCTCGTCCAGGGGCAATCATGAGCTTAGCAGGTGCAAAAAAACCGGCTCATATTGTTACTGTATTTGCAGGAGTTGATAAAGATGCTGTAGACGCAGCACGCAAGCATATGTTCCCATTTCCTCCATCTTCTCCGGCTATGGCGCTGTTTAAAGATGGTGAATTAGTTCACATGTTAGAAAGACATCATATTGAAGGGCATCCAGCTGAGGTAATCGCTGAAAATCTTAAAGATGCATTTCAAGAATATTGCTAAAAAAGTAGACCACCATTAAGGGTGGTCTTTTTTTTAATGTATATTTGCTTCTTAACGATAAAAGCAAATGCAAAAGATAATTTCTTACCCAATTTCTGTATTGTTCGTAATTCTGATGCTTGTAGTCTTATACATATTTCAGGCATTACAATGGTTGGCTTTTAACTTATTTGGCTACCAAGCTCATAAGAAGGTTGTTGATGCACTCGTATGGTGGCTAATGTTAGTTACAGGTGTGCTGGGAACTACTTATAAATTTAAAGGTCATAGAGACTTACCGACTGACAAACCAATTATTTTTGTTTCAAACCACCAAAGCATGTTTGACATTCCTATGATTATTTGGTTCTTTAGAAAAAATCACCCAAAATTCGTTAGCAAAAAAGAACTAGGAAAGGGATTTCCAAGTGTTTCTTATAACCTTAAACACGGAGGTTCTGTTTTAATTGATCGAAAAGATGCGAAGCAAGCTTTAGGGGCTATCCGTGATCTAGGGCAATATATAGCAAAATATAATCGCTCTGCTGTTATTTTTCCTGAAGGAACGCGTAGTAGAGATGGTAAACTAAAGCGCTTCTCTGAGAATGGTGTGAAAATGCTTATCAAGTATGCACCTGAAGCTTATGTTGTACCTTTGACCATAAACAACTCTTGGAAGTTGTTTAGATTCGGTAAATTTCCTTTTGGATTACTATCGAATATTAATTTATATGCTCATGAACCAATGAAAATTTCGGAATATTCTTTTGGTGAGATTTTCGAAAAGTGTCAAGAGGATATTAAATCAAAACTAGATTAATACTAACTACCTGACTGCGAAAACAAACTAAACCAAACCCGTTGCAGTACAGGATATAAACCACTATTTATGTCTATTAAAAACGTACGCTTAGAAGTTATGCACTTCTTAGAAAAGAATATCGATAGTTTTGTGGATAACTATCTTATTCCCGTCGAAAAAATTTGGCAACCTTCAGACTTGTTACCTGATTCTGAAAGTGAAGAATTTATTGATGATGTTATTGAATTAAGAGAATACGCTAAGGAACTACCTTATGATTTTTGGGTTGTACTTGTCGGGGATACTATTACAGAAGAAGCTTTACCTACCTACGAATCTTGGTTGATGGATGTTGATGGTGTAAAGCAAAAAGAAGGAGAAGGAGGTAACGGATGGGCAAAATGGATCCGTCACTGGACTGGAGAAGAGAACAGACATGGTGACTTGTTGAATAAGTACTTATACCTTTCTGGTCGCGTAGATATGAGAGAAGTAGAGATTACAACACATCACTTATTGAATGATGGTTTTGATCCAGGTACAGATAGAGATCCTTATAAGAACTTTGTCTTTACAAGTTTCCAAGAATTAGCGACGTATGTTTCTCACCATCGTGTTGCTAAATTAGCGAAGCAATATGGTGATCATAAATTGTCTAAAATATGTAGACTTATTGCAGGTGATGAGATGAGACACCACCATGCTTATTCTGAGTTTGTGGATCGCATTTTTAAAGTTGATCCGAGTGAAATGATGTTGGCTTTTGTGGATATGATGAGAAGAAAGATTACGATGCCTGCTAACCTTATTCGTGAGTCAGGAGGAAAGATGGGAGATGCATTTGAGCGTTTTTCAGATTCTGCACAACGTATAGGAGTATATACCGCACATGACTATGTTGATATTATGGAAAAGCTAATCCAGCGTTGGAAAATTGCGGATTTGACTGATCTTAACGATGAAGCTGAGAAAGCTAGAGATTATCTGATGAAGTTGCCGGCTCGTATGACACGTGTTGCTGAACGAATGGTAATTGATACTACACCTCATGAGTTTAAATGGGTACGCCCAGCTTTGATTAAATAGTGATTTAACTCTAAACTTAAAATAACATGGACAAAAGGATTGATCAAGTGATTCTTTATGTTAAAAAGGAATTAGCAAATGCAGAAAGTGGACATGATTGGTTTCATATCGAACGTGTCTATAAAACAGCTCTAACTATTGCTAGTGAAGAAGGAGAGGTTGATCTGACAGTTGTTAAGTTGATTGCTTTGTTACACGACATTGCGGATAGTAAATTCCATGGGGGAGATGAAACAATGGGGCCTAAAAAGGCGAAAGCATTATTAGAGCAATTAACATTTGATTCGGAGTGTGTCAAGCACGTTGTTTTAGGTATTGAGAATATCTCTTTTAAAGGGGGTAATTTTGATCAAAAGTTTCGTTCGAAGGAATTGGATATCGTACAAGATGCGGATCGCTTAGATGCTTTAGGAGCGATCGGGATTGCACGTACATTCAATTATGGAGGATATAAGAATACAACTATGTATGACCCTACAATTGATCCTGTTTTTGGAATGACTAAGGAGGAGTATAAGAATCATCAAGGGACAACACTTAATCATTTTTACGAGAAACTTTTGAAGTTAAAGGATCTAATGAATACACCTACAGGTATGAAGCTAGCAGAAGGGCGTCATCAATTTATGGAGCGGTTTCTCTCTCAGTTTTATTCAGAGTGGGATGGAAAAGCATAAAAAAAGGAGTCTACTAGAGACTCCTTTTTTTATGCTTTAAAATGAAGGTATTACTTCACTTCAGATATTCTTAATGTATTAACCATACCTTTCTCCACGATTGGCATTGCTGCTAAGTTGATAACCATATCTCCTTTTCCTGCAAACCCTTTTTCTACTACCATATTGTTGATATCGTCAATTGTCTCATCAGTACTTACGAATTTATCGTAATAGAACGCTTGTACACCCCATAGTAAGTTAAGCTGAGTGATAATACGTTTGTTTGATGAGAATACTAGGATATTGCTATTTGGTCTCCATGCAGAGATTTGGAATGCTGTATATCCACTATTTGTTAATGTACAAATTGCTTTTGCTTCGATATCATTAGCCATTAGTGCTGCGTGATAACAGATATTTTTAGTGATATAGCGATTTGTTTTGATAGTGGGTGGACTCTGAGGAACCTTAATCAGTGGTGAGTTTTCAACACTTTGAATAATTTGTGTCATTTTCTCAATTACTTGAACAGGATAGCTTCCTACAGAAGTTTCTCCTGAAAGCATTACTGCATCTGCTCCATCCATTACAGAGTTTGCTACGTCATTTACCTCTGCTCTTGTAGGGGTAAGGCTAGAAATCATTGTCTCCATCATCTGAGTTGCAATAATTACTGGGATACGCGCATTTTTAGCTGCTTGTACTAGTTCTTTTTGAATTAGTGGAACTTCCTGTGCTGGAATCTCTACTCCTAAGTCACCACGAGCAACCATCAGTCCATCACATGTGTTTACGATGTCTTTAATGTTTTTAACTGCTTCTGGTTTCTCAATTTTTGCAATGATTGGAATTTTATGGTCAGCGTGTTCATTGATAAGGTTTTGTAGATCTAATAGATCTTCTGCTGTTCTTACAAATGACAAAGCAATCCAATCTACCTGTGCTTTGATTGCAAAGATTGCATCTCTAATATCTTTCTCTGTTAAAGCTGGAAGAGATACTTTAGTCATTGGTAGATTTACTCCTTTTTTAGATTTAAGAGGTCCTCCTTGAATAACTTTTGCTTTAACTTCGTCTGTTTTGTTAGTCTCTAATACTTCAAAGATTAATTTACCGTCATCTAGTAAGATGCGCTCTCCAGGGTTAACGTCCTGTGGAAATTGTTGATAGTTCATATAAACGCGTTCAGCATCTCCTTTGAACTCTTCTTTTGTAGAGAAAGTAATGACATCTCCAGGATTAACGATTACATCTTCTGCCATCACCCCTACACGTAATTTCGGCCCTTGTAAATCTCCTAAGATTGAAGTTGTGTATCCGTATTCATTGTTTAGATCACGGATAATATTTATTTTCTCCTGTACGTCAGTGTAATCTGCGTGTGAGAAGTTAATTCTAAATACGTTTACACCCGCCTTAATCATGTTATGCAACACCTCTTTTGAACTTGAAGCAGGTCCTAATGTTGCAACGATTTTTGTCTTCTTTTGTGCTACCATATTTTAAAAAATTAGGTTTTTTCTATTTTTGATTTGATCCTGTCTAATTTCGTAGGCAGTTGAAAATATTTTAATTGAATTTAGCTTTTCAATGACTGTGCCAATGTTAAAGTACTCATCTATTTCCTCTATCTTTATCAGATAGTCTACATTTTTTAACTCAGGCACTAAATACCCTTGTTTGGTTATTGCATGTTTTTTATCGCTGAATAGTGGGGAGTCTATATCTGTATCTGGCTTTATAAATGCTTTATTTGACACAATCTTCCATAAGATATGATGATCGTTATCTTCATATTCAAAGTGAGAAAAATTAGCAATACCTTCTTCTGTTGTTAAAGCAATGTCATTCTTTTCTTTTTCAAAATACAAGTCTAAGGTAGCGTTTATAAAGTAGACAACTTTGTAGTCTTCTTTTCGGGAAGAATGGATAGCTATTAACTTATAATCGTCTGTATCAAAATCAGCTAATGTTAATTTTGGAGTAGCCATAGAGAATGTTTTTGATATACAAATATACGATATATATGTGCTTTTATGAAGCTAACTTGTATGCTTGTTATTATCAAATTGTTAATGAATTTACGGTCGATCTATTTGCTGATTTTTTCTTGCAATGCAAAGTAGGCGCGTTGAGCAGCTTTTTCTTCTGCTTTCTTTTTAGAGGTAGCTCTAGCTCTAGCGACAACTTTGTCGTCGATGTATAACCTTACGCCAAAGTATTTTGTGTCTTCAGCGGTATCTTCTTCGAATGTATCAAATTTGAAAGAGTGTTTGTTTTTCTGACACCACTCGATTAGCAAACTTTTATAACTAGTAATTTTTGTTTCTAGCTCTTCGATATCAGCCACTTTTGAAAGGAGTTTTTCGTGTATGAATCGCTCGCAAGCGGGGTATCCGAGGTCTAGGTAGATTGCGCCGATCAGAGCTTCTAATAAATTGCCGTGAATGTTATCACCAAATTGTTGATTGCCCATTTTGCTTTCTACATTCGAAATCAAATCAAGCTCTTTACCAAGGGCATTTAAATTTTCTCGGCTAACTATTTTAGAGCGCATTTTAGTTAAGTACCCCTCGTCTCCATATGAGACTTGTAGGTAGAGATAAGAGGCTATGACAGACCCTAACATCGCATCGCCTAAAAACTCTAAGCGTTCGTAGTTGATAGGATTTCCATGTTCGTCCACTATGTTCATTGAACGATGTGTAAAGGCCAATCTATAGTATTTAGCATCAGCTGGCTTTATCCCTGTTATTTTAAATACTGTGCGACAAAAATTCCCGTCTTCATCTGAAAGACGGGAATTTTTCATGAACTTATTTAAAAGCTTACTCAACATAATGAGATATGCTTAGTTTTCTAATTTTTTAACCAATACACATGCATTGTGTCCACCAAAACCAAAAGTATTACTCATACCAACTTTAACATCGCGCTTTTGTGCTTTATTAAAAGTAAAGTTAAGTTTCCCATCAATTTGATCGTCATCAGTGAAGTGGTTGATTGTTGGAGGTACTATTCCGTGTTCGATAGATAAGATTACAGAAATAGCCTCAATCACTCCAGCAGCTCCTAGCAAGTGACCTGTCATTGACTTTGTCGAGTTCAGGTTCATGTCATAGGCATGCTCCCCAAATACGTTTATAATCGCTTTAGATTCTGCAATATCACCTAGCGGTGTTGAAGTTCCATGCATGTTCAATACATCTACATCTTTAGCTTCTAATCCAGCATCTTTTAGACAGTTGATCATCACGTTTGTAGCTCCTAGTCCTTCAGGATGTGGGGCTGTTAAGTGATGAGCATCAGCTGACATACCACCTCCACCGATTTCACAGTAGATTTTTGCTCCACGAGCTACAGCATGTTCGTATTCTTCTAAGATGATAGCTCCTGCTCCTTCTCCTAGTACAAATCCTTCTCTGTCTTTATCCATTGGTCTAGAGGCAGTTTTTGGATCATCATTACGTGTAGATAAGGCGTGCATAGCATTGAATCCTCCAATACCTGCAATAGTTACAGCTGCTTCCGATCCTCCTGTTACGAAGATATCGGCCATACCTAAACGTATATAGTTAAATGCATCGATGAGAGCATTAGTTGATGATGCACATGCAGAGACAGTTGTGAAGTTAGGACCTCTTAGTCCGTATTTCATTGAAATATGTCCTCCTGCAAGATCCGCAATCATCTTCGGGATAAAGAACGGATTGAATTTAGGAACTCCATTTCCTTGTACGAAGTTTGTTACTTCATTTTGGAAAGTTTCTAATCCTCCGATTCCTGAACCCCAGATAACACCAGCTCTATCTAAATCAATAGTGTCTAAATTTAATCCTGAATCTTTGATCGCTTCATCTGCACTTACCATAGCATACTGTGCATAACGGTCCATCTTACGTGCTTCTTTACGCTCAATAAAATCTTCTACATTGAAGTTTTTGATTTCACACGCAAACTGAGTTTTGAAATTGGTAGCGTCAAAATATGTAATGGGTGCAGCTCCGCTTACTCCATTAACTAGGTTGTTCCAATACTCTTGAATATTATTTCCAATTGGCGTAAGGGCACCTAAACCGGTTACAACAACTCGCTTTAATTTCATAAAACTTAAATTTATGGTTTTTAATAAAAAAAACCCCAATTTTCACTTTGAAAAAAGGAAACGTGGGGTAGTTTGTTTGATGTATTTGTTAGATTGTTTCCAATCTGTCCTTTTTTGTACTTAAAAACTAGCTGACATTAAAAATAATAACGCCCACGTGTTTACCGAAATAGACACGTGGGGTATTAAGTTATTATTTTTTAGCTTCTTCAATATAAGAGATAGCTTGACCAACTGTAGAGATGTTTTCTGCTTGATCGTCTGGAATTTGAATGTCGAATTCTTTTTCGAACTCCATGATAAGCTCAACAGTATCTAAAGAATCAGCTCCTAAATCATTATTGAAGCTTGCTTCTGCTACAACTTCGTTCTCGTCAACTCCTAATTTGTCAACGATAATCGCTTTTACTCTTGATGCAATGTCTGACATAATCTTTAATTTTAAATTTAATTTCCTTTGGCAAAAATAAAAAACTTTATTTTAAAACCTTATTTTCAATGTTAATTGTCGGTGCGAAATTATGAAAATAATTAATACTTCTAGCTATTTTTCTATTTATTGTCACATATTATTCTTTTTTTTGTACTCAATTCTAATATGTATTATTGACTTTTAAAGCATTATTTATGAGAAAAATAGCTCTATTCGCTTCCGGTTCAGGGACTAATGTTGCAAACATTATTAAATATTTTGACGATAAATCAATTCCGAACCAGTATCTTGTTTTGGTTAATAATCCGAATGCTAAGGTAATAGAAAAAGCGCAAAAAAGAAATGTGCCTGTTGCGATTTTTAATAGAGAAATGTTGAATGGACAGGAGGTTAAACGTATTTTAGATGAGTTTGCGCCTGACTTAATTGTTTTAGCTGGTTTTTTATGGAAGTTTCCAGAGGCTATTATTGCTGACTATCCAAATCAAATAATTAATATTCACCCTGCCTTATTGCCTAAATATGGTGGTAAAGGTATGTATGGGCATTATGTTCATGAGGCTGTATTGGCTAATAATGAAGTAGAGACGGGGATAACAATCCATTATGTAAACGAACATTATGACGAAGGGGGGATTGTTTTTCAACAAGCTACTTCCGTTGTTGGTTGTAAGACGTGGGAAGATATTGCCAAAGAAGTACAAGTGTTAGAGCATACTTACTTTCCTGTTGTGATTGAAAAGTTGTTATTTGATGAGTAAATATCAAGTTATTCTATATACAGATGGTTCGTCACGGGGTAATCCTGGTCCAGGAGGGTATGGTCTTATACTTGAATGGGCTGGTCGAAATGTATTTAAAGAGTTTTCACAAGGATATCGACTGACTACAAATAACCGCATGGAATTGATGGCTGTTATCGTTGGATTAGAAAAGCTTAAAAATGCAGGAACAACAGTATTGGTTGTTTCGGATTCAAAATATGTAGTCGACGCAGTGAGTAAAGGTTGGGTGTTTGGCTGGGAAAAGAAAGGTTTTAAGGACAAGAAAAATCCCGATCTATGGATGCGCTTTCTGCGTATCTATCGACAGCATAAGGTATCTTTTCAATGGGTTAAAGGTCATAATGACCATCCGATGAATGAGCGTTGTGATCTGCTGGCTGTTCAAGCGGCTACTTCAACGAAACTTCTCATCGATGAAGGATACGAAAGTGATTAAAGTAAATATATTGAAAAAAAAACGAGTATTGTCTACATAGGTAATGCTCGTTTTTTTATCAATATACTCATAGTCTTTCTTTGTCGGAAAAAGCAGGCTGTTATTTTTTTAATAGAAGAATAGTGTTTAACAGAAAATCGTTAGTTCTTTTGGTGTATTGTTAAGTTCCCTAAGGAAAATTTCAGCTCCAATTTGCGTATACGATTAATTCTCTATTAAATTTTGTAGTCAAAAAAGTATTGCCCTATATTTGCAGCTTTATTTCTTAGCAAAAAATATGAACAAATTACTGATCGTGGGGACGGTAGCCTTTGACGAGATTGAAACTCCATTCGGAAAAACGAATAAAGTTTTGGGAGGTGCAGGGACGTATATCGGATTATCAGCCTCTCACTTTAATATAAAATCGGCAATTGTTTCTGTCGTGGGGGATGATTTTCCTCAAGAATACCTTGATTTACTGAAGAGTAAGAATATTGAGACTTGTGGGATTGAAGTAGTAGAAGGAGGTAAGACATTCTTTTGGAGTGGACGTTATCACAATGATTTGAATTCTAGAGATACGCTTGATACACAATTAAATGTATTAGCTGATTTTAACCCTGTAGTACCAGAGGATTTTAAAGATAGTGATGTTGTAATGCTAGGGAATTTACACCCAAACATCCAAATCAGTGTATTAGACCAGCTAACGGCTAAGCCAAAATTAGTTGTGCTAGATACAATGAATTTTTGGATGAACTGTGCCCTTGATGAATTGAAGACTTTATTGAAGCGCATTGATGTGATTACGATTAATGATGAAGAAGCGCGTCAGTTGTCAGGTGAATATTCATTAGTTAAAGCAGCAGAAGTAATTCAAGCGATGGGACCCAAGTATGTGGTAATTAAAAAAGGAGAGCATGGTGCATTGTTGTTTTCTGGCAATGATGTGTTTTATGCACCAGCATTACCACTGAAAGAGGTTTTTGATCCTACAGGTGCAGGGGATACGTTTGCAGGTGGTTTTACAGGCTACCTAACTCAAACACATAATGTATCGTTCAACAATATGAAGAACGCTATTATATTTGGATCTAATTTAGCGTCCTTCTGCGTCGAAAAATTCGGTACAGAACGCATGGAAGAACTGACAAGAGGTGAAGTGCAGACACGATTACAAGAATTTAAAATGCTAACTCAATTCAATATTGAGCTAACTAAATAAAAAAGGGCCTCATTGTGGGGCTTTTTTTAGTCAAAATAACACTTAACACACAACTAAAATTTATGAGTGACGCACTTAAACACGAATGTGGGATTGCTTTCTTACGATTAAAGAAACCCCTTTCTTATTTTAAAGAGAAGTACGGAAGTACGTTCTACCCGATACAGAAAATGTACTTGATGATGGAAAAACAGCACAACAGAGGCCAAGATGGTGCTGGATTAGCAAGTATAAAACTGGATATGAATCCAGGAGAGAGATATATCAGTCGTGTTCGTTCTAATAAAGCACAACCTATTCAAGATATCTTTTCACAGATTAACGAACGCATCAATCAAGAGATGATTGATCATCCTGAATATGCGGACAATGCTGATTTACAGAAGACTCACATTCCTTACTTGGGAGAAGTTTTCTTAGGTCATGTGCGTTATGGAACTTTTGGTAAGAATAATATTGAAAGTGTACACCCTTTCTTGCGTCAAAACAATTGGGTGCACAGAAATCTTATCGTAGCGGGTAACTTTAATTTGACGAATGCTAGGGAGTTGTTTAACGACTTGGTCAGTTTAGGGCAACATCCAAAAGAGATGTCGGATACTATCACTGTGATGGAAAAAATTGGACATTTCTTAGATGATGAAGTAAATGATTTATACTATAAAGTAAAGCAAGAAGGTTTTTCTAAAAAAGCTGCTTCACCGAAGATTGGTGAGCGCCTAGATGTAGCTCGTATCTTAAAGCGCGCTTCAAAAAATTGGGATGGAGGTTTTGCTATGGCGGGTATGATTGGTCATGGAGATGCTTTCGTTTTGCGTGATCCAGCAGGTATTCGTCCAGCATTCTATTTTGAAAATGACGAGATTGTTGTCGTTGCTAGTGAGCGTCCAGTAATCCAAACAGCCTTTAATGTACCATTTGATTCTATCAAAGAATTAGATCCTGGAAAAGCAATCATTATTCGTAAAGATGCGTCAGTTCACTTTGAGCAAATTTTAGAACCTCTTCCTTTAAAGGCGTGTTCTTTTGAACGTGTGTATTTCTCAAGAGGGAATGATGCAGATATCTATCAAGAGAGAAAAGACTTAGGAAAGCTAATCTTTAAAGATGTTTTGGAGGTTATCAATAATGATACGGATAATTCAGTATTTTCATATATTCCTAATACCTCTGAGACTTCATTCTTTGGTATGGTAGAAGGAGCACAAGATTTCTTAAACCAACGCAAAATTTCAGATATTCTTGCAAATAAAGGGAATCTGTCAGAAGAGAGATTGAGAGAGATCTTGTCTGTGAAACTGAGAACAGAGAAAATCGCTGTAAAAGATGCGAAACTTCGTACGTTTATCACTGATGATAGCAGTCGTGATGACTTAGTGGCTCACGTATATGATGTGACTTATGGTGTGATCAAACCGACAGATAATTTGGTTATTATCGATGATAGTATTGTAAGAGGTACGACGTTGAAGAAAAGTATTATACGCATGCTAGATCGTCTAAACCCGAAACGCATTGTCGTTGTATCAGCTGCACCTCAAGTGAGATACCCAGATTGTTATGGTATTGATATGGCAAAACTAGAAGGGTTAATCGCTTTCCAGGCGGCTATTGAATTGCTGAAAGAACGAGGGTTGTCACACGTTATTGAGGAGGTGTATGCGAAGTCGAAAGCGCAAGCTGATCTTCCAGATAGTGAAGTGGTAAATTTCGTAAAAGAAATCTATGCACCATTTACAGATAAGGAGATTTCGGATAAAATTGCCTCTATGGTGACAGACGAAGGAATTAAGTCTGAAGTGAAAGTAGTCTTCCAATCAGTAGAAAACCTACATGTGGCTTGTCCTAAAAACTTAGGAGACTGGTACTTTACAGGAGACTATCCTACAAAAGGTGGAAACCGCGTAGTTAACCGTGCATTCATTAATTACTTTGAAGGTATTGACGAAAAGCCGTACTAATAGAAATTAACTGCTTTTTTTATGCGGATTGACTTGGTGTTATTCGCGTTGTAATATATTGCATTTGTAGATGGAAAAACTATAGTTTAATTACAGCAAGAATAGTAGGAGCTGTGCCC
The DNA here is from genome assembly GCF_009711055.1 of Myroides pelagicus. Lineage (GTDB taxonomy): Bacteria > Bacteroidota > Bacteroidia > Flavobacteriales > Flavobacteriaceae > Flavobacterium > Flavobacterium pelagicum. Next base: position 41,463 of record NZ_WMJY01000012.1, read on the forward strand.
TATTCAGCGCTTTTAGGCTTATTAGAGGAGGGTTCGAAGGGAATTGTTCGGTAAAAGCTCGTTCTGCCCAATAATTGTAGGGGTATTCTCGACGAATTGCCGAAGAACTTTAAAAAATCACTCGTGTTTGTTGACTTTAACAGGTGTTGATAAGTGTGTTTAAAATTCTTGATTTTATGTAAGTTATTGATTATTAGTATTTTTTATGGGGTGTTCGATTTAAAAAAAGGGCCTTGTTTTTTGTAATTGTTCTTATAATTACTTCTTTAAGGTGTGCTTTTGGAAAAATAGCGAGTGTTTTTAGGTTACAAATAGGTTTTCTAATCGCTTTTGTCATGAGAATAAGGAAAAGATAGCTTCTTTTTTAGATATTGAAAGAATGTTGATTTGGCGGGTGTTATTAAATAGAATTGTAAATTAGGGGGTATGAAGGAGCTAACTATTATTTGAAGATGTTTTAATCAAACATAGCTAATATTGATAAAACACAAACGAGCGCCAATGCGCTCGTTTGTGTTTTTATGGTATTAAAAGTGAGGTGGATTACATCCAAAAGAAATAAACAATTGAGGCGATGATAATCGCACACAGAATGTTTAGGAAGAAACCAGCTTTCATCATTTCGGTTTGTTTGATATCTCCTGTACCAAATACAATAGCATTCGGTGGTGTAGCTACCGGTAGCATGAAGGCACACGAAGCTCCTAATCCGATAATCATCGACAAGGCTAATGGTGGCATACCCAGTTCTTCAGAGATAGAAATGAATAGAGGGACTAGTAGTGCGGCACTAGCTGTATTTGAGGTAAACTCTGTCAGGAAGATAATAAAGAAAGCAACAACTAGAGCGATGGTAAAGAACGAATGCTCTGAGATCATCGAAACTAATAGGTTGGCTAATACTTCACTAGCACCTGAGTTTTTTAGTACGGTACTCAAGGTAAGCCCTCCTCCAAATAAGAGCAGTACTCCCCAATCAACGTTGTGCTGTAGTTCTTTCCATTTAGAAACCTGACTCAAACAGATAATAATAAAGGCTCCAAGAGAGATGAAGGTATCGAAACTTTTAAATTCTTTCGCTTCATATCCTACTAATTCGGCAAATATAGGGTTGATTTGCTTGCTAAATATCCATGAAAGAGCGGTTGCCAAAAATATGATAAGTGTAATCCAACGATCGGTTGTCATAGGAATATCTTTATTGACAGTCTCAAATTTAAAATTTAGCTGAGGTTTGAAGATGAGATAAATTACCCCAATCATCAAGGGTAGTAAGATGACTACCATTGGCATTCCCATTTTCATCCAATCGGCAAAGGAGATATTTAATTGAGAAGCAACGATGGCGTTGGGTGGGCTACCAACGACAGTTCCCATTCCGCCAATGCTTGCACTATAAGCAATACCTAGCAATACAAAGACATAGGTACTTCTGAATTTTTCTTTGTCAAGCTGTCCCAACACTCCGATCACCAATGGTAGCATCATGGCTACTGTAGCGGTGTTGCTAATCCACATGGACATAATAGCGGTAGTGAGGAATAAGTAAAAAGCAGCTAGCGATAGTTTACCTTTGGCTAAATACATAATCTTATTGGCGATAATCATGTCGAGCTTTTGCACGTGTAATGCACCTGCTAATACAAATCCTCCTAAGAATAAGAAAATAGTAGGATCAGCGAATGAAGCTAAAGCAGGTTTGGTGTCGGATAGCCCGAGCGCGATAGCAAGTACGGGGACAAAGATCGCCGTGGTCGTCACATGAATTGCTTCGGTTAACCATAGTACCGCAACGAAAATTAATAAGGCAAGTCCTTTATTTACTTTTGGCTCGAAGGGTAAGTAGTTAATAAAAACAAATAAGAAAATAATATTTAGCGCTATTATAGCATAGTTGCGGATAGACTTTGCAGGTCTTCTTTCTGGTTCATAGTCCAAATGCATTATCTTGAATTTAATTGTGTTAATTGTTGTTAAAGTTAATGGATTTGATTGATATAAAATAGATAATTTTTATTTATCTTAAATATAACGTGTTATTTTTGGTTTTACACAAAAAAAGGCCTTCACATCGTGAAGGCCTATACTATAATCAGTAAGCTAGATTATTTAGCTTCTGCGTATCTTCTTGCTACCTCTGTCCAATTGATCACGTTAAAGAAAGCTGTGATATAGTCAGGACGACGGTTTTGGTAGTTTAAATAGTAAGCGTGTTCCCAAACATCCATTCCTAAGATTGGAGTACCTTGACAAGCTACACCTGGCATAAGAGGGTTGTCTTGGTTTGGTGTACCACATACTGCTAGTTTACCATCTTTTACACATAACCATGCCCATCCAGAACCAAATTGTGTAGCTCCAGCTTTAGCGAAAGCTTCTTTGAAGTTAGCAAATGAACCAAAGTCTTTGTTGATTGCGTCAGCTAATTCTCCTGTAGGCTCTCCTCCTCCGTTTGGAGTCATCACAGTCCAGAATAAGTTATGGTTGTAAAAACCACCACCATTGTTGCGTACTGCACCATTTGTCATATCAAGATTTTTAAGGATTTCTTCGATAGATTTTCCTTCTAAATCAGTTCCAGCAATTGCTGCATTTAAGTTTGTTGTATAAGCATTATGGTGCTTAGTATGGTGGATTTCCATTGTGCGAGCATCAATATGTGGTTCTAATGCATCGTATGCATAAGGTAATTTCGGTAATTCGAAAGCCATAATTCGTATTATTTAAAGATTAGTATTATTTTTATTTCAAATTTAGACAATTTCTACGTAATATGAAAAGTTAGAGTGTTTAATAAAAGTTAACTTATAGTACAATCTCAATGTCTGGAAATACCTCTTTTTCAATATATAACGCTTCGGCTGGGGCGGGAAAGACTCATACGCTAGTAAAAGAATATCTCAAAATCTTATTGAAGGCTAATCATGTAGATGCATATAAAAAGATTTTAGCGATTACTTTTACCAATAAGGCAGTGGCAGAAATGAAGAATCGTGTTGTAGCTTGTTTGGATGCTTTTTCTAAAGATGAGGTGCCGGCAAAGTATCGCGTGATGCTTAATCAGATCTTGGAAGAAACTGAACTAAGTGAAACTTTTGTAAAAGAGCGTTCGGCACGTATTATCAAAAGTATCATTCACAATTTTGCGGCTTTTGATATTTCGACAATTGACCGATTTACGCATAAAGTGATTCGTTCTTTTGCCTTTGATTTAGGCTTGCCGATGACCTTTGAGGTGTCGTTAGATGCCGATGAGTTATTGCAGGAATCAGTAGATGCTGTGATAGCAAAAGCGGGAACAGATAAGGAATTGACAGATTTACTTATCGATTTTTCACTCGATAAGGCAGATGACGATAAAAGTTGGGATGTGACCCGTGAATTAAAAGACGTAGGTGGATTGTTGCTAAATGAGAATAACCGCGAGGAGATTAGACTTTTTGCTAATAATACGATTGCAGATTTTGTTCAAGTTAGAGATTATTTGCGCAAGGTCATTAAGGAGGTGGAAGTTGAGACTAAGGCGTTAGGTCTGCAGATGATGGAGTTGGTTGAAAATAAGGGAATGGAGAAGAAGTCTTTTTCTGGGCAACACTTTATAAAGCATATCGGTTATCTCATTGACGATGTTTTAAAGCCCACTCATAAGCGCTATTATGAGTTTGAGGATATTAAAATAAATAAAACGGCAAAGGATAGGGATCTTATAGAGGGATATATTCCAGACTTTTTAATGTTTCTGAAGCAGGTATATGCTCTATATGCTAAGCGAGCATTTTGTAAAGCTTTTTTACAAAACTTGACTCCTTTGTCCTTGTTGAATACGTTAAGTCTTGAGATGGATCAAATCCAAGAAGAAAAGAATATACTGTCTATTTCTCAGTTTAATGCTATAATTCATGATGAAATACAAGGACAACCAGCCCCGTTTATTTATGAACGACTTGGGGAGCGTTATTCCCACTTTTTTATTGATGAATTTCAGGATACTTCTGAAATGCAGTGGAAGAATTTAATTCCGTTGATTGATAATGCGCTAGCAGGTGAAGATAATGCAGGGGTAAGAGGGAGCCTAATGATTGTAGGTGATCCTAAACAGTCAATATATCGCTGGAGGGGAGGAAAAGCAGAACAGTTTATAGCTTTGAGTAAAGAGGATAATCCATTCTCTAATCCAAGTAAAGAGACTATAGTACTGGATACAAATTACCGCAGCTACGAAGAGGTAATACAGTTTAATAATGGTTTATTTAAAGGAATAGCGGCAAATTTTAGCGATCTAGACTATAGAGAATTATATGAAAAAAACAGTTACCAAAAACCCAATAGTAAAAAGGGAGGCTATGTGGAACTGCAATTTTTAGAAGGCGATAGTACCAATAATGAAGTTGAAGAAGAGATAGATTTAAAAGAACAATATGCTAAAGCCACGTTGGAGACTATACAGCAAGTATTAGCTCAGGGGTTTGAGAAAAAGGACATTGTAATACTAATTCGCAAGCGTGACTATGGAGTGATTTTGGCTAACTATCTAACAGAACACGATATTGATATTTTATCATCGGATTCGTTGTTGATTGATAATGCTAGTGAAGTACGATTAATCATAAATGTATTAAAATATCTGAGAAATGATAAAGATAAGGAAGCGAAAACACTGTTGCTTTATTATGTAGCTAATCGCAATAAATTAGGGGAAGGAATACATGACTTTATTGCTGAAGGTTTAGGCATTGAAGAAGAGGGAGTTTTTGAAACTTGGTTGAGAGCAAATCAAGTACCGATCTCTTTTCAAGTATGTCGTGCTAAGTCACTATACGATGCTGTGGAGTCAATTGTCTATGCTTTTATGCCATCGATGAGTGCAAATTCATATGTGTTGTATTTCTTAGATTTAATTTTAGAGAAGAGTTTAAAGAGTCAGTTTGGAATTAGTGATTTCTTAGATTATTGGAGTTTGAATTACATGAAGTTTAGTATTCCAACACCAGAAGGGAAAGATGCTGTTCAGATTATGACTGTACATAAATCGAAAGGATTGGAGTTTCCAGTGGTAATATTTCCATTTGCAGATGAAAATTATTCGCGTGCGAAGCGGGATAAGCTTTGGGTAGATGTAGAATCTGGCTTAGAAGGAGAAGTGGTTTTTCCTAAGGCTTTAGTGGATTCTAAAAAAGACGTAGTTGAATTTGGTGAGAAAGCACAAGTACTCTATGAGCAAAAAGAACAGGAGATCTTATTGGACAATATTAATGTACTGTATGTAGCCTTAACTAGGGCGGAAGAGCAACTCTATATCATTAGTAAAAAACAAATCAATGCTAAAGGAGAGTTTGGAAATACAATGGCAAGATACTTTTTGGATTATCTTGTTCAGGAAGGTATGTATAACGATAATCAGTTTACTTTTTCCTTTGGAGAAAAAAAGCGCTTATCAACAGCAGATGATAAGGAAGGAGATATAGCTAATCGATTAATAGTACCTGTGAAGAGTGCTATTAATTTTGATGCGACGATTAAGATTGCACAGCGAGAAGCATTAATGTGGGATTCGAATAATCAAAAGGCAATTGAGTATGGTAATGTAGTTCATAAGATTATGTCCTTTGTCGAGCATAAAAACGATGTAGAGAAAGTGCTAAATATGGCGTTAGAGCAAGGGTTAATTCAAGAGCTACAGCGTGAGGAGTTTCGAACAATTATCACTAGGATAGTCAATCACCCTGATCTGAATGATTTCTTTGCTGAAGAGAATACTGTATTTAATGAACGGGCAATTCTCAGTACCGCTAGAAAGAATATAATTCCCGATAGAGTAGTGGTGCAAGGTAGGCAAGCGATGGTTTTGGATTATAAAACGGGGAAAGAAGAAGAGAAGTACAAAGAGCAAGTACAGCAATATGCACAAGCTTTAGAGGAGATGGGGTATGATGTAGTTAAAAAAGTACTCTTGTATACGGGAGAAGATTTAAATATGATACATTTGTAGAATAGAATTAACAAGAAAAACAACACAAAATATAATAATCGTATGTACGGAAAAATTCAAGAATACTTACAAAGTGAATTAGCTTCAATAGAAGAGAATGGTTTATTCAAGAAAGAGCGTATTATCACTTCTCCACAAGGAGCAGAGATAACAGTGTCAACAGGTGATAAAGTTTTAAATTTTTGTGCAAATAATTACTTAGGGTTGTCATCACATCCAGAAGTAATACAAGCAGCTAAGGACACACTAGATACTCATGGGTTTGGAATGTCATCAGTACGTTTTATTTGTGGTACTCAAGATATTCACAAGGAACTTGAAGCGACAATTGCAGATTTTTACGGAACAGAAGATACAATTCTTTATGCTGCAGCTTTTGATGCGAATGGAGGGGTGTTTGAACCGTTATTAGGAGCAGAAGATGCTATTATTTCAGATAGTTTGAATCACGCATCAATTATTGATGGTGTTCGTCTGTGTAAAGCAGCGCGATACCGCTATGAGAATAACAATATGGAAGCTTTAGAAGCAGAGTTGATCAAAGCTAATGAAGCAGGTCATCGTTTCAAGATTATCGTTACAGATGGAGTATTCTCAATGGATGGATTAGTAGCGCCATTAGATAAAATATGTGACTTGGCAGATAAATATGATGCATTAGTAATGGTCGATGAGTGCCACGCGGCTGGATTTATCGGAGCGACTGGAAAAGGAACATTAGAAGCTAAAAACGCAATGGGACGTGTAGATATCATCACAGGAACACTTGGAAAGGCACTAGGTGGAGCGATGGGAGGATATACGACAGGTAAAAAAGAGATTATTGAGTTATTAAGACAGCGCTCTCGTCCATATTTATTCTCCAATTCATTAGCGCCAATGATTGTGGGAGCGTCATTGAAAGTGTTTGAACTACTTAAAAAAGACACGAAATTGAGAGATCAATTAGAGTGGAATACAAACTACTTTAAAGATGGGATGAAAAAAGCAGGATTTGACATTATTGATGGGGATTCAGCAATTGTTCCGGTAATGTTATATGATGCAAAGTTGTCACAAGATATGGCAAATAAATTATTGGATAACGGAATTTATGTTACAGGTTTCTTTTATCCAGTGGTTCCTCAAGGTAAAGCAAGAATACGCGTACAACTTTCAGCAGCCCATACACAAGAGCATTTAGATAAAGCGATAGCGGCATTTACACTGGTAGGAAAGGAGTTAAAGGTAATTGAATAGTGAATAAAAATGTCATCAAAGGGAAGGATAGTTTATTTTTTTTTGAAAAATTCAATATATAGTCTTACTTTTGGTACTTATTACGATAAAAGTAAAATAAAAAGTTATGAAACATTTCAACAAATTGATTGCAGCTGCTGTACTTTGTGCAGGTATTTCTGCTCAAGCTCAAGATGCTGATCACCCATGGTCGGTAACTGTAGGAGCTAATGCAGTAAATACTAAAGTAAGTGCTGCTAAAGGATTCTCTCACAGAATGGGAGGATATTTTAACACATCTGATTATAATATCTTACCATCAGTATCTTACTTAAATGTATCTAGATACTTAGGAGATGGGTTTTCATTTGGAGTAGTTGGTTCTGTAAACAAAATCGACACATTTATTAAAAGCGAAGCAGAAGGATATGCTAAATACAATCCTGGTGATTTAAGCTACTACGGTATCGATGCTGAGATCAAATATAGCTTCAAAGAATTACTTAAATCAAAAGTTGTAGATCCATTCTTATTAGTAGGTGGAGGTTATACTTTTATGGGAGATGCTAGTGCAGGTACTGTAAATGGAGGTTTAGGATTAAACTTCTGGTTTACACCAAACATTGCATTAACTCTTCAATCTACGTATAAACATTCATTTGATGATACTAGATTGCCAAACGTTGATGTGGCTTCTCACATGCAACACTTTGCAGGTATTCGTTTCCAATTTGGAGGAAAAGATACAGACGGAGATGGAATCTTAGATAAATATGATGAGTGTCCAGAAGTACCAGGTTTAGCTGAATTCAACGGATGTCCTGATACAGACGGAGATGGTATTCCTGATCATTTAGACGAGTGTCCAGATGTACCTGGATTAGCTGAGTTCAACGGATGTCCTGATACAGACGGAGACGGAATTCCTGATCATAAAGACGAGTGTCCAGAAGTACCTGGATTAGCTGAGTTCAACGGATGTCCTGATACAGACGGAGACGGTGTGCCAGATCATCAAGACGAGTGTCCAGAAGTACCTNTGTGCCAGATCATCAAGACGAGTGTCCAGAAGTACCTGGTCCAAAAGAAAATAAAGGTTGTCCATGGCCAGATAGAGATGGTGATGGTGTGCCAGATCATTTAGATCAATGTCCAGATGTAGCTGGTCCAGCTTCAAACAACGGATGTCCGGAAATAAAAGAAGAGCAAGTTAAACAACTTAATGAGTATGGAAAAACTATCTTGTTCAATACAGGTAAGTATACTTTCCAAAAATCTTCTTACGAAGTTCTTGACAACATCGTTAAAATTGTAAAAGAGTATCCAACAGCTAAGTTCCACATCGCTGGATATACTGATGCTACTGGATCTGACAGAATTAACGTACCATTATCTGACAATAGAGCTAACGCAGTAAAAGCGTATTTAATTGAAAAAGGTGTAGATGCTTCTCGCTTAACTTCAAAAGGATACGGATCTGCTGACCCAATCGCTTCTAACAAAACAGTTAAAGGACGTGAGTTAAACAGACGTGTTGAAATCCAATTAAAAAAATAATTGTAAATCACATATAAGAAAAGCGCTTCGAGTTTCGGAGCGCTTTTTTTTATATCTTTATTTTTATGAATTCAGCTACATTTTTAAACAGACTAAGTGCTCAGATTAAACAGGATTTTCCATTAGATATGAATAATTTAGTGGTCGTATTACCTAATAAAAGAGCTAAGATTTTTTTGCTTGAATCATTGAAAAAGCAATATGTAAATACAGTTTTTGCTCCTGAAATTATTAGTGTTGAAGAATTAATTCAAGATATTTCAGATATACGCACGATAGATTCTGTAGAGTTGGTCTTTGAGTTTTTTGCTGTTTATAAAGAACAACATCCGCAAGATGCACAGGAGTTTGATTACTTTGCGAATTGGGCTAATATGTTATTGCAAGACTTTAATGAAATAGATCGTTATTTACTTAAGCCTGATCATGTTTTTTCTTATTTGAAAGATATTGAGGATATTAAACATTGGTCGTTGGATCCAGAGAAGAGAACAGAGTTAATAGAAAAGTATTTGGAATTTTGGCGTGTGATGCCGTCTTATTACGAGGCTTTGTATAATCGCTTGCTGAAAAAACGAGTGGGGTATCAAGGATTGGTTTATCGTGAGGCAGTGGGCAGAAAAGAAGAATTCATAAAATCTACTGAGAAGGTTTATTACTTTGCCGGTTTTAATGCATTGAATGCTGCAGAAGAGGTTATATTTCAGTTTTTCTTAGAAGAAGGAAGGGCTAAAGTTTTTTGGGATTTTGACAAGCGATTCTTAGAGGATCCTTATCACGATGCAGGACTTTTTTTGAGAAAAATAAAGTCTTCATGGCGTTATTATCAAACACATCCATTTGAGTGGATTGTCGATGAGTTTGGGCAGGAGAAGAATATTACGGTCATTCAAACACCCAAAAGTGTAGGGCAGGCAAAGATAGCAGGGCAAATAATTGAGGGTATAATAAAGGAGCAAGGAAGAAAGAAGTTAGATCGAGTCGCTGTAGTATTAGGAGAAGAAAATTTATTATTGCCTGTTTTGCACGGACTACCTGATGAGGTAGAGAGTTTGAATATTACCATGGGGTATAGTGGGAGTAGTAACCCAGTTCAAATCTTATTGAATAAGGTGTTTAAAATGCATCTTTCAGCAATTCGACGTCATGAGAAACGCTATACGATCTATTATAAAGAAATGCTTGATGTTTTGAGTCACCCAGTGATAACGTCAATTATAGATGGAGAAAGTATCGTTAAGGAGATTAATAGTCGCAACTTGACTTTTTTTAGTTTGGATCGTTTTCAAGATTGGATAAACGATGCTAATTACCCACTGCGTTCGTTGGTATTTGGGACATGGAGAACATTAAGTTCAGTGCAGATTTTAGAGCGACTGATTGAAATTGTGTTGGCAATTAAGGTGAGTTTGAATGATGATGAAAAAAGTGAGCGTCTAACGAAGACCTTTTTGTACGCAGCATATCAAATGTTGATGCGACTGGTTTCTTATTGTGAAAAGTACACATATGTTCAGAATTACGAAACCCTTTATGCATTGTATAAGCAAATTATGGATATGGCTGAAGTGTCTTTTGAAGGGGAGCCATTGCAAGGGCTTCAGGTAATGGGGGTGCTAGAGAGTAGGGTGTTGGATTTTGATACGGTAATTGTTACTTCGGTCAATGAAGGGAAATTTCCTGCTGGTAAATCTCAGAATTCATTTATACCATTTGATGTGAAGTATGAATTGGGATTGCCAACATATAAAGAAAAAGATGCTATTTATAGTTATCACTTTTATCATTTACTTCAGCGAGCGAAAAATGTTTACCTTTTGTATAACTCTCAGTCAGAAGGTATGGATGCAGGTGAAAAGAGTCGATTCTTAACTCAATTAGAAATAGAGAAGTGTAAGCAACACAATTTGAATATGGTTACTTATTCTGCTGATTTACCAGAGAAAGCTTATCAACCGATAGATATTCCTAAATCAAATTTATTGCAAAATCGTTTGCAAGAAATTGCTATGGGAAAAGGTTTTTCCCCTTCTGCTTTGTCTAATTTTTTAAGAAACCCCATTCAGTTCTATATGCAGAGAGTGTTAGGTGTACATGAGTTGGAAGAAGTGGAAGAGAGTGTAGCGCTGAATACTTTAGGGACTATTATACATAATTCTTTAGAGAATTTGTATAAGCCATATAAGGGAGAGATGTTGTCTGTAGAAATTGTGAAACGTATACAGGTTTTAGCTGATGCAGAAGTTGAGAAACAGTTCGAGCTTGAGTATAGTGATGAAAAGGAAAAGAAAGGAAAAAACTTACTTGCTTTCGAGGTAGCTAAGCGGAATGTTTTTCACTTTTTAAATCAAGAGTTAACTAGTTTAGAGCGTGGTGATGAGATCTTGTTATTGGAGCTAGAGACTAAGCTTGAAGTCGCTATAGTAGATGACCGATTACCTTACCCTGTTAATTTGTTTGGATATGTGGATCGTATTGAAAAGCGAAATGGAATAGTACGTGTTATCGACTATAAGAGTGGAAAAGTACAGCAAGCTAATTTGCGTTTGTCAGATTGGGAGGGCTTTACTTTAGACTTAAAGAATGAGAAGATTATTCAATTACTTAGCTATGCTTTGATGTATGGAAAAGGTGGGATTACTGAGCCTTTTGAAGCAGGGATTTATTCGTTCAAAAACAGAAAAGAAGGTTTCTTGTTTTTTGGATTAAAGGAAGGCAAAGAATATGATGAAAAAATATCTCAGGAAACCCTTAATCGATTTAAGCATGAGTTGATCGAGTTGTTGCTGGAAATCTTATCACCAGAAAAACACTTCAAGGAGGAATAGTATAAATAGAGAGCTCTAAGTGATTTAATCACTTAGAGCTCTCTATTTATAAATTGACTGAGTTTTTCTTGAAGTAGTAGTTTATTGTCGATGTGAAGCATGTGTCCGCCATCGAGTATTTCGTAAGTAGTGGTTGTTCCTTCTGTCTGAACTAAGGCTTCTTCTAGTTTGAGTAAAGAATCATATCTACCAAAGATTAGGTTAATGGGATAGGGGGCGAAGTGTAAAAGTATTTCTCTGTCCGTCCTTACTTTCATCCCTTCTAAAGCAGCTATAACTCCTTGGGCTGAAGTTGTTAGTGCAGTTGAAGTAGCTAGTTCAATTTCGCGGTAATAAGTTAGCCTATCTTCCTCAGTGAACATATTTGCCATAGCTAACTTTATATAGGTAAGACAGTTTTTCTTAACCAAGTTAACTGATCGCTCTCTAATGAGTTTTCGTTCTGTGCTATCGGATTGTGTAGAAGAAGCAATGAGAATAATTCTATTCACTAAATCAGGATATAGTTCTCCAAATGCTAAGGCTACATAACCTCCCATACTATGTCCTATGAGTGTGATTTGTTCTATTTCATTTTCTAGTATAATGGCGTGAATAGCATCGGCCATATCTTCCATGGTGTGTATATACCCTAGACATTCTGTGCTTCCATGTCCTAATAGATCCACTGCAATTGTATGGTGTGAAGTTGAAAAATGTAGGGCATAATCATTCCACATGGTTGCATTAGCTAAAAAGCCATGTAGAAAAAGAATTGTTTCCCCATGTCCTTTTTCATAATAGGAAAGACTTATATTTTTGTAATTTATTGTTTTGTGGGACATTGTTCATTACTTTGAAAATGCAAAAGTACTAAGACTTGTGTGAAAATTGAAATATCTTTGAATGACCTAGATTAAATGAGGATATATTCATGTGTTTAAGGTTGTTTTGGGCTAAATTGCTTAGGATAATTTGTATTATAAACAACGATAAGCTGTTAGGATATTTGGAGGTGATTTTTTTTGAATTCATAATTTAGAGAAGACTAACTTTATGAGTGTTATAGATACGACTAATCTAACTCTAATTTAACTGTTTTGCGTAAAAAATTATTTTATATCTTAAAAAAGTTTTAGTTTACTTATAAAATTGTTCGTTATGTTGTGATTTTATTTGTTTAAACCGAGTATAAATAACTGAATGTGCATTGTAGATAACGTTAATAAGGTGTATTTTTGAGAGATTTTTTCAAGAAAAACAATTAAAATTACATTATGGCAAAATCTGCACTTCTAAAGTCATCCTTAGCTAAGAAATATTGGATGGCTCTTACAGGTTTATTTTTATGCTTGTTTTTGGTTGGTCACTTGGCGGGAAACCTTCAATTGATTTTTGGTGATGCATCTGCATTCAATGAGTATGCATTATTCATGACAACTAATCCAGCAGTAAAAGTATTATCTTATGTTACTTACATTTCAATCCTTTTTCACGCGATTGATGGTATCTTATTAACAATCCAAAACAAGAAAGCACGTCCAGTAGGATATGCAAAGAACAATGCTGCTGCTAATAGCTCATTTTCATCTAGAAATATGGCTGTGTTAGGGACTCTATTGTTAGTGTTTATTGTTACTCACATGGCAAACTTCTGGGCAAAGATGCATTTCTCTGAAATGCCTCTTCAAACGGTAGAGGTTAACATTAAAGATCAAGAGGCTCCTGTAGTAGTTTACAAAACTGTTCAAGGTCAACCAATAGATCCAAGAGCTGTAGAGATGGGACAACTTGAGTTAAAAGGGACACAATTTTTCCAAGCAGGAACTGATTTGAAAGTAGCTGATGGATACAAAGACTTGCACAAGATTACTGTTGCGTTTTTCCAAAATGAAAAAACAGGACTTATTGCTACAATCGCTTATGTGATAGCGATGATAGTGTTAGGATTCCACTTATCACATGGTTTTGGTAGTGCATTCCAATCATTAGGAGTAAACAATCCAAGATATAAAGGAGTTTTGAATGGTGTTAGCTTCTTAATTGCATATGTTGTACCTGCATTATTTGCTATTATTCCATTATACATTCATTTTATTAAATAGTCCTAAAGAAATTGATCATGAAATTAGATTCTAAAATACCTAATGGACCAATTGATAAAAAATGGTCTGATTATAAAAACCATATTAAATTAGTTAACCCTGCGAACAAGCGTAACATCGATGTTATCGTTGTAGGAACAGGATTAGCGGGTGGTTCTGCTGCTGCTACATTAGCTGAGTTAGGATATAACGTAAAAGCTTTTTGTTATCAAGATTCTCCTCGTCGTGCGCACTCTATTGCTGCTCAAGGGGGGATCAACGCTTCTAAGAACTACCAAGGAGATGGTGACTCAGTTTACAGATTATTCTATGATACTGTAAAGGGAGGAGATTACCGTGCTCGTGAAGCAAACGTTTACCGTTTAGCTGAAGTTTCTGAAAATATTATTGACCAATGTGTTGCTCAAGGTGTACCGTTTGCACGTGAGTACGGAGGTCTTTTAGATAACCGTTCTTTTGGAGGGGTACAAGTATCTCGTACTTTCTATGCTAAAGGGCAGACTGGACAACAGTTACTATTAGGAGCATACTCTGCTATGAACCGTCAAATCGGTCGTGGTAAAATCCAAATGTACAACCGTCATGAGATGTTAGACATCGTGAAAGTTGATGGTAAAGCAAGAGGTATTATTGCTCGTAACTTAATTAACGGAGAGATTGAACGTCATTCTGCACATGCTGTTGTGATTTGTACAGGTGGTTACGGAAACGTATTTTTCTTATCTACAAATGCAATGGGATCTAACGTTACTGCTGCTTGGAAAGCGCATAAACGTGGAGCATTCTTTGCGAACCCTTGTTATACACAGATTCACCCAACTTGTATTCCTGTAACTGGTGACCACCAATCAAAACTTACTTTGATGTCTGAGTCATTACGTAACGATGGACGTATTTGGGTTCCTGCTAAAATGGAGGACGCTGTAGCTATTAGAGAAGGTAGACTTAAACCAACTCAAATTGCTGAAGAAGATAGAGATTACTACTTAGAAAGAAGATATCCATCATTCGGTAACTTAGTACCTCGTGACGTTGCGTCTCGTGCTGCTAAAGAAAGATGTGATGCTGGATATGGAGTTAATGCTACAGGTGAAGCTGTATACTTAGACTTTGCTTCCGCTATTGAGCGTTATGGTAAAGAACAAGCTCGTATTCATCACTTAGATGAAAACGATGCGAAGTTAGTTTACAAATTAGGTAGAGACGTAGTTGAGAATAAGTATGGTAACTTATTCCAAATGTATGAGAAGATCGTTGATGAGGATCCATATACAACTCCAATGATGATTTATCCTGCAGTTCACTATACAATGGGTGGATTATGGGTAGATTACAACTTAATGTCTACTATCGAAGGATGTTACATATTAGGAGAGGCTAACTTCTCTGACCACGGTGCTAACCGTCTAGGAGCTTCTGCACTGATGCAAGGTTTAGCTGATGGTTACTTCGTATTACCATACACAATTGGTGATTACTTAGCAAATGATATTCGTACTGGAAAAATCCCAACAGATTTACCAGAGTTCGATGAAGCTGAGAAAAATGTTCGTGGTATTATCGACCATTTATTAAGCAATAAAGGAACTCATTCAGTTGATTATTTCCATAAAAAGCTTGGAAAAATCATGTGGGATAAAGTAGGTATGGCTCGTAATGCTAAAGGATTAACTGAAGCTATGGCTGAGATTGCTCAGTTGAGAGATGAGTTTTATAAAGACGTGAAAGTATCTGGTACTGCGGAAAGCTTTAATCAAGAGTTAGAGAAAGCATTAAGAGTAGCTGATTACTTAGAATTAGGTGAATTATTCGCTAAAGATGCTTTACACCGTGAAGAATCATGTGGAGGTCACTTCCGTGAGGAGCATCAAACTGAGGATGGAGAGGCAAAACGTGATGACGAAAACTTCGCATACGTAGCTGCTTGGGAATACAAAGGAAAACCAAGTGATGCAGTACTTCACAAAGAAGACTTAGTTTATGAAAACATTAAATTGGTAACTCGTAGTTATAAATAATATTGAGGCTTAGGTCTTCGGGCCTTACCTTATTGTAAAAATTCGATACAAATGAATCTTACACTTAAAATATGGCGTCAAAATAACGCTAAAGAGCAAGGGAAAATGGTTGATTATAAAATCAATAATATTTCTCCTGATATGTCTTTCTTAGAAATGCTTGATGTATTAAACAATGAGTTAATCGAGAAAGGTGATGATCCTGTAGCTTTCGACCATGACTGTCGTGAAGGTATTTGTGGTATGTGTTCTTTATTCATTAATGGTGAAGCTCACGGACCAGATAGAGGAATTACTACTTGTCAGTTACACATGAGAAAGTTCAAAGATGGTGATACTATCTATATTGAACCATTCAGAGCTAAGGCTTTCCCTGTAATTAAAGACTTAGTAGTAGATCGTACTGCTTTTGATAAAATTCAACATGCGGGTGGATTTATATCTGTGAACACTTCAGGTAATACACAAGATGCAAATGCTATTCCTATTCCTAAACACGATGCTGACCGTGCATTTGACGCAGCAACTTGTATTGGATGTGGTGCTTGTGTAGCTACATGTAAAAATTCATCAGCAATGTTATTCGTTTCTGCTAAAGTTTCTCAGTTTGCTTTATTGCCACAAGGTAAAGTTGAAGCTGCTGACCGTGTTTTAAATATGGTTAATGAAATGGATGCTTTAGGATTTGGTAACTGTACTAATACTGGAGCTTGTGAGGTAGAATGTCCTAAAGGAATTTCTTTAGAAAACATCGCTCGTATGAATAGAGAGTATTTAAAAGCTAGCTTGAAATAAGCATTTTATAAAATCAAGAAAAAGCGGATATAAACATATCCGCTTTTTTTATATCCTGTTTTTATCCTTTTCTTACTTTTGTAATCAAATGATTTACACAATGGAGAAAATCGGTCTTAAAAAGCAGGTATACGAATTATTAAATAATGATTCAACTACTATAGGAAGTAAGATTGTACAAGGATCAATTATTTTACTTATTATTTTAAATGCTATTTCCTTAATTTTTGAGTCTATCCCTGAGATAAGAATGGAATATATTGATTGGTTTGTTAGCTTCAATTTATTCTCTATTTTTTTCTTTACATTAGAATATTTGTTGCGCATGTGGACGATAACTTGTAATCCACGTTATTCTAAGGCGTTTTCCGGACGTTTGCGCTATGGTTTAACTTCTCTACAGTTAATAGATTTATTAGCCATTTTACCTTTTTATTTAGCGTTTATTCACTTTGATCTTCGCATTCTTCGTCTGATGCGTATTTTCCGTTTATTGCGTGTGTTTAGAATAACAAAATATGTTTCTGCTTTGGCAATCGTGGTCAATGTGCTAAAGAGAAAATCGAGTGAATTAGCCATTGCTGCTTTTCTATTAGTGTTCCTTTTGTTTATTGCTTCTACAGCTATTTATTATGCTGAGAATTCTGCTCAGCCAGAGGCTTTCTCTAGTATACCGAGTTCAATGTGGTGGTCGGTAATCACCATTTGTACTGTAGGGTATGGTGATATCTATCCAATTACTTTAATGGGTAAGATTATTGGTGGGATATTAGCTGTAATTGGTATTGGATTTTTCGCTTTGCCAACGGGGATTATTTCTTCAGGCTTTTCAGAGGTATTAGATGAGCGTAAAGAAGAAAGGAAGGCTTTAGAACTTTCTCAATTACATCATTCAACTAAGTGCCCTTGTTGTGGTCGTGAAAAGGAGTAGTCTGTTGTACTACTTCAAATATATTTTTATTTAAATTATTGTACATTTAAACATTAATCTTTTATCTCGTAGTGTTATGAATATAGCCTTAATTCAAGCTCCAATGCAATGGGAGGATATCGCTGTTAACTTCTCTTTTTTTGAAAGAGAAATTCTTTCTCTCAAGGTTGGTACTGATTTGGTTATTTTGCCAGAGATGTTTTTATCTGGTTTTACCATGCAACCTAAACAAGTCGCTATCTCAATGGATCATGATTATATCGTTTGCTTAAAAAGAATAGCGCATGATAGAGACCTAGCTATTGTAGGAAGTCTTGTTATTGAAGAAGAAGGTCGTTTTTATAACCGATTACTATTTATAGAGCCTACAGGTAAGGTTCATAAATATAATAAATGTCATTTATTTTCTTTAGCAGGAGAGGAGAAGGTATACACTAAAGGCGATCAGCGAATTATTATCGAATACAAAGGCTGGAGGATTTGTCCTTTAATTTGTTATGATTTACGTTTCCCCGTATTTGCTAGGAATAAGGGTGAAGTATATGACTTACTAATCTATGTCGCTAGTTGGCCTGATCAACGTATTTACGCGTGGGATAGTTTATTAAAAGCGCGTGCTATTGAAAATATGTCGTATACTATCGGTGTGAATCGATCAGGAACAGATGAAAACGATAATGAGTATTCTGGACACACTCAGGTTATTGATTATTTAGGGAAGTCGAATGTAGAACCCCTGCTAGGACAAATGATTTCTTATGTGACATTAGATTTGGTCAAACAGCAAAAAGCACGACTGCGCTTCAACTTTTTAGGTGATGCTGATGATTTCAAACTTATATAAACTTATCCAATAAAATTCACGTGATACCTATGGTTATCAGCAACGAATATAGTTGCAGGAGACTAACATTGTTTTTGCTTGTTCTATTAATAGGTATTCTATTGTTTAATCTTCTTTTGCTTACAGAAGGCTTAAAATAAGCAGCATTTGTTGCCAAGTTACTGCTATAAGTGCAGTATTCCTGCAGTATACTACCCCAGAAGTAGCTTCTTGGCAAGGAAAGTGCACTTATACTGCAAGTATAGGTCAAGGAAGTACTTCTAAAGGAGGTAAATAAGCAAATAATCTATCCAGTGTCACTTTATCTGATATAACAGATTAGAATAAGCTAACTAGGCAAGAATAGAAACCCTACAAAAAGTCCGTCACGTAAATTGAAAATGGGCTTCAAAAAGAGGGTGTACAGAAGCGGACAAATAATCTTTATTTGTCAAGTAACAAATCTTTTAAGGGTACAAAAGTTCGTTTTTACTCCCTAAAAATAGGACAGGGAGTAATAGGTATGATTATTTATTTTTCAAAGTTAATGTCTTGTTGAATATCCCAGTTTGCACGTACGTCAATTAGTTCTGGGAAGTAGATTACCTCTTCAGGCTGTGTTTTCTCCCAATAATATCCACTATCCCATTTTTTATTTTTATTATCGTCATAAATGATTCGAACATAATATTTACGTGGTGATAGTAACAGAAAATTAAAGTCACTCTCTTGTTCACTATATTGAGAAGCGATAACATTTTCTTTTTCATCAACAATTTCTACAATAATAGGATATCTCTTAATACCTGTAAACTTTAAAAATAGGTTGCCATAATCGCTATATGGGGCCGTTTTTACTTCGTAATTGAGTGTATCATTGGTTTTGCCAAAAAAGTCTGTTAATGCATTAGGCATTAAGTTTATGTAGTAGTTCGCGTTCTCTTCTTTATTAAATTTAAGAAGAATACGTTGTTCTAATTTTTTGTGATCAACCTCATAGGGAATAGCTACTGAATCTTTATTTAAGACAGTAATTAGTGTTTGATTTATCTTTTCAATTGGCGTAGTTGTATTAATAGTAAAATCATTAACGTAATGCAAGATGCTATTAGTTGCTGAAATAGATAATGAATCAATAGCATCTATTTTTACTCGAGGCTTTACGGTATAAGTTTTGTTGTAATCTTCTTTTTTAACATTGATATATAGTGAGTCCGCTTTAACTTCAGGGAACCAAACTTGAAGAGAGTCTTTCTGGGCTAAAGCAGTATATGTACTTCTTATTAGACTGTCATTTTTGGCTACGGTTACTATCGCATCTTCAACATCTCCAAAGAAAGGTAAGTACCATTTGTTTTTAGATACCTGTGAGGGTCTACTTGTTTCTAGTTTTTCGTTTGACTTAAATAGCACTATTTTGTGCACTTGATCAGAAGGGATAGTAATAGGGTCTTTGATAAATCCTATTTTATCTTGTTTTGGGTCAAAAAGATAATTGTTGTTTTTGTCCTTTAGAGCAATAATATAGTATGATCCCTCTTTAATATTCTCTACTGTAAAATCAGTTAAGCTATCAAGAGTATTAGTGATGTATAGCGGTTTTTCTTTATATACGGTAGAATCATTAAAGGTTTTTGCGTCGTATAACATGATGTTTACGAAGTTGTCTGCTTTAATTTGGTTAATACTTGAAATGCTTCCTTTTATTTTAAGAGAATCGATATAATCGCCTGTGGAAAAGATATATTTAAACTGTTTAAGTACATTGCCCTCATTATTGTCAATAATTGCATCACCGAAATTAAAACTATAAGTTGTATTTTCTTTTAAGGTATCACGAAGGCGAATCGTAATTCTTTTTTTAGCACTTCCCATTGGACTCACTTCAGGTGTGTTCTCTAAAGGAGGAGAAATGATAAGGTTTTGATTTAGTTTATTTACTTTGATAAATTCATCAAAGTCTATATAGATAATATTTTCTTTAAAATTAGTCGTAAAGTTTGCAGGTGTACTTCTCAAAACAACAGGAGGGATAGTATCTTGTGGTCCCCCAGTTATATATCCTCGTTTGGCACAATTAGATAAACTAAGAGCACTTAAAACAAGAAAACAAAAGATAAAATATATGCGGAATTTTGACATAGCATGATTTTAAAAAGCAAATTAACGATTATATTTTTTAGTTAGAAAGTATCTGAACTTAAAAACTTTCAGTAGTCATAGCAAGACATAGTATAGTTACTTTCGAATTAGGTAATTTTAATAGCTCTTTTGCGCATTGTTCTAAGGTATTTCCTGTTGTAAGAATATCGTCAATAAGTAAAAAATGTTGGCTTTTGGTTGTAGCTTTTGGATTCAAAACAAACTGAGGTTTGGTAGTTTTCTTTAATCTGTCAAAAAGTTTTTTATTTGCTTGAGCTTTTGTTTTCTTTGTTTTAATGAGTAGATTTTCTTCAATAGGAATACCGTACACTTCATGAATGGCTTGAGCAAAACCACTCACTTGATTGTAACCTCTTTTTCTTTGTTTTGATGGGTGAAGGGGTACCATAATAATCGAATCAATTCGGTGTAATAGAGAGGTCTGTTTTAATTGCTCTGCATAGATCATACCTAAATAATAGCTAATCTCAGGGTGGTTTTTATATTTTAAGTTGTGTAAGATATTTTGAACACCTGTTCTTTTTTTAAAGAAGAGTAGGCAACTTGCATGTTCTATGTTTATTCGACCATAAAATTTCTGAGAGGCTAGATTATCTTGATGTAAGTGTTGGTTTGTAAAGGACAATTTAGATCGACAGGTTGTACATAGTATTTCTTCATTTTGAAGTAATAAAGTATTGCAGGCCATGCACATTTTGGGAAATAGCAAATTAATTAAGTCACTTAATAAGGTCATCTTGCTGATTATTAGTTTATATTAAAAATAGTGAACTATATTTTTAAAAAATGAGTTTTAAGGGAATATCTTTGCCTTTAAAGAGAATCATTGATGAAAGAAAAACTAAAGAAAGAGATTATTGTTTTAATGGAGATTTCCAAAAAGCATAATCCTGTAGATTTGAATAAAAAAATAGAAGACTTAAAGGAGCGTATAAATAAATACATCGATACAGTCGAAATTGATGAAGATTTAGTGACGTATGCTAAGTATTTGAAAATTTTGGATAGCATAAAAAAGTAACAGTTATGGAGCAAGAGCAAGCGTGTTATTGTGGCAGTGGATTGATGTATAGAGAATGTTGTTCTCGTTTTTTAGTGGATAGGCTACAGCCGAATACGGCAGAAGAACTTATGCGTTCGCGTTACACTGCTTATGTATTAGCAAATGCTAAGTATATAATTGATACTACTCATCCGAAAACGCGTCATTTTCACAGTAAAAATGCAGTACTTCGTTGGTCGAAAGATAATAATTGGCAGGAATTACAGGTAGTTACAAGTGGAGAAAACAGCGTGGTTTTTAAAGCTATATTTATTGACAAGGACGGCAATCGTCAAGAGCATATTGAAAACTCGTTATTCGAGAAAATGGCAGGGAAGTGGTATTATGTTTCGGGAACATTCTTAGATTAATTCAAGTAATATTTACTACATAATCTGGATTTAACTTTGTACATTAGTATTTAATTCAAAAACGATACGACTATGAGTTTAACCAGAACAGAAAGTGATTTACTAGGTGAATTACAGGTTCCGCAACACGCTTATTATGGTGTACAGACACAGAGAGCAATTAATAACTTTAAAATCTCTACCAGTAAGCTATCTGATTATCCTGAGTTTGTAAAAGGGTTAGCTATCGTAAAATGGGCGGCAGCTAAAACGAATTTCGAATTAAATGTCTTAGATGAGAAGATATATCAGGTAATAGCTGATGCATGTCAAGAAATATTAGATGGGAAGATGCATCAAGAATTTCCTGTGGATATGATACAAGGAGGTGCTGGAACTTCAGTAAATATGAATGCTAATGAAGTTATAGCTAATCGCGCATTAGAATTGTTAGGATTTGAAAAAGGTGATTATGCTCACTGTTCCCCTAATGACCATGTGAATTTATCTCAATCTACTAATGATGCTTATCCTACTTCATTGAAGGTTGCTGTATTTGAAATGAACAAGACAGTAGTGGAAAAGCTTTCTTTATTGGTTCAAGGTTTTGAACAAAAAGCGAAAGAGTTTGAAAACGTGATTAAGATGGGGCGCACGCAACTTCAAGATGCTGTACCGATGACTTTAGGGCAAGAATTTGGGGGATTCGCATTTACTTTAAAGAAAGAAATTGAAGCATTGAATTATGCTAGTCAAGCCTTTCTTGAAATAAATATGGGGGCTACGGCTATTGGTACAGGACTTAATGCTGTACCAGGCTATGCAGAGTTATGTGCTAAAAACTTAGGAGGCCTAATGCAACAGCCTGTATCTTCTGCTGAAAACTTAGTTGAAGCGACATCGGATACAAGTGGCTTTGTAGCGTATTCGGGTGTATTGAAAAAGCTTGCTATTAAACTATCAAAGATTTGTAATGATTTACGTTTACTATCTTCAGGCCCACGTACTGGGTTAAATGAGATTCAATTGCCTGCTATGCAGCCAGGATCATCTATTATGCCTGGAAAAGTGAACCCTGTGATCCCTGAGGTCGTGAATCAAGTTTGCTTTAAAGTAATTGGAAACGATATGACAATAACGATGGCTGCAGAGGCTGCTCAATTACAGTTAAACGTAATGGAGCCTGTTTTGGCACATACTATCATGGAATCCATGATTTGGATAGAGAATGCGATGCAAACATTAGTAGAAAAATGTGTTATTGGCATTAAGGCTAACGTAGAGCACAATAAAGAGCTGGTCATGGGTAGCATTGGGATTGTTACTGCATTGAATCCATATATTGGATACAAAGCGAGCACAAAAATCGCTAAAGAAGCTTTAGAAACAGGAAGAGGTGTGTATGAACTAGTATTAGAGCACAACTTATTAACAAAGGAGAAATTAGATGAAATACTTGATCCTAAACATATGTTAGCCCCACATTTAATATAGCATTAATCGATAATAGTTTATAAGTCTCCTTCTTTAGGGAGACTTTTTTGCTTAAATTAATGTAACTTTTTTGTTTTTTATTGTCTTAACTATAGAGTGGCTTACTAATTGTAGTCTTTTTTGTTATTTAACCAATTTGTTATGAAAGCATTAATTATAGGTGCGACAGGTGCAGTGGGAAAAGTGCTTGTTCGTCAATTGTTATGTGATGATTATTTTACGGAAATAGTTGTATTTATTCGCTCAGAATGGGATTTAAACCATCCTAAGTTGATTGCTCATATCGTTGATTTTGACGCTATAGAAACATGGAAGCACTTAATTCATGGTGATGTTGTATTTAGTTGTTTAGGTACAACTTTAAAGCAGGCGGGGAGTAAATTAAAACAGAAGCATATTGATCACGACTATGTAGTTCAGTTTGCACAATATGCTAAAAGTCATCAGGTGAGTAACTTTATCTTACTCTCCTCTAGGGGGGCATCGGAAAGGAGTAAGTTTTTTTATAGTCAATTAAAAGGAAAGATAGAACATGCAATTTTAAGCTTGCGTTTTTCTAATACTGTGATAGTCCGCCCGAGTTTAATGATTCGACCAGGGACTGATAGAATGGGAGAAGTGATTTCAGCGAAGATATTGCGCTTTTTTAATAGGGTAGGGCTTTTTAGAGGATATAAGCCAATTGATGTATTTCAAGTGGCAAGTCGTATGAGAATTGCTTCTAAAAATGATTATTGTCGTCGATTGATCATTGAAAATGCAGAAATATAAAAAAAGCTTATCTCAACAGAGATAAGCTTTTTTCTATTTTACCTTGCTAAACTCTAAGTTTACATTGATTTTAACGTCTTTACCAATACCAGAAGCTGTTGGGTCGTATGCTAGGCCAAAATCAAAACGATTAATTGATGTTTTTGCTTGAAATCCTATTTTTGTATTTCCTTGACCATCATCTTTTAAGAGTCCACCGTACGTTAATTCAAAAGTTACGGGTTTAGTAATTTCTCTAATTGTCAAAAGACCTTCCAATTTGTATTTATCTTTTCCAAATTTCTTTATAGAAGTACTTTTAAAAGTCATTGTCGGATGATTCTCAACAGCGAAGAAATCATCAGTTTTAAGGTGATTATCTCGCATTTCGATTGACGTATTTACACTTTTAGTTTCTACGGTGAAGTTGAAGTTTCCTTTTGTTATATCTTCAGGTGTTCCATTAAAAGAACCATTAAACTGATCGAATCTACCATCGACGAATGAGATTCCTAAGTGTTTTACTGAGAAATTTAAAAATGAGTGATAAGTATCTACATTCCATTTTTCTTGGGCAAATGAAGTTGCTGATAATAAGCTAGCTACAAGTAATACAATTATTTTTTTCATGATATAGATTTTATAGTTTTCTTATTTGTTACAAATGTAGTAACTCTATATTATAGAATTGCTTAACCTACATTAAGAACTACTTTTAGAACCTTATCTTTCTTAGCTATAGTCAAATTGTTTAAAGACATAAAAAAAGCTGCCCAATAAAGGAGGGCAGCTTTTTCTATGGTGTATTTCAAAGATTATTTCATTTTCTTTAACCAGTTTTTCATAGATACTTCGTTTTCTATAATATTTCTAAGATCCGCGATAGCTACACGATCCTGTTTCATCGTGTCACGGTGACGGATAGTAACTGTTTTATCTTCTAACGACTGGTGATCAACGGTAATACAAAATGGTGTGCCTAATGCGTCTGCACGACGGTAACGACGACCTACTGCATCTTTTTCATCATAAGCCACGTTGAAGTCCCATTTTAGCTCTTCGATTATATCTTGCGCCAATTCTGGAAGACCGTCTTTTTTCACTAAAGGTAAAATTGTAGCTTTTGTAGGAGCTAATACAGAAGGTAATCTCAATACAGTACGAGTACTGCCGTCTTCTAATGTTTCTTCTACTAGTGATTTAGAAAATACAGAAAGGAACATACGATCTAGTCCAACTGAAGTCTCAACTACGTAAGGTACATAAGAAGTATTAGTTTCGTTGTCAAAGAACTGAAGCTTCTTACCTGAGAATTTTTCATGTGCCTTAAGGTCAAAGTCAGTACGAGAGTGAATACCTTCTAACTCTTTGAAACCGAAAGGGAAGTTAAATTCGATATCAGCAGCAGCATTAGCATAGTGTGCTAATTTTTCATGGTCGTGGAAACGATAGTTTTCAGGACCCATGCCTAGAGATAAATGCCATTTAAGACGTGTTTCTTTCCAGTATTCATAGTACTTCATTTCTTCTCCTGGTTTTACGAAGAATTGCATTTCCATTTGTTCAAACTCACGCATACGGAAGATAAACTGACGAGCTACAATTTCGTTACGGAAAGCTTTACCTGTCTGAGCGATACCAAAAGGAATCTTCATACGTCCTGTTTTTTGTACATTTAGGAAGTTTACGAAGATACCTTGTGCTGTTTCAGGACGTAAGTATAAGTCCATAGCAGAGTCAGCAGACGCTCCTAATTTCGTTCCAAACATTAAGTTGAATTGACGTACTTCAGTCCAGTTTTTAGATCCTGTATCTGGGTCTGCAATTTCAAGCTCTTCAATTAAGGCTTTAACATCTGCTAGGTCTCCATTATCAAGACCACGAGCCATGCGCTCAAGGATTTCCTGTTTTCTAGTTAAGTAGCCCACTACACGTGGGTTAGTAGCTACAAATTGATTTTCATCAAAGGCTTCTCCAAAGCGCTTTTTCGCTTTCTCAATTTCCTTTTGTGCTTTTTGGTATAATTTTTCACAGTAATCTTCGATTAGAACGTCTGCTCTGTATCTTTTTTTACTGTCTTTGTTGTCAATTAAAGGGTCATTAAACGCATCTACGTGTCCGGAAGCCTTCCAAGTGGTAGGATGCATAAAAATAGAGGCATCAATTCCTACAATATTTTCGTGCATTTGTACCATAGATTTCCACCAGTACTCGCGAATGTTTTTCTTTAACTCCACACCGTTTTGAGCGTAGTCATATACTGCGCTTAAACCATCGTATATTTCACTTGAAGGGAATATATATCCATACTCCTTAGCATGCGAAACAACGTTCTTAAAAATATCTTCTTGTTTTGCCATAGTACAAAAGTAATAAAAGACTTTAAGATTAGAAACTTCACTACAAGCTATTTGTCGTTAATAATCTTAAACGTATTAGTTTATTATATTGATTTGTTTAATTTTTATCTTGATTATAGCTTATACCCATCCTCTCTTTTTTGAAATTTATGATGAGTGTTAAGAATTGGTTTATTTCACCTGGTGTACCTAAGATGAATCTGTTCCACTGTAGAAGAGGAAAAGGGTGACTCATAGTTATCCCTTCTGCAGCCATCTCTTCTATGTATTGTTTCTAATCACATTTAATCTAATGAAATGGAAAATTACCTTGACTAGAAAGTTTTTTAATGTAGGGGAGTGAATTTGTATATTTTAGTTGCTAAAAATTAAAAAAACAGATTGGTTTTGTACTTGGAAACTGCTCCTTTATCTTAGAAAGAAATTGTATCATACTGTTGTGAGTTTATTGGTTTTATTGGGTGTTTGATAGTTAATGAGTGTTTGATAGTTGATATAATTGGGTGTATTTGTAAGAAAAATAAAATATTTTCACTTAAATATGTTGTTATTATTTAAATTATGTTAATTTTATGGTGCTCTTAGGTAAGGAATTAATAAGTTGTTTTTTAGGTAATGATTAAGAGATCGTATAATTAAATTAATAATCTAATATGAAAAAGATTACTTTTATGGTTTTAGGGATGGCTGCGATGATAGCTGTTTCTTGTGGTGAGAAAAAAGATGCTCCAAAAGAAGGAGAGGCAACAACAACTGAAGCAGAGACTCCTGCTGCTAAAGGAGATGACGCCGTTAGTGCTATTGGTGAAGAAGCTGTATTGAACAAATACATCGAGTTAGTTGATAAATTAGTAGATGCTCAAAAAGCTAAAGATACTGAAGAAATCACTAAGGTAACTCAAGATTTAATGGTTGTATCTCAAGATGTAGCTAAAATCGATCTAACTAAATTAACTAAAGAACAAGCAGAGAAATTAGCTGCTATTGGTAAAAAATATCAAGAAGCTTTAATGGCTAATTAGTATAAAAAGTTTATTACACAAGGAAGGCTATCTCATCATCCAGGGTAGCCTTTTTACTTTATTTGAAATGCTAGAACATTACTATTGAATATGTTTTTTTAATTACTTTTGTTAAGAAGAATATTTAATTAGTATATATGAGTCGTTTGAGCCATAAAAGTAAATTTTTAGTAGGGTTAGTCTTATTCTGTAGTGTTTTAGTTTTCTCATGTAAAAAGAGTAATGATACCTCTGAAGTTCAGGAACAAGAAAAGGGCACTGCGGCTAAAGATCCTATTGATGCCTACCTAGATAAATTGGAAACTTTAGTAGATAACCAATTAGCACTATATGCTGAAGTTATGGAATCAAAAGAAGGGAGTGCTAGAAAATATGAGACTCTCACACAAGAAATTAGTCGCTATATCGGAGATGGATATGGTTTGACCTTAAAGGATTATACTGATGAGCAAAAAGTACGGTTGGTTAAGATACAAGAAAAGTATAGAGTAGTTTTGGGGGTAAAAGATTCAATAAAGTAAGGTTTTCTCAGTAAAAGTAAGTGCGTCAATTCAAAAATTACAAATAGTACTTCGTAATATTTGATTTACACTGTTCTAGAGAACTAACAGTTGGTAGATAGATTTATTATTTAAATAGTAAGACAATAAGCAGAGAAAGGTTTGTAAGCAATTGCTTACAAACCTTTCTCTGCTTATTGTCTCTTTTTTTATTCTTCCTCTTCTGTATTTTTTAGTTTCATCAGTAGTGTATATGCACCAGTTGTGACAATATTTTTGTTTTCTAAATCTTTGAAGTTATCAATTTGTACAAAGCCGTTTTCTTTATTTCCAATTGTAACAAGTTGCATTTGGTAGGTTTGTTTTTCCACTTCAACAAATACAAAGTTCTTTCCTTCAAAATAGACAATACTCTCTTCGGGTAAAGCATGTACGACATTTGCATGAGTTTCAATATCTGCGTTCATATACATTCCTGGTAATAGTTTTTTGTCGTAGTTGTTTAAATGACAGTGAACTTCAGATGCACCTTCATTGTTTACATCCATGCTGATAAGAATGATTTCGCCATTGTGTTTAGTATTTTTGTCACTATTAGTATAACTAATAATGCGTTGACCTATTTCTAATTTGTCAAGGTCTTTTTCATAAACTTTCAAATTTAGGTGAATATCGCTTGGGTCAATAATTTCGAATAGCACGTCTGACGGTGTTACATATTTACCAACATTGACATACGTATTACTTACAAACCCTGTGATTGGACTCACCAATACAATCGTTTTACTGATATTGTCGTATGTCAATTGTTTTGCATTTATGTTGATTAGACTCAACTGCTGTGCTAAGGCATTCATCGTAATTTTTTGACTATTCATTTCTGACTGAGCCAATTGCATTACTTTATCACTACTTGCTTTACTAGCATTCAGATCTTTCTGTCTTTCGTAGTCTAGTTTTGCGTATTCATATTTATCACGAGCGATTAGATAGTTTTGTTGTAATTGCACATATTGAGGATCCTCCATTACGGCAATTACTTGTCCTTTTTTGATTTGCATTCCCGGAAGTAATTTTGTGGATTTTAAGTATCCGCCAAGAGGGTTAGTTACCGAAATTAAGTTTTGAGGTGGGACATCTATCTTACCAGTAAGGCGTAGTGTTTTTGCAATGCGTTCTGTAGATAGTTGTCCGGTCTTAATGGTTACATTTTTCATTTGAACGTCACTTAGGTGTACTAGATCCGTTTCAACAGGAGCTGATACTTCTGTTGTTGTGTTTTCTACGTCTTTTTTTTGATTACACGATTGTAGTAAAAGAGTTGGAATAAGGGCTAGAGCTAATGTAGTCGCTTTAATATATTTTGAAAACATAGTATTAATTGTTAGAAGTTAGATAGTTAATTTGTATTAGATTGTCATTAGAAGCTTTAACAGCGTCTAGATAATTACTTAATAAATCCAAGGCTTGGTTAGTAAGTATTACAAATTCTAAGAAGTTAATCTCTCCGTTGATAAACTGAAGCTGAGCAGTATCTAGAATTGTATTGGTATTCTGAAGAGTGTACTGTTCATAGTTGTTTAGTATCTTCTCGTTGTTTTGCTGAGTTGTCAACAATTGTTGGTATTTATTCATCATTCTATCTCTTGTCGATACTAATTCAGCATTAGCTAAATGTTCTGCTTTTTTTGAAGCATTGATTATTCCACGTTGTCCGAAGGTAAATATTGGTAAAGATATTCCTACTTGGAATGCGTGAAATCGATCCTCTCTAGTGTAAAATACATCATTACTAGCCAATCCTAAAAAACTACTGTTGTTATAGGTTATTTGTAATGTAGGGAGTTGTTTAGCTTTTTCCATTCTTAATCTCTCATGAGCAATAACTTTTTGTTGCTCTATCAATTGAATGACAGGATTGTTCCCTAAGTTAATTTCTAATTGATTTAAAGCCAACTTGATGTCTTCTACTTGTGGTTGAATTTCGTCTTCGGTATTCAACAACCATTTTAATTCGAGTAGGGTTAGGCCTTTTGCTTTTTGTACCTCAAGCAATTGACCTTGAATACTAGTGCGTTGATTTTGAGCTGTTGTTTTTTCAATTATATTGCTTTCTCCTTTTTCAAATCGAAGAACTGCTTTGTCATAGAAATCTTTGTAAAGGGAATCGGCTTTGTGTAATAAAGCTTCTTTTCTTTCCCAATAGGCATAGTCATAAAAACCTTGCGTTACAGCTTTTTTAATTTCGTATTCTTTCAAGTTCAGGTTAAATAGGCTTTGTTGGTGCTCTGCTTTGTAAACTTTCTTCTGTCTGTTGTAAACAGTAGGAAATGCAAAGTCTTGGCTAATACTAAATTTATTATCTGTATAAGGACCATTTATTTGACCAAATTCTCCTGATACATTTGTTTGAGGTATATCAGTAGCGGCTTTAATAAAAGCCTTGCTGTATTCTGTACGCAGTTTTTCAGCACGTATTGATGAGTTTTGCACGATGGCAACATCTATGGCACGATCTAATGTAATAGGATTTTGTGCTTGGGCAGTGAACCCTAGTAGTACTAAGATTACTGTTGCTATGGTTTTATTCTTTTTCAAGAAGTTAAAATTAAGTTTTTGTTCGAATGTGATATATAGAATAGGTAGGACAAATAGAGTTAAGAAGGTAGCTAACATTAACCCTCCAATTACTACTGTAGCCAATGGTCTTTGTACTTCTGCTCCTGCTCCGTTACTCAGAGCCATTGGAAGGAATCCAAAAGAGGCTACACAGGCAGTCATTAATACTGGGCGTAAACGTGATTTGGCGCCTCTAATAACAATGTAAGCAATGTTCTGAATACCACTTTTCTTTAGTCGATTAAATTCGGCGATAAGTACGATACCATTTAGTACGGCGACACCAAATAAGGCGATGAAACCAACACCAGCACTGATACTGAATGGCATACCTCTAAGTGCTAATAAGAATACCCCTCCAATAATAGACAATGGGATAGCTGTAAAAATCATTAAACATTCCCTAATGTCTTTGAAGGCAAAGAATAATAATAAAAAGATAAGTACTAAAGCTAGAGGAACGGCAATCGCTAGACGTGCTTTGGCTTCATTAAGGTTTTCAAACTGTCCTCCGTATGTTACTTGATATCCAACAGGTAATTTTAGCTGAGTTTCCACTTTTGACTGTAATTCTTCTACGATACTTTGAACATCTCTACCTTTTACATTAAACCCAACAATAATTCTACGTTGTGCGTTTTCACGTTGGATTTGATTAGGTCCTTCTTTTACCTCAACATTTGCTAGTTGATTAAGTGGTATTTGTGATCCATTAGATGTAGGAATGAGTAGATTTTGAATGTCGGAAATATCTTTTCTGTCTTTTTCATCCATTCTAACAACCATATCAAATTTGCGCTCTCCTTCATAGATCATTCCTGTTGTTTGTCCCGCTAATGAAGCATTGATTATTTTGTTGATTTCACTTACTGAAAGCTTGTGTCTAGCGATAGCTTTTCTGTCATAATCAATGATGAGTTGTGGCATACCTGTGATAGGTTCTACGTAAAGGTTAGTCGCTCCTTCAACAGTATTGATTATTGCGCCAATTTTATTGGCTGTACTAGCTAAGGTGTCTAAATCTTCTCCGAATACTTTGACAACAACATCTTGTCTAGCTCCAGTCATCAATTCGTTAAAACGCATCTGTACGGGGAATTGGAAGCCAAAAGTAATACCTGGAACTTCTTCCAATGCTTTTGTCATTTTTTCTTCTAATTCAGGGAAAGTAGTGGCAGATGTCCATTCGCTTTTGTCTTTTAGGATTACCATCATATCTGAAGCCTCCATCGGCATTGGGTCAGTAGGTACTTCAGCACTACCAATTTTAGTTACGATTTTTTCTACTTCAGGGAATCGGTTTTTTAGAATGTGTACCGCTTTTTGTGTACTCTCTATTGTTGTATTTAGGTTACTCCCCGTTAATACTTTGGTGTCAATAGCGAAATCACCTTCTTCCAAGGAAGGAATAAACTCTCCTCCGAGTGTACTCAGTATATAAATAGCAATAGCAAAAAGTACCCCAACGGCTGTATAAATAAGCTTTGGTATTTGCATAACTTTCACCAAAGTATGCTCATAAATACGTTCTAATTTTGCCAATATACGCTCCGAGAAGTTTGGTTTGTCATGTCCTTTTTTACTCATAATCAACGAACTCATCATCGGAATATAAGTAAGTGATAATAAGAATGCACCTAACAAGGCAAATGCTACTGTCTGTGCCATTGGTTTGAACATCTTCCCTTCAATTCCTTGTAGGGTAAGGATAGGAATGTAAACGATAAGAATTATAATTTGGCCAAATACAGCACTATTCATCATCTTCGAAGCGGACTCTACCACGGTATTGTTGAGGTCTTTTGAAGACAAGGATGTCATTTTCTTATATCTAGCATTACGTGAGAGTTGATGAAGGACGGCTTCTACGATAATTACCGCTCCATCAATAATTAATCCAAAGTCTAAGGCTCCTAAGCTCATCAAGTTTCCACTCACCCCAAATAAGTTCATCATACAGATTGCAAATAGCATAGCTAATGGAATAACAGAGGCTACTAATAATCCAGCACGTATATTCCCCAAGAATAAAACGAGTACTAACACTACAATTAAGGCTCCCTCGATTAAGTTTGTTTCAACTGTACCGATTGCGTTGTTAACCATTTTCGTTCTATCTAAGAAGGGCTCAATAACAACTCCTTCAGGAAGTGTTTTTTGGATTTCTGCAATTTTGGACTTTACATCTTCAATTACAATATTACTATTTCCTCCTTTAAGCATCATCACGATAGCTCCAGCTACTTCTCCTTGATCATTATAGGTCATGGCTCCATATCTAGTGGCGTTTCCAATTTGTACTTTAGCTACATCTTTAATTAATAAAGGAAGATCTGTATTCTTTGATGTTATTGCGATATTTTCGATATCTTCTGTTGTGCCAAGTAATCCTTCTGTACGGATGTATAGAACTGTAGGCCCTTTTTCAATATAGGCTCCTCCTGTATTTTCATTGTTATTTTCTAATGCAGAAAATACATCATTAATATTGATGCCATAGGCGTCGAGCTTGTTAGGGTTAATAGCAATCTCGTATTGTTTAAGTTTTCCTCCGAAACTACTGACTTCTGCTACTCCTTTTACGGATAATAGCTGTCTTCTTACAACCCAATCTTGTATTGAGCGAAGTTCTGTAAGGTCATATTTTGATTCGTATCCTTTTTCAGGTCGGACTACATATTGATAGATTTCCCCTAATCCTGTAGATATAGGGCCTAGTTCAGGCTTACCAATTCCATTGGGAATCTCATTGCTGACTTGACTTAGTCGCTCTCCCACCTGTTGTCTAGCCCAGTAGATATCTACATCTTCTTCAAATACAATTGTAATCAACGACAATCCAAAACGAGAGAAGCTTCGAATGTTCTTGATTCCTTGTATGTTGCTGTTGGCCTGTTCAATAGGAAAGGTTACTAATCGTTCTATATCTGTGGCTCCATAGGAAGGGGCGACAGTGATTATTTGTACTTGATTATCTGTAATATCTGGTACAGCATCAATAGGTAGTTTGGTAGTTTGGTATATTCCAATACCGATTAGGGCGAATACAAATAGCCCAATGATGAGTTTATTCTTTACTGAAAACTCGATTATTTTGTTTAGCATGACTCTAATATGTTAGTACATAAAGTTATTGTACAATATTTGTATTCAATACATTAGCGTATAGAATTTAATAATTGTACTATAAAAAATTTAATTAGTATGTATTAACAGTATTTAGGCGGCTGCCAAATAGAAGATAGGTAGCTACTTTCCATGATGTCCTCATTGAAGGCATGGATTTTATTATGTGTAGTATTTATTTTTACTTTTTCAAATGAAATTGGAGGAATACTATAAACTATTCCTATAAAACTAATAGTATTAATATGTGATACAAAAGGTAGTTTTTCGTGAATAGGATCACTATTTTCTTTGTAGTTATTACAATAGTGTATTTGTAAAAATCCAAAGAAAGATAGATCTGTATTATATGCTTTGTGTTCTGCATAGTGCTCTATCAACACAGGTACTCTCAATAGCTGAGCAAACTCAGTTGTTGAGACTAGGAAGATAAATATGAACAATATGGCAATTCTTTTTCTCACAAGAGCAATAGTTTAGCGTATTTGTATTACAAAGTTATGAAGTTCTATTTGATTATAGTTACTTAATTGTTAATTTGTAATTATTCAAATTAAATATACGGTATTCTACTAATAGAGGGCAATTTACTTTGGCATGCTTTTGCAAACTTGTTTTAAAGGTATTTGTCCTCTATACGATTAAGCCCTAATCTTAATTCTACGTTGAGGTTAAAATACTCTTCAATATTGATTTTCCCTTTAAAAGTATTTTCTATTTGCTTTCCTTCTTTTGTCCAAAGAGGAGGCATGAAGTTGAATACTTCATCATATGAAAGTTTTTTTAAATCATCGGTTTCTGTTGACCAGTGAAAGTCTTGGTAAAATGTATCAATATCACCTAATAGAAAGAAGTTAATAAGTTCTGAATAGGTAACTTCTAAAGGTTCAAAGTCTAAGCAATCTGGGGCAAAGTAGTAAATATTACCGATATCATTACCTAGTGTTCCTCCATTTATACAAAAGAGTCCCCCTAGTACATCATCTGCAATGACTAGGTAACCTGGTACTTCATTCAGTGTCTGAAAACTTTTTCCTTTACTCCATTCTGGAATTGAACGGTTTAATGTTTCAGAGCCACTTCCCCATATTCTTATCCATCCATTATTAACTATCACTCCACCTGTGTGATAGATTATTGCGCCTAAAATAGACTTGGTAGTTACTTGTGTCTCTACTAATGCAGTTTCTGTCTGCTCTTTCGAATGAATTGGTAATACGTTTACTTGTCTTGTTGATTGTTCAATCCATTGTTTGAGAAGTGTCCAACCATAATTGTAAGGGTCAATCAGTTCTTTTATTTTACGCATCAGGAAGCTGTTTAATTCTTAAAATACCGAATTGCAAAGTTACGAAAATGTAAAGTGTTTCTGGATTGTTGAATATAGTATTGCTTTATTTTAAGTTCGCAATTTGTTCAGGGGAGCTAGGGATAGGTGAATAAACTGTAAATACTGATTTGGTCACTAATGTTAGCATGATAAATAAGCAAGCGAAGCTTAGGTAAGCCATTGATTTATTAGATTGTTTTAAGGCAACTATACTCAATATTAAACCAATGAAGAATAGTATAGGGCCAATAATTTTTGAAAAAGGAAGTACTTCTGAGTATGCAAATACAAGAATTGAACTCATAGAAGTTGTTAAAGCACAAATACTTATAGTTTTGTTTCCGTTTTTTTGTGTTTCTATCATAGCATTATTTTTATTCAAAATACCTAATCTACTTAGATAAGTAATATGTCAAATATAGTTAAATTATTTAGTATTATTTATTTTTATAACAATTTTTAATGTTTATTCTATGTAAAATTAACAATTATTAGAGGTTTGTGGTTTGATATATATCATGTTTTTGAGATTTTTTCAAAATGATACAATTATATGTTCGCATAATGCTATATACAAAAAGCTCTCCAAACTAGTTGGAGAGCTTTATTTTTATGAGTTATTCGATAGGTTATAATGGAATATTCCCGTGTTTTCTATCTGGTAAGTTTACTTCTTTGTTTTCAAGCATGCTGAATGCTTTTAGTAATTTTCTACGTGTTTCATTAGGTAGAATTACTTCATCTATAAAACCGCGCTGTGCTGCTCTGTAAGGGGTCGCAAACTTGTCGGCATATTCTGTTTCTTTTTCGGCAAGTTTGGCTGCTGGATCTTTAGCTTCGGCTATTTCTTTTTTAAAGATAATTTCACTCGCTCCTTTAGCTCCCATAACTGCAATTTCTGCATTTGGCCAAGCAAAGTTCATGTCTGCTCCGATGTGCTTAGAGTTCATTACGTCATAAGCTCCTCCGTATGCTTTTCGGGTAATTACAGTAACTTTAGGTACTGTTGCTTCACTTAGTGCATATAGTAGCTTAGCGCCGTGGACAATAATTCCGTTCCATTCCTGGTCTGTACCAGGCAAGAACCCAGGTACGTCTACTAACACAAGTAAAGGAATATTAAACGCATCACAAAAACGTGTAAATCGTGCTGCTTTGATTGAACTATTTACATCTAAACACCCAGCTAAGAACATTGGATTGTTAGCCACAATTCCTACACTTTTCCCCCCAAGCCTAGCGAAGCCTACTACAATATTTTCTGCATAGTCTTTGTGTATTTCAAAGAATGAATCGACATCAATTATATGTTTGATTACATCCTTCATGTCGTATGGTTTATTAGAACTTTCAGGAACTATGTCATCTAATTCATATCGGTATTCTTTGCCTATTTGATAAGGTAAGTCGTGTGGTTTCTCTGAATTATTTTGTGGGATATAAGATAAAAGTGATTTAAGGTCTTCAAGACAAGCAACGTCATTTGGAGAGGTAGTATGTGCTACTCCTGATTTTGTTGAGTGTGTGCTTGCTCCTCCTAACTCTTCTGAGGTTACTTCTTCGTTTGTTACTGTTTTTACTACATTAGGACCAGTAACGAACATATAGCTTGACCCTTCTACCATCATTGTAAAGTCTGTCATCGCTGGAGAATATACTGCTCCTCCAGCACAAGGCCCCATAATAGCTGATAGCTGTGGTATTACGCCAGAGGCTTGTACATTTCTAAAAAAGATATCTGCGTATCCTCCTAGTGAACGTACTCCTTCTTGAATACGTGCTCCTCCAGAATCATTCAGTCCTATCATTGGCGCTCCCATTTTTAGAGCCATATCCATTACTTTACAGATTTTTTCAGCATGTGTTTCGGATAAAGCTCCTCCAAATACTGTGAAGTCTTGTGCGAATACATAGATTAATCTACCATTGATTGTTCCATACCCTGTTACAACACCATCTCCTGGATAAACTTCTTTGTCCATGCCGAAATCTGTTGTTCGGTGCGTTACTAACATACCAATCTCTTCGAATGAACCTTCGTCTAATAAGTATTCTATTCGTTCACGTGCTGTTAATTTACCTTTTTTATGTTGTGTATCTATTCTTTTTTGACCACCACCTAGTTTAGCTTGGTCTTGTATATCTTTTAATTTCTGAATTTTTGCGTTCATAGTCCTTAGTTTGATAAGCGTAATTGTTTTTGGTCCTCTAGATACTTTTGTAGAGCAATGTATGCTGCTATCTCAGCTTCATCTTGGTATCCTGCTTTAATCATTTCAGCACTGTAGTTTTTCTTTACGAAATTAGTATCAAAATGACCTTCTCTAAAAGCTTGGTTTTCCATCACGAATTTACCAAATGGAAGAGTAGTACTAATGCCTTTAACCTTGTAAGCTTGAATAGCTCTAATCATCAGTTCTATGGCTTCTTCTCGTGTTTTTCCGTAGGTGATTAATTTTGCTAGCATTGGGTCATAATAGATAGGTACATCCATACCTTCTTCTATACCATTGTCTACTCGTATACCTTCTCCTTTTGGTAATTGATAGGTCTCTAGATAGCCTACACTTGGTAAGAACTCATTCAAAGGGTCTTCTGCATATATTCTGAGTTCCATTGCATGTCCTTTAATAGCTAAATCGCTTTGTGAAAAAGGAAGCTTTTCCCCTCTGGCGATCTTAATTTGCATTTCTACAAGATCTAATCCTGTTATTAATTCAGTAACGGGGTGTTCTACTTGTAAACGGGTATTCATTTCTAAGAAGTAGAAGTTTAACTGTTCATCAATTAAAAACTCAACAGTTCCGGCCCCTATATAATTACATGATGCTGCTACACGTACTGCAGCTTCTCCCATTTGTTTTCTTATATCAGGTGTAAGTACTGCAGAAGGTGCTTCTTCGATTACTTTTTGATGACGACGTTGTATACTACATTCACGTTCAAATAAGTGTACGATATTTCCATGTTTGTCCGCTAATACTTGTATTTCTATATGACGGGGTGATCCGATAAATTTTTCAATGAAAACAGAGCCATCTCCAAAGGCATTTGTTGCTTCAGATATAGCGCGTTGAATTTGACTTTCGAACTCTTCTTCTTTTTCTACAATTCGTATTCCTTTTCCACCACCACCAGCAGCGGCTTTAATCAGAATTGGAAACCCTATTTCTGCCGCAACTTGTTTGGCTTTATCAATGTCTGTAATAGCTTCATCTAAACCTGGCACCATTGGTATGTCATAACCTTTTACGGTTTCTTTAGCAGCCAATTTATTGCCCATTAATTCAATTGAGTGAGCGTCGGGTCCTATAAATGTTATATTGGCATTAGCACAGGCCGTTGAAAAACTGGCATTCTCACTTAAAAAACCATAACCTGGGTGAATGCCATCAACTCCTAATGATTTTGCTACTTCAATAATTTTGTCTCCTAGTAGATAAGATTGATTAGAAGGAGCTTCTCCAATACAGACTGCTTCATCAGCCATTTTCACATGTGGAGCCAAACGATCTACTGTTGAGTATATCGCTACTGTTTTGATACCCATTTTTTGTGCTGTTTTCATTACGCGAACAGCTATCTCACCACGATTGGCAACTAATATTTTTTTCATAATTATTCGAATTCAATTAAAACTAATCCTTTGTCAACTGTTGCTCCTTTCGTTACGTTGATTGTTTTGATGACACCTGACCTTGGAGAGGATAGGTTGTTTTCCATCTTCATGGCTTCTAAGATGAGTAGGTTATCATTTTCTTTGACTTCTTGTCCTACTTCAACAAGTATGTCTAAGATAAGCCCAGGCATTGGAGCCTTGATAAAATTTACTTGTTTACTTGTATTTAGTGAGAAGCCAAGTTCATTGATTAGTTTATCGAGTTCGGTTTGAATATCTACAGTGTATTGGTTTCCATTGACTGTAATCTGATACTTCTTTTCGGCGAATTGTTGTTCGTCGATTTCAACGCTAAAAGATGAATTGTTTTTTAAAACGTGATACGAAGTAGTGCTTATAGCTGCAGCATTAATACTATCATTTAATAAAGTGTCACTTTCAAAAACAACATCTCCATTAACTTTCAATTGATAAGTTTTATTCATTGTATTTAATAGTTTTTGGTATTCGTAAATATAACGAATTGTCTAAGATTTTACTTGAAAGAATTGAGTTTTTTAAATTAAATGAAAGAATTGGAAAACAAACTGAGGCAGGGTAGGTGTTTGAGTTTATTGATTGTAAGTTAATTTTTAACTTTTGATAAAAGGAAGAGCGTCAAATTGATTAATAAAAAAAGGGCTGTTTTTTTATAAACAGCCCTTGATATTTTAGTTTTCCCCTGATTCATTACTTAGGTGATTCCACCCTCTCGCTTTTAATGGGATTTTTGTATTTGCTCTTGTGATAAGGTGTATTCCTTCGTCTTTTGGAGTTGTATGTCCTATGATTGAAAGATTTGGATTTGCTTTGACCTTTTCGAAGTCTTCCATCGATATTGTGAATAGTAATTCATAATCTTCTCCTCCATTAATGGCCATTGTTGTTGAATCTATATTGAATTCTTCACAAGTACTTATAAACTGTGGGTCTAATGGTAATTTGTCTTCGTATAAGTTACAGCCTACTTCAGATTGTGTACATAGATGCATGATTTCTGATGATAGACCGTCTGAGATGTCAATCATTGCTGTCGGTTTTATATCAAGATCTTTCAGTAATTGCTTGATGTCTGTACGTGCTTCTGGTTTTAGTTGTCTTTCTATAATATAGTCATATGTATCTAAATCTGGTTGATTGTTTGGATTGACTAAGAAAACTTGTTTCTCACGTTCAAGTACTTGTAACCCCATATAAGCTCCACCAATATCCCCAGAGACAACCAATAAATTGTTGTCCTTTGCACCATTTCTATAGACTAAATCTTCTTTTTTTGCTTTACCTACTGCAGTTACGCTGATGATTAGCCCTGTTTGTGAAGAAGTGGTATCTCCTCCGATTAAATCGACTTTATAGTAATTACAAGCTAATTTTATCCCTTCGTATAATTCTTCTAAAGCCTCTAGAGTGAATCGATTGGATACGGCTATAGAAACTGTAATCTGTGTAGGGGTTGCATTCATTGCGCAGATATCCGATAGATTGACTACAACGGCTTTATATCCTAAATGCTTTAATGGAGAGTAAGCCAGATCAAAGTGCACACCTTCTACTAATAAGTCTGTCGAGATGACTGTTTTTTCATCTTTGTCAAATGATAGGACAGCTGCATCATCACCAATTGCTTTTATTGTTGATTCTTGTTGTGTTGGAAAGTTAGCAGTTAAGTGGTCGATTAATCCAAACTCACCTAGTTGTTCTAAACTTGTTCGCGATTGATTCTTATTTTCGATCATTGTACAGTTTTATTTATGGAGACAAAGGTATAAAGAAAAAGGCGATAGTGTGATTACTATCGCCTTTTATTGATTTATAATTTAAAGAGCTGGTCTGTTAAATTGTGAAAACTTAGCATTATAGGTATTAAAGTTTTCTTTTAATTGTTGGTAGAGAGTTGGATCGTCTTCTTCTGTAATTAATACTAATTGTCTCCAGGTCTCTATCTGTTCGATAATATCGGATTGATAGTAATAAATCTCATCTACACTTAGACTGTTATAATAGTCAAGTTCTTCTTTTGCTTTTTGTTCTAACACTAAGGTCATTGTTTTAGCAGTCTCTTTTTCACCTATTTTGTAATAACCTTCCACAAATGGCTGAACGAGTTGATAATAACCGTAGTACTGGATAGGCATGTTCTCCATTGCGATATCCATGATATCTTTGGCTTTATCTACTTTGTCTTCTAATAGAAGTTGCTCCATTAAACGGGCTAAGTTGATTCTGTAACTCAATGCATTTCTTCTCGTTTGAGGGTCGTGGTAGATTTTGTCACTTCCCATATTACCCCAGTACCACGATTTTACAGTGGTGTACATTCTATCCGAGTCTATACTACCTAAGTCTAATGGGTGCCCCTTGTCTATCGGTGTTTTGATTGGAACGAGTTTGTAGATTAACCCTTGTAATTGAAGGTAATCTTTCATCCATACAAAATCGTCATTATTAAAACTACCTCCTGAGAAATATACAGGGCGCTCCCAGTTGTTATTTGCTATGATGTCAAGCATTATTAATCGATGCTTGTATATCGCTTGGTCTGTTATGTCGACTTTCACTGTATCCACCACTTGATCCATTAGATAAGGTGATACAATATTGTTTTTTCGGATAATGTCTTTATCTACAGCTATACTTATTTTGTTCGTAGGCAAAATGTATAGGGTTGTTCCTGCTTCAGATTTCGTTTGTAAACGCGGATCTTCAGAACGTGCAAAATTCATATACGTATTTATGTCTAGTCTTTCTTCAAGCATAGGCTGAATAATCGTCGCATCTCTTTTGTTACCAACGTATTGATTGTGCGTGAATTTAATTGGTAGAGGTTCTGAATTATATGCTTTAGCTTTCATTTGATCGATATACCAGTCTAAAGGTAATAAACTTGTACACACGACACGTACATCTGTTCTGTATCCTTCAATTTCCTGTAAGTACCATAACGGGAATGTATCATTATCCCCAATAGTAAATAAGATAGCATTTTTATCGCATGAGTCTAGGTACGCCTTAGCATTAGCTAATGCAGTATATCGATCAGAACGATCGTGGTCATCCCAGTTTTGAGCTGCCATTAATACAGGTGCTGCTAAAAGAGAAAGACCTACAACTGCTGGGCCTAATACTTTTGGGGTTACAAATTTTCGCAGTCCATCATATAGACTATATACACCGAAACTAATCCACATGGCAAATACATAGAATGCTGGTACTACTGCATAGTCACGTTCTCTTGGTTCAAAAGGTCTTTCATTTAAGAAAATCTTTAAGGCAAAACTGGTGAATAAGAATAAGACTAAAAGTACCCAAAACATTTTAGGGTCTTTGCGATAATGAAATACAATACCAATTAATGCAAAGATGAATGGTAAAAAGAAGTAGGTATTTCTTCCTTTATTGTTTAACGCATCTGGAGTTAATTGGTCTTGATTACCTAGTCGTACAGCATCTACACTTTTAATACCGCTTATCCAGTTCCCGTGTAAAATATCTCCTTGTCCTTGGATGTCATCTTGGCGACCGACAAAATTCCACATTAAATATCTCCAGAACATATAGCCAAATTGGTAGTCAAACATAAATGACATATTACTGCTAAAGCTTGGTACTTCAATGTTTAAATATTGTCCATATTGATCGAAGAAACGATCAAGTCCCTCAATGCCTATTTCTCCCTTTGCCACTCCATCTTTTACCCCTTCTGTTAGTTGTACGATTTGTTGTAGCTCAGGATAATTGGACATTGCACTAACTACTTCTGGCTTTACTTCAAAGTCCAGTGGTTTAGTGTAGCGCATATAGTTTATTCTATGGTGTTTGTCTGTACTCCACAGTCTTGGTAATACTCCTTTATGTGTGCTGTCATAGTTTTGACCAGCATTTTTCCATTCGTTTACGATTACATATTTTCCTGTTTTGTAATCTCTTTCGTAGTTAGGGTTATCATCTTTCCATGGATTTTGCTCATCAAGCCCCACGTATTTTTTAGTAAAATAAGAGTCGTAATAAATGCTTTCATCACCATATTGCTCACGTTGATAATAAGCTAATAACTCTGCTGCATCGGAAGGTCTGTTTTCGTTGATGACTACATTTGCATTTGCACGAATTGGCAACATTATCCATGAAGTAAGACCGATACATACAAATAGTAAGGCTAGTATAAGTGTGTTCGCTTTTACATATTGCTTTTGCTTTGTGTATTTAAGGGAAATAACAAAGACAGCTACGATTAGTAAAAAGGCGAAAATTGTTCCACTGTTAAAGGGTAAACCTATTTGGTTAACCATAAAGATTTCCGTTTTTCCGAACAAAGCTAATAGCTTAGGGAATAGGAAGGCAAACAAGAAAAATAATACACCGACTGCTGCGATGTTTCCAATGATAAAATTCTTTATTGTAACTTTTTGGTATTGTTTGAAGTAGTATAGCAACACGATTGACGGTATGGTTAATAGAGCCATTAGGTGGACACCAAAAGAACATCCAGCTACTAAGGCGATTAACAATAACCATTTATCTCCATATTCATTTTCTAAGTCGTCATACCATCTTAATCCTAAATATAATAGTAAGGCTATTAAAAACATTGCCGAGGCATACACTTCCGATTCAACTGCATTAAACCAAAAGCTATCTGAAAAAGTAAATGCTAATGATCCCACGGCAGCACTTCCTAAAACAACAAAAGCATTGGCATTAGTCCATTCAGATGTTTTTTCTACGATCTTCTTCAATAGGTTTGTTGTACTCCAGTACATAAACAGAATGGTAAAGGCACTTGATAACACAGCAACCAGATTGACCATCAATGCCACTTTTTCTGGAGAAGTAGCGAATAAAGAGAAGAATGCACCTAACATTTGATATACAGGAGCTCCAGGTGGGT
Organism: Myroides pelagicus; assembly: GCF_009711055.1. Classification (GTDB taxonomy): domain Bacteria; phylum Bacteroidota; class Bacteroidia; order Flavobacteriales; family Flavobacteriaceae; genus Flavobacterium; species Flavobacterium pelagicum. The sequence continues at coordinate 85,008 of NZ_WMJY01000012.1, forward strand.
GTCCTACTTGTAGTTTTGCAGATGTTGCAATGTATTCTCCAGGATCCCAGAAGCTTAATGTAGGCTCTACTGTTAAGGTATAAGTAATTAAAGCGATAAGGAAACATAGCCAGCCTCCTATAATGTTCCACTTTTTGTAATTGAATGTCAACATAAGTGTAATTGCTTGATATAAATGTTTATATTGTACTTACAAAGAAAAGATTTTTTTCGTGTCTTTTATCTGAATTAGAAAAATTTAATTTTTTTAATAAAAATATTTGGAGGATTAAAAAAATGTAGTACATTTGCCACCGCAATACAGAAGCAGTAATGCTGA